>NZ_CP017184.1:316560-633121 GCF_001729805.1 Enterobacter roggenkampii | reverse complement strand
CTCTATGCGGGCTGGCAGCCGGATGCAGATTTTCAGCGGCAGGCCGCGCTGTGGGGCATTGCGTTAACCCAACCCGCCACAGCGGAAGAGCTTGCCGCGTTTACCGCCTGGTGGCAGGCGGAGGGTAAAGTGTTCACCCATATTCAGTGGCAGCAAAAGCTCGCGCGTCATCTTCAGATTACCCGCGCCGGCAACAACGGCCAGCCAAAACGTGATATCAATGCCTTTTCAGAACCGGATAAACAGATCCCCCGCGGATTCCGAGGTGCGAAATGAAGAACGTCGGCGACCTGATGAAACGTTTGCAAAAAATGATGCCTGCCAACGTGAAGCCTGCTTTCACCACCGGTGAAGAGCTGCTGGCGTGGCAAAAAGAGCAAGGCAAGATCCGCGCCGCCGCGCTCGCCCGCGAAAATCGGGCGATGAAAATGCAGCGCACCTTTAACCGTTCCGGTATTCGTCCCCTGCACCAGAACTGCTCGTTCGATAACTATAAAATTGAGACCACCGGGCAGATGAACGCGCTCGCTGCCGCGCGGCAGTACGTGGATGAGTTCGACGGCAATATCGCCAGCTTCATCTTTAGCGGCAAGCCCGGCACCGGCAAAAACCACCTTGCTGCCGCCATCTGCAACGAGCTGCTTCTGCGCGGTAAATCGGTCCTCATCATCACCGTGGCCGATATCATGTCCGCGATGAAAGACACCTTCAGCAACCGTGAAACCAGCGAAGAACAGCTGCTTAACGATCTGAGTAACGTCGACCTGCTGGTCATCGATGAGATTGGCGTTCAGACGGAATCCCGCTATGAAAAAGTCATCATCAACCAGATTGTCGATCGCCGCTCCTCGTCCAAACGCCCCACCGGCATGCTGACAAACCACAACATCGACGAGATGACCCGCTTGCTGGGGGAACGCGTCATGGACCGCATGAAGCTGGGTAACAGCCTCTATGTCATCTTCGACTGGGACAGTTACCGCAGCCGCGTCACCGGGAAAGAGTATTAAGACAGTTCCAGGAATCGCCGACAGGTCGCAGGTATATACTGGAACCCCTTCGGCCCAAAACGGACCTTTTTGAGAGAGCCATGATGAAAAAACAGATTCTAATCAGCACCTTTTTAGGCGCGCTGCTGGTAACCGGCGCAGCGCAGGCGGCGTCCTGGCAGGAATCCCTGTCAAGCGCAGCAAATGAGCTGACCAAAGAGAGCAGCAGCACGCAGGGCGGACTCTCCGCCTCTTCCCTCACCAGCCTGCTGGGCAACAGTTCCCAGAGCCTGAGCGCGGGGACGATGAACAACGCGGCGGGGATTCTGGAATATTGCGCGAAGCAAAAGCTGGCCTCCGTGACCGACGCGCAAAATGTAAAAAACCAGGTGCTGGGTAAACTGGGTCTGGATACTCAGGAGCAAAAAGCGGACACCAACTACATGGACGGCATTCAGGGCCTGCTTAACGCGCAGAACGGTCAGCAGCTTAACCTGAGCACCCTCGGCAACTCTTCTCTGGCCAAACAGGTGAAAACCAAAGCCTGCGATCTGGTGCTGAAACAAGGCGTTAATTTCATCTCCTGATCCACCCCATTTTCTGCCACAACACGCCGCGTTTAGTGCGATAGTCTTGCAGCGCGGCGCTAAATGAGCGTTTTTCCTGCCTGCCACCGTCTCAGCGTCCGTTTGTCAGGATGTGCACATCTTCATAAAAACGATTTTCTAAACCAAATCCTAACAACAGCACACTTTCGTGACACTAAAATTGCAGCTTAACGACATCGCAATTACATTGTATCACCCAAAAAATAAACAGTTAGCCAGCGAAGCACCTGGCGTCATGAGGATATGCTGTTGTCAGAATTCATGTCTCTTATCCTTTTTCTGGCTTCTGTCGGCGTTTACGCCTGGAAAGCCGGCCGTCACACCTGGTGGTTTATCGCCACGCTGGTGGTGCTCGGCATTTTTATTATTTTAAACATTACCTTATACGCCAGCGATTACTTTACCGGTGACGGTATTAACGATGCGGTGCTCTACACTCTGACGAACAGCCTGACGGGCGCAGGTGTGGGTAAGTACATACTTCCGGGGCTCGGCCTTATCGTCGCGCTGGTGATGATTTTTGGCGCGCTGGCCTGGGTGCTGCGTCGCCGTCGCCATCATCCACACCATCATGGCTACAGCCTGCTGGCGTTATTCCTGGCGCTGGCCTCCGTCGACGCCAGCCCGGCGTTCCATCAGATCACCGAGCTGGTGAAATCCCAGTCGCGCGACGGCGATCCGGATTTCGCGGCTTACTACAAAGAGCCGTCGAAAACGATCGCCAACCCGACGCTCAATCTGGTCTATATCTACGGTGAAAGCCTGGAGCGCACCTACTTTGATAACGATGCCTTCCCGGACCTGACGCCAGATTTGGGCGCGCTGAAAAATGAAGGTCTCGATTTCAGCCACACCATGCAGCTGCCCGGCACGGATTATACGATTGCCGGGATGGTTGCCTCCCAGTGCGGTATCCCGCTGTTCGCGCCTTTTGAAGGTAACGCCTCAGCCTCCATGTCGACCTTCTTCCCGCAGAATATTTGCCTCGGCGATATCCTGAAAAACTCCGGCTACGAAAACTATTTTATGCAGGGAGCAAACCTGCGTTTCGCCGGAAAAGATGTGTTCCTGAAATCCCACGGTTTTGACCACCTGTACGGCTCAGAAGAGTTAAAAACGACGGTTGCCGATCCGAGCTACCGCAACGACTGGGGCTTCTATGACGATACGGTACTCGACGAAACCTGGAAGAAATTCGAGGAGCTGTCCCGCGCGGGCAAGCGTTTCTCTCTCTTTGCACTGACGGTGGACACCCACCATCCGGACGGGTTTGTCTCGCGCACCTGTAAGCGCAAAAGCTATGAGATTGATGGCAAAAACAACAAATCATTCAGCGCCGTCACCTGCAGTCAGGAGCACATCGCCGCACTGGTCGAGAAAATCAAAGCCTCGCCCTGGTTTAAAAACACCGTCATTGTCGTCTCATCTGACCATCTGGCGATGAAAAACAGCGCGTGGGATCAGCTCAACAAGCAGGATCGCAGCAACCTGTTCTTCGTCCTGCGCGGCGACCAGCCGCAGCAGGAGGAGATCGCCACCAAACGCAACTCCATGGATAACGGCGCCACCGTGCTGGACATTCTGGGCGGCGACAACTTTATTGGCCTGGGCCGCAGCACGCTGTCGGGGCAATCCCTGTCGGAAGTGTTCCTCAACATGAAGGAAAAAATTCTCGCCTGGAAGCCAGACATCATCCGCCTGTGGAACTTCCCGAAAGAGATGAAGGACTTCACCGTCGATCGGGATAAAAACACCATTGCCTTCTCGGGTAGCAACTTCCGTCTGCCGCTGCTGCTGCGCGTATCGGAAGGACGCGTTGAGCCGTTGCCGGAAAGCGAGTATTCCGCGCCGCTGCGCTACCAGCTGGCCGATTTTGCGCCACGCGATAACTTCGTCTGGGTCGACCGGTGCTACAAAATGGGCCAGCTCTGGTCGCAGCCGCTGGCTCTCTCGACCGACTGGTGCGTCTCGCAGGGCCAGCTTGGCGGAGAGCAAACCGTGCAGCACGTGGATAAGGCGCAGTGGAAGGGCAAAACCGCCTTTAAAGATACGGTGATAGATACCGCGCGCTATCAGCGTAACGTCGACATGCTGAAAATCGTCGACAACGATATTCGCTACAAAGCGGACAGCTTTATCTTTAACGTGGCCGGCGCGCCGGAGGAAGTGAAACAGTTTAGCGGCATCTCGCGGCCGGAGTCCTGGGGACGCTGGTCCAACGCGCAGCTGGGCAATGAGGTGAAAATTGAGTACACCCATCCCCTGCCTGAACAATTTGATCTGGTGATCACCGCCAGGGCTTATGGGCCTAATGCTAACAAGCCCGTACCCGTGCGCGTGGGCGATCGGGAGCAGACGTTAACGCTTGGAAACGACGTGAGCACACAAACGCTGCATTTTGAGAACCCTTCGCGCAGCAATACCCTGGTGATTGTACCGCCGGACCCGCAGTCGACGAATGAGGGAAATATTCTTGGGCATTCGCCGCGCGAGATCGGAATTGGCATGGTCGAAATCAAAATCATCAGCAAAGCGGGTTAATGCGCGTCGCGCCCGGCGTTCTGCCGGGCGCTTATGAAAATAAATAATCCTTTATAAATCTTATAAAACAGATAAAAACACTTTATATGAGCCATTTTTATCTATAAGTATCCTGCCAAAAACCAAATCCATAAAATGTGCAGCTCCTGAAATCACCACGGAGCGTTACGCACTTTTATCATGCTAACCGGCTATAAGTTCGAATCCATCCGGGCACTGCGCAGTGAAAATGTGATTGCCTGGGAGGTATTGTCCACGGCAAAGCCCCACGTCAATCTTGAAGATTACTTTGGCTCGATGACCGCGAGGCAGCGTAAAGCGCACTTCTTTGCGCAGCTTCGTCACGCCATGTTTTGCAAGGATGGCGACAAGTATTACCTCAATGCGACATCGGATTTACTGCTGGACACGGACTTCCTCGACAGGCTCAAAGAAGAAACCCCCTGCCCGGAGAGACTTGCTATCGAGGTCACCGATCTCCATTCGATGATACAACTCGACGATACGCAAAGCCGGGCGCTGCGGAAATGCATCGCAACGCTCCATCAGTGGGGGATAGAAGTGTGGGCAGACGATGTTTGCGAAGACCTTCTTCCCGAACTTCTGACCAGCCAGATCCGCTTCTGCGGCATCAAAATTGACAAACATACCTTCTGGAACGGACGGACCGAGCAGGCGAAGTTTCTGCATCTCACCCGCCAGTGCAAGCGCGTCGCCAGCAAGGTGCTGATCGAAGGCATTGAAACCGCGGGTGATTTCGCACTGGCCCGCGCCAGCGCGGCCGATTACGGCCAGGGCTATCTGTGGGGCAGAAAATGACCCCTCTCATTCCGAATGCTGGCGATATGGTCATCGTTCTGCGCGGCAATGCCTGTTTATGGCCTTGCCCCACTTGTTGCTGCCACAACCTGGCGGCATTCCATCAAAAACGCTGCCTGCTGGACGCTCAGTCATTCGCTTTGTAATTGCACTGTTACTCACGTCAGGAAATAAGATCATGAAAATTATTCCCACCGTTGTATGTTGTTCCGTTCTCCTGCTTCCTGCTGCTGCGATCGCCGCAGACAGCACCGCAAGCGCGACGATGCACGTATCACTTGAGGTCGTGAAGTCGTGCACCCTCAAAGCCAACGACCTCAACTTCTCGCGTCACGGCTCCGATGAGTCGAGCGAAATCCAGGCCAAAACGCAGGTCGATATCGTCTGTACCAACGGCACGCCGTTCACTCTGACCGCCACCAGCAACGACGGCGAAAATGGAACCTTCTGGCTGAAGCCGGAAAACGGCGACACGGGCGCGCAGAAGATTGCGTGGAAGCTCTTTGCTGACGAAGGCAAACAGACGCAAATCACCGGCACGAATGGCCTGGACGATACCGGCAACGGTGCGGAACAGGAAGAAACGCTGTATGGCGTGATTGACGCCGGGGCGCTGACAACCGCCCAGGCAGGTACCTACAGCGACGATATCACGTTAAAACTGGAGTACTGATCGTGCGTCGCTATCTTTCCTGCTTCATTCTGTGGCTCATGATGCTGGCGCTGCTGTCACGCTACGCGCTGGCCGCCACGCTTCAGGTGGCCCCGGTAACGCTCGATCTGCAGAGCGACCAGCGGGCAGCGGCGGTCTATCTCACTAACAGTGGGAAAGCGGCCATCCATGCGCAGATTCGGGTGTACGAATGGACGCAAAAAAACGGTAAAGATGTGCTGGTGGCCACCGGGGAGGTGGTCAGCAGCCCGGCGATGACATCACTGGCGCCGGGCCAGCAGCAGCTGGTGCGTATTATCGTCATGCAGCCCGGCATCCGTGCACAGGAGCAAAGTTACCGGCTGGTTATCGACGAACTGCCGGACGCCACGTCCCGTGCCGCCAATCCCACCGCGGTGCACTTCCTGCTGCGCTACTCGATTCCGGTGTTTATTGCCGGTAACCAGAGCGCGCCCGTCAGCCACGATGCCCTGAGCTGTGAGCAGTCTGAAATACCGGCCACCCTTCGCTGCTTTAATGCCGGAAACCGCCACATCCGTCTGAGCCACCTTGAGGCCCTGACGGCCGATGGGCAGGTTGTAGGGTCGATTAAAGGCCTGGCGGGCTATGTGCTCCCGGGACAAACCGCCCTTTTGCCGCTTAAACACGCTTCACGTCACGCGCTCAGCACGCTGCGCGTCTATCTCAATGATGACCACCATGCCAGCCAGATACCCCTGCGCCCGCTCGCTTCTCGCGCTCCTGTTTTGGCTACCGCTCATGCTGTCAGCCCGGACTGAACCCGCCGACACCGTACAATGGCTGGCCATTACCGTGAACCACGCCCCGCGAGGCGAGCTCTGGGCCTGCCGGGTGGTGGATAATGCGTTATGGATAAGCCGCAGCGACATGAAAAAGCTGGGGCTTCACGCCCCGGACGATCGCGCCGAATGGGTTGAGCTGACGTCCCTGCCGGGCCTGAAGGTTAATCTCGACGTGCTGTCCCAGCAGGTGTCGATTACCGCTGAGGCAGAGGCGCTCGAGGGCCAGCAGCATCTCACCGCCTCAAAGCCCGCGCCGATGTATCGCTACCCTGATGCGCAACCCGTCAGCGCCTATACGCTCGGATACGCGCTCTACGCCAGCGATGCGCAGGGGAAGCGCCAGCTCAACGCCCAGACCATGCTGACCGCATCCGAAGGATTACCCGGAACGTTCAGCAGCAGTTTCTCAAGCCATGCCGGGGAGGAAAACAGCGCCGGTCGACCGACCCACACGCGTCTCGAAACCCGCTGGCAGTGGGACAACACCGACTCGCTGACCACGCTGGCGCTGGGCGACAGCATCACCACCGGCACCCGCTGGAGCCGACAGGTGCGCTTTGGCGGGCTGCACTGGGCACGTAATTTTGAGCTCAATCCGCAACTCAATACTGAACCGCGCAGCCGCTACAGCGACACGGCCGTACTGCCTTCCACGGTCGATTTGTATATCGACGGCCTTAAGCAGAGCAGCCAGCGCGTCACGCCGGGTGACTTTCTGCTGGATACCCTGCCCTCCTTCACCGGAAGCGGGCAGGCGGAGGTGGTCATTACCGATATCAACGGCCAGCGTCGCACCGTACAGCTCGATCTCTACGGCGCGCCGGGCATGCTGGCGGAAGGGCTCAGCAGCGGTTCGCTGGACATCGGCTGGATGCGGGAAAACTACGCCCTGCACTCCGACGACTATGCCGCCTCGCCGCTGCTGGACGCGGGCTGGCGCTATGGGGTGAATAATCACCTGACGCTGGCGCTGCATACGGAGCAGCAGCGCAGGCTGCACAACGTGGGCACGGGCGCTGACTGGCTGGTCTCTCCCGCCGTAGGGGTGGTTAGCCAGCACGTTGCCGTGAGCGACAGCCCTTACGGTCAGGGCGTTCAGTGGGGCCTCGGCTGGCAGTGGAACGGCAGAGGAACGGGCATTTCTGCCAGCACCGTCCGCACCGAGGCGGATTTCGCCGACAACGCCCACATGAGCGGTGCCGCCCCCGTCAGACGCAGCGACAGCGTTTGGGTAAGCCAGTCCGTCCCCCACTTCGGCACCGTGGGCGCGGGCTGGGTACAGCAGAACATTCAGGGCAGCACGCAGCGCTACCTCAATGCCTCCTGGTCGGTGTCGCTGCCGGCACACATCTCCACCACGCTGAGCTATACCCGCTCGTTTACGGATGCGTCGAGTCAGGTTCAGCTACTGCTTTCCGTCCCATTGGGTCGCGAGGACACGCTCTCCGTTCAGGCCAGCCGGGATAAACCACGCATGGATTACCGCCACCAGCCGGACGATGAGGCCGGCGGCTGGTCATGGGAGCTGGGCCAGGGCTTTGGCGAACGACGTGAAAGATATGCAGACGCAGGCTATCTGGGCCGCGCGGGCGAATGGCACGTTGGGCTGCAGCAAGGTGCCAGCCAGCGCAACCAGTACGCCTCAGCCGAAGGGAGCCTGACGCTGCTGGACGGCAGCCTGCACGCGCTGCGCTACATCCAGCAGGGCATGGCGCTGGTCTCCACGCACGGCATTGGACACGTACCGGTGATGCTGGAAAACCGCCCGGCCGGTGAAACGGATGAGGACGGTTATCTCCTGCTGACCGACCTGCCGCGCTACCACAACAGCAAAGTCAGCATTAACCCGCTCGATCTGCCCGCCGATGTGATCGCCCCCGTCACCGACATGCATGCCAGGCCGGGCAACAACAGCGCGGTCAAAGTCGATTTTAACGTCCATCACGCCGTCACGGTTCAGGCCCGGCTGGTCGACAGCCGCCGCAGGCCGCTCCCGCTGGGCAGCGTCGTGTCAACGCCGCAGGGTGCCACCATCGTGGGCCGCGATGGCTTTATCTGGCTTGAAGATCCGCCCCTGCCGGGTGAACTGGTGGTGAAGACCGGTGAGGGAGAGTGCCGGGTCGCGCTTCCGGCGCCCCGTACCGCGTCATCTATACAGAATATGGGAGAACAACTGTGTCATTAAGAGCGCCGTTATTATTGCTGCTCGTCCTGTCCGTAAAGGCGATGGCGGCAGCCTGCTGGATAACCTCCATGCCCGCCATTAACTTTGGCAACGTCGTGGCGGGCAATACCACCTCCGTCAACACCGAGGTCAAGTTTAGCTGCCAGGCCGACAACGAGGGCAGGACGGAATATCTCAACGTCTGCCTGAGCAGCGTAGACGCCCCGCCCTTTGAGATGATCTCGCCGGGGGACCAGGAGGGAAAACAGTACACCCTCCTCTTCCGCCTGCTGAACGGCGCAGCACGCTCTCAGGAGCTGGGGCCTGCCAGCAGCGGGAACCTGATTCAGCAGACTCTGGCCGCGCAAAGCAATGCCAACGTCAGCGGTACCTTTCCGCTTATCGCTACCATTCCGGCAGGGCAAAGCCAGCTTCCGGCCTACCACTATTACAACTACAACATGAATCTGCGCATCGCCTGGCACAGCGCCCTGCGTCAGGATGCCCTGCAAAACTGCTCGGACGGTTCCGCAGAGGGGGAGCAGGTGCAGGGCGGCACCAGCGCGCAGGCCGAAATCAGCCAGGGATGCTACATCGAGCGCGTGACGCCCCTTAACTTCGGCACCCTGACCAGCACCGCGACCCTGCGTCCGACGCGTTCCACCGCCACCCTGACCACGCGCTGCCCGGCCGGAACCGCATTCACCCTTGCCATGGGCAAAGGCAACCATGCCAGCGGTAATCAGCGGCAGCTCTGCAACAACGAGGGCCAGTGCCTGCGCTACGGGCTCTGGCAGGATGAGGCGGCCACGCAACGCTGGGGAGATCAAAGCAGCGGCGATGCGCTGCAGGTCACCAATCCCGCTGGCGGCACCCAGAACTACACCGTTTACGGCGAGGTCCCGGCACAGCCGCTAACCGGTACCGGGGAATTTATTGATGACGTGATTATCACGCTGACTTATTAAATCACCCAAAAACCTGTCTGGATCAATGTTATCGGTAACAGTGGCGTTAAAATAGCCAGCAATGCAGCCCGGAAGGCGTAGACCTTCTCTTTTTATTTTTTATCTCTGTTTTTATTACAACAACTTATGAAATACCTGCTTGCTGACGCCATCGTCTATAACGACGAGGACGGTTCTGTTTCTCTTATCAATGCGCCGGATGAGGATGCGCAGCTCCTCACCTGTACGGCCAATACCATCATGAAGCTGCTGGTTCAGCATCATGGGAACGTGGTTGAACGGGAAACCTTTCTCCAGGAAGTCTGGGATCGGCGAGGGCTTCAGGGATCTAACAACTCCTTAAACCAGTACATCAGCATTTTGCGCAAGATGCTGGCGGCCCTGCTTCCCGACGCGCTGCTTATCGTTACCGTACCGAAAACGGGCTTTATGCTCAGCGCGGACGTTACGGTCACTCCGCTGGAGGAGGCTCCACCGACCGCCGAAACGGCGAAACCTGCATGGCGCGTTCGCCCTGAATGGCTGTTCTGCGGCGCGCTCACGCTGGTCGTCGTTGCGCTATGCCTCTGGATCGTGCTGATCAAGCCAGAAAATTCACAAAGGGAGATCCATCTGCTGACGCATATCGGCACCTGCCCGGTCTACACCTTTACGCCGCTGGCGGACGTATTTCACGGGAAGGCAATAACGCTGGCGCAAACGCTTCAGAAGGACGGCCATCTTCCGTGCCTGAAAAATTCAATTTTCTACATGCACATTCAGAGAACGCTTTTCTACGGCCACGAAGGGCGGCTGGTGCTCTCCCAATGTTCCCTCACGCAGGGTAAAGCCAGCGCCTGTCGTACGCTTTACTATTACGAGTGGTGATGATGAGACACAAAAAAGTTTGGCTAATCCTGATCCTCAACCTGCTGCTGCTGGGCACCGTGCTGGCGTGGTACTTTCACACGCCCCCGCTGTCGGTGGCCTGCGACGGAAACCTGACCTTTTCCGACCGGCGCGACAACCACGATTTCACCTTTGACGGTGAGATCATTATGCGTTTTCATCCCGACAAAACCGGGTACATCACGGTTAACGGCAGCGTGGTGAATGCCCCACGCAGCTGGGAGGTTTCCCGCCAGGAGATGTTTAAATGGCGTCACGTGGAGGGCGAACTGTATGAGATCGCTATTCAAAAAGTGGAGCGTTTTAGCCATGACGCCATGCCGCCCGGGGTCTTTGAAAAATACGTTGCCGGCCTGACGCTGGGCAATAAAAGGCTTCTGACGATCGAGCGCACGCCGGAAGACGCGCTGGTGATCAGCAATTTCTATTCGCCGGTGCTGATCTGCTCGGAATAATGTCGACGGGTCAGGCTATACTTGCCGCCATGACTCTTCGCATTCGCCCCACCACCCTCAACGACATTGCCGCCCTGCCCGCCATTGAACGCGCGGCGGCCGGGCGCTTCCGTGACTTCCCGGCACTCGCCTGGCTTGCCGATGGCGAGGTCATTTCCGCTGAGCAACACCTCGACTATGTCGAACGCGGGTTAAGCTGGCTGGCGCTGGCAAACGACCAGCCCGTCGGGTTTATCCTTGCCGAAGCCCATCCGTCTTCACTGTTTATTGTCGAACTCTCGGTTGATCTGGACTGGCAGGGAAAAGGGATCGGCAGGCAGCTCATCGCCTGCGTGGCAGACCATGCCCGCAGAAAGGGGCTGACAGCGCTGACGCTGACGACGTTCAGGAACGTCCCGTGGAATGCGCCGTTCTATGCGCGGCTGGGGTTTGAAAAAATGACGACGCTGACGCCTGAACTGCGTCAGAAAAGGGAAGAAGAGACGGCGCACGGTTTCGCGTATGAAACGCGCTGCGCCATGCGCCTGCCTCTGTAATATCGCCCGGTGGCGCTGCGCTTACCGGGCCTACAAAACCCTGAACCGTAGGCCGGGTAAGGCGCAGCCGCCACCCGGCACAACATACGGCGTTAGAACGTTTCCCAGTTATCACCTGCATCAGCGGTAACCGTTTTACGCGCCATCGCCGGTGCTGCAACGGTTTTCGCAGAAGCGAACTCACGCGCTTTCATCTGCTCCTGCTGAATGCGGAACACCGCCACGGCCTGCGTCAGACGGCTTGCCTGCTCTTCCAGTGCGGCTGCCGCTGCGGCAGACTCTTCCACCAGCGAGGCGTTCTGCTGGGTCACGCGATCCATCTCTGCCACCGCCAGACCGACCTGGTCGATACCGCGGCTCTGCTCGTCAGACGCAGAGGCGATTTCACCCATGATGTCCGTGACGCGGGTGACCGCATTCACGATCTCACCCATGGTTTCACCGGCGCTTTCGACCAGCGTTGAACCCACTTCCACGCGACCCACGGAGTCTTCGATCAGGCTCTTGATCTCGCGTGCCGCCTGGGCGCTGCGCTGGGCCAGGTTACGCACTTCACCTGCTACCACCGCAAAACCACGGCCCTGCTCGCCCGCACGCGCCGCTTCTACCGCCGCGTTCAGTGCCAGGATGTTGGTCTGGAATGCAATGCCGTCGATCACGCTGATAATATCGGCGATTTTCTGCGAACTTCCGGCGATATCACGCATGGTCTGCACCACGTTATCCACCACTTTGCCGCCTTTCTGCGCGGTTTCAGAGGCGCTCAGCGCAAGATGACTCGCCTGACGGGCATTCTCGGCGTTCTGCTTAACGGTCGCCGTCAGCTGCTCCATGCTGGCAGCGGTCTCTTCCAGGGAAGCGGCCTGCTGTTCAGTACGGGAGGAGAGGTCGTTGTTGCCCATCGCGATTTCACTCGCGCCGCTGTAGATCGCATTCGCGCCGTTACGCACGTCGCCAACGGTACGCACCAGTTCGCCCTGCATATGACGCAGCGAGTCGGCCAGTTCACCCATCTCGTTGGTGCCCTGAACCTCAATGCGCTTCACCAGATCGCCGCTGGCGATATGGCGAATGTTGTCGATCAGACGATTCAGCGGGGAGATCAGCGTCTGCTTGATGTTGAGCCAGACGGCCACAATCACCACCAGCACCGCAATCAGGACGCCGATCAGCACCCAGATAGCCTGGCTGTAGGAGCTGTTGCTGTCTTCGACCGCCATCTGGTACAGCTTGTCGTTCTGCTGCAGGTAGCTCACGTACTGCTTCTCAAAACCGTCCTGGTAACTCTGGGTTGGCTGGTCGAAGAAGGCGTTGATTTTGCCCGCGCCAAGCAGCTGGATCAGCTCCGCCAGCGCGCCGTGGTAAATATCATAGTTACGCTTGATCTCCATGGCATCCGCATCGCTTTGACGCGGATCGCGCGGCAGGGCTTCGTAGGCAGCCCAGTTTTTTTCCGCCTGCTTCAGAGACGCAGACGCGATTTGCATCAAATCGTTCACGGTCGCGCCGCTACCGATATTGCTCTGATCCATCATGTAGCGGATACCCGCGCGGTTCAGGGTATTACGGGTTTGCAGCAACGCAACCCAGCTGCCGTTCAGCGTGGACTGTTGCTGGCGAATGGTTTGCAGGACGGTGAAATTCTCTTTGTCATTCTTCAGAGCATTAAAGAAAAGACCACCGGATGTGAGTTGTAAAAGGCCAAATATCGCTAAAACCAGCATTAAGCTGGTGACAATCTTGATACGGTTTAACATGTTTTCTCTTTCCTCAGACAGATACAGAATTTTCGGCCTGGAAAGGGAAAACTTTACGAAATTCATCCTGAAATTTGTGGTTTTTACTCTTCTTCCCGCGCTGCGTTATGTCGGTTTCCGAGTTCAATAAACTCTTCCAGCAGCGCCGTCAGCTGTTTCATCTTCTCCGGCGTATATTCCGCCTCAATCTGCTGATACGCCTCCTCCACCTGCGCCTGGGCGTGCTCATACAGCGCATTGCCCTCTTTGGTCAGCGAGACGTACAGCTTGCGCTGGTCGTTCAGCGGCTTTAAGCGCAGCACCAGGCCGTCGCGCTCCATGCGCGTCAGAATGCCGGTCAGGCTCGGGCGCAGGATGCAGGTGCGAAACGCCAGATCGTGAAAATCCATCGACGGATGTTCAGCCAGCACGCGCACAATACGCCACTGCTGCTCGGTCAGATTATGGCGCTTCACAATCGGGCGGAAGTAGGACATCGCCGCTTCCCGCGCCTGCAGCAGCGCGATGGTTAATGAATCATGCATAGCCTCTCCCCGCCAATCATTAACAAGTAAACAATCACCAAAAGATGTTTTTATAAACAACACGTTTTCTGCCCAAAAGTCTAACAGAAACCCATTAATTTTATTAAACACCTGATTTTACTTTACATAAAAAAGAATATGTAAATTTATTGTTATTCATATCACAAATTCTTCACTTCTGATTGCGAAATAATCAGCAAAAGCATAAAACCAGATCATTAACATATTAATGAAATCCAAACCGGACCTCCGGCCTGAGGAGTATGTGAATGAAAGGTACCGTCTTTGCCGTCGCCCTCAACCATCAGAGCCAGCGCGAAGCCTGGCGAGAGGCGTTTGAAAAAGCCCCCTACAACACGCCGCCGAAAACGGCGGTGTGGTTTATCAAACCGCATAACACCGTGATTCGCGCGGGCGACCCCATTCCGTACCCGCAGGGGGAAACGGTGCTGAGCGGCGCCACGGTAGCGCTGGTGGTCGGTAAAACCGCCAGCAAGGTGCGCGTGGAGGACGCCGCGGCGTACATCGCCGGATATGCGCTGGCCAACGAGGTGAGCCTGCCGGAAGAGAGCTTCTACCGCCCGGCCATCAAGGCCAAATGCCGGGACGGATTCTGCCCGCTTGGCGAACCGGTCGCCGTTGATAACGTGGATAGCCTGACCATCATCACCGAGATCAACGGCCGCGAAGCGGACCACTGGAACACCGCCGATCTGCAGCGTAACGCTGCCGAACTGCTGAGCGCCCTGAGCGAGTTCGCCACCCTTAATCCCGGTGATGCGATCCTGCTCGGTACCCCGCACAGCCGCGTTGAGATCCGCCCGGGCGATCGGGTGCGTATTCTGGCGGAAGGATTTCCACCGCTGGAAAACCCGGTGGTGGACGAGCGCGATGTCACTATTGCGCGCAGCACGCCGCCGCACGCCACGCTGTTTGCCCTCGGCCTGAACTATGCCGATCACGCCAGCGAGCTGGACTTCAAGCCGCCCACCGAGCCGCTGGTCTTTATCAAAGCGCCTAACACCTTCAACGGCGACAACCAGACCTCGGTGCGCCCGAACAACGTCGAGTACATGCACTATGAAGCGGAGCTGGTGGTGGTCATCGGCAAAACCGCCCGCAAGGTGAGCGAAGCCGAGGCGATGGACTATGTTGCGGGCTACACGGTCTGCAACGACTACGCCATTCGTGACTATCTCGAAAACTACTACCGCCCGAACCTGCGGGTAAAAAGCCGCGACGGGCTGACCCCCATTTCCCCCAACATCGTGCCAAAAGAAGCCATTCCCGACCCGCACAACCTCGCCCTGCGCACCTTCGTTAACGGCGAGCTGCGTCAGGAAGGCACCACGGCGGATCTGATCTTCAGCATCCCGTACCTGATCGCCTACCTGAGCGACTTTATGACCCTGCAGCCGGGCGACATGATTGCCACCGGCACGCCGAAGGGGCTGTCCGACGTGGTGCCGGGCGATGAGGTGGTGGTGGAAGTGGAAGGCGTGGGACGCCTGGTGAACCGAATTGTGAGTGAGGAGACGGCAAAATGAAAAAGATAAACCATTGGATCAACGGTAAAAACGTCGCGGGCAGCGACTACTTCCACACCACTAACCCGGCCTCCGGCGAGGTCCTGGCAGAAGTGGCCGCCGGCGGCGAAGCCGAAATCCATCAGGCCGTTGCCGCCGCCAAAGAGGCGTTTCCGAAGTGGGCCAACCTGCCGATGAAGGAGCGCGCGCGCCTGATGCGTCGTCTGGGCGATCTGATCGACCAGAACGTACCGGAGATCGCCGCCATGGAAACCGCCGACACCGGGCTGCCGATCCACCAGACCAAAAACGTGCTCATTCCGCGCGCCTCGCACAACTTCGAATTCTTCGCCGAGGTGTGCCAGCAGATGAACGGCAAGACCTACCCGGTCGACGACAAGATGCTCAACTACACCCTGGTGCAGCCGGTGGGCGTCTGCGCGCTGGTGTCGCCGTGGAACGTGCCGTTTATGACCGCCACCTGGAAGGTCGCGCCCTGTCTGGCCTTAGGCAATACCGCGGTGCTGAAGATGTCCGAGCTCTCCCCTCTCACCGCCGACCGTCTGGGCGAACTGGCCCTCGAAGCGGGTATTCCGGCGGGCGTGCTCAACGTGGTGCAGGGCTACGGCGCGACGGCAGGCGATGCGCTGGTGCGGCATCACGACGTGCGCGCCGTCTCCTTCACCGGCGGCACCGCCACCGGGCGCAACATCATGAAAAACGCCGGGCTGAAGAAGTACTCCATGGAGCTGGGCGGCAAATCCCCGGTGCTGATTTTTGAAGACGCGGATATCGAGCGCGCGCTGGACGCCGCCCTCTTCACCATCTTCTCCATCAACGGCGAGCGCTGCACCGCGGGCTCGCGCATCTTCATCCAGCAGAGCATCTACCCGGAATTCGTGAAGCGCTTTGCCGAGCGCGCCAGCCGCCTGCGCGTGGGCGACCCGACCGATCCGAACACCCAGATTGGCGCGCTCATCAGCCAACAGCACTGGGAAAAAGTCTCCGGCTATATCCGCCTCGGCATCGAGGAAGGCGCAACCCTGCTGGCGGGCGGCCCGGACAAACCGACCGACCTGCCTGCACACCTGAAGGGCGGCAACTTCCTGCGCCCGACCGTGCTGGCGGATGTTGATAACCGCATGCGCGTGGCGCAGGAGGAGATCTTCGGGCCGGTGGCTTGCCTGCTGCCGTTTAAGGACGAAGCGGAAGGGCTGCGCCTGGCCAACGACGTGGAGTACGGCCTGGCGTCGTATATCTGGACCCAGGACGTCAGCAAAGTGCTGCGCCTGGCGCGCAATATCGAAGCGGGCATGGTATTCGTCAACACCCAGAACGTGCGCGACCTGCGCCAGCCGTTTGGCGGCGTGAAGGCCTCCGGCACCGGCCGCGAGGGGGGCGAGTACAGCTTCGAGGTATTCGCGGAGATGAAGAACGTCTGCATCTCCATGGGCGACCATCCGATTCCAAAGTGGGGGATCTGAAAATGGGCAAATTAGCGTTAGCGGCAAAAATCACCCACGTGCCGTCGATGTATCTCTCCGAACTGCCGGGCAAAAACCACGGCTGCCGCCAGGGCGCCATCGATGGGCATAAAGAAATTAGCAAGCGCTGCCGGGAGCTGGGCGTCGACACCATTATCGTCTTCGACACCCACTGGCTGGTGAACAGCGCGTATCACATCAACTGTGCGGACCATTTCTCGGGCGTGTACACCAGCAACGAGCTGCCGCACTTTATCCGCGACATGACCTACGACTACGACGGCAACCCGGAACTCGGCCAGCTGATTGCCGACGAAGCGGTGAAGCGTGGCGTGCGCGCCAAAGCGCACAACATTCCGAGCCTCAAGCTTGAGTACGGCACGCTGGTGCCAATGCGCTACATGAACGCGGATAAGCACTTCAAGGTGGTCTCCATCTCGGCGTTCTGCACGGTTCACGACTTCGCCGACAGCCGCAGGCTGGGCGAGGCCATCGTCAGCGCCATCGAAAAATATGACGGCACCGTGGCGGTGCTCGCCAGCGGCTCGCTGTCGCACCGCTTTATCGACGACCAGCGCGCCGAGGAAGGGATGAACAGCTACACCCGGGAGTTCGACCGCCAGATGGACGAGCGCGTGGTCAAGCTGTGGCGCGAAGGCCAGTTTAAAGAGTTTTGCAGCATGCTGCCGGAGTACGCCGACTACTGCTACGGCGAGGGCAACATGCACGACACGGTGATGCTGCTGGGGATGCTCGGCTGGGACAAATACGACGGCAAGGTGGAGTTTCTCACCGAGCTGTTCGCCAGCTCCGGCACCGGCCAGGTCAACGCCGTTTTCCCCCTGCCCGCGTAAGGAGCCTCCATGCCGCACTTTATTGCTGAATGTACCGACAACATCCGCGAGCAGGCCGACCTGCCGGGGCTGTTCGCCAAAGTGAACGAGGCGCTCGCCGCCACGGGCATCTTCCCTATCGGCGGTATCCGCAGCCGCGCCCACTGGCTGGACACCTGGCAGATGGCCGACGGCAAGCACGATTACGCCTTTGTCCATATGACGCTGAAGATTGGCGCGGGGCGCAGTCTGGAGAGCCGGGAAGAGGTCGGTGAAATGCTGTTTGCGCTGATTAAAACGCACTTCGCGGCGCTGATGGCGAGCCGCTATCTGGCGCTGTCGTTTGAGCTGGACGAACTGCACCCAACGCTCAATTACAAACAAAACAACGTGCACGCGTTGTTTAAATAGACATCTTTTCCGCCCGGTGGCGCTTCGCTTACCGGACCTACAACGGCTCGAACGTAGGCCGGGTAAGCGCAGCGCCACCCGGCAACAGCCGCATAAAGGATACGCCATGCTCGATAAACACACCCATACCCTGATCGCCCATCGTCTGCATCAGGCGGAGCAGTCCCGGGAGCAGATCCGCCAGATCTCCCTCGACTACCCGACGATCACTATCGACGACGCCTACGCCGTCCAGCGCGAATGGGTCAGCCTGAAGATCGCCGAAGGCCGCGTGCTGAAGGGCCACAAGATCGGCCTCACCTCTAAAGCGATGCAGGCCAGCTCGCAGATTAGCGAGCCGGACTACGGCGCGCTGCTGGACGACATGTTCTTCCACGACGGCAGCGACATCCCGGTCGACCGCTTTATCGTCCCGCGCATTGAAGTGGAGCTGGCGTTCGTGCTGGCAAAACCGCTGCGCGGCCCGAACTGCACGATCTTCGACGTCTATAACGCCACGGACTACGTGATCCCCGCGCTGGAGCTGATCGACGCCCGCTGCCACAACGTCGACCCGGACACCCAGCGCCCGCGCAAGGTGTTCGACACCATCTCCGATAACGCCGCCAACGCGGGGGTGATCCTCGGCGGCCGTCCGATTAAGCCCGACGAGCTGGACCTGCGCTGGATCTCCGCCCTGCTCTACCGCAACGGCGTGATCGAAGAGACCGGCGTCGCCGCAGGCGTGCTTAACCACCCGGCCAACGGCGTGGCGTGGCTGGCTAACAAGCTTGCGCCGTACGACGTGCAGCTTGAGCCTGGCCAGATCGTTCTCGGCGGCTCGTTTACCCGCCCGGTGCCCGCCAGCAGAGGCGACACCTTCCACGTCGACTACGGCAACATGGGCTCCATCAGCTGCCGCTTTGTCTAGGAGATAACCATGCAAAACGCATTCAAAGCGGCGCTGCAGGCGGGCCGCCCGCAAATTGGGCTATGGCTGGGGCTGACCAGCAGCTACAGCGCGGAGCTGCTGGCCGGAGCAGGCTTCGACTGGCTGCTGATCGACGGCGAGCACGCGCCGAACAGCGTGCAGACCGTCCTGACCCAGCTGCAGGCCATCGCCCCTTATCCCAGCCAGCCGGTGGTGCGCCCGTCGTGGAACGACCCGGTGCAAATCAAACAGCTGCTGGACGTGGGTGCGCAAACCCTGCTGGTGCCGATGGTGCAAAACGCCGACGAAGCGCGGCAGGCGGTACGTGCCACCCGCTACCCGCCCGCGGGCATTCGCGGCGTCGGCAGCGCCCTGGCGCGCGCCTCGCGCTGGAACCGCATTCCGGATTACCTGCAGCAGGCCAACGACGCCATGTGCGTGCTGGTGCAGATCGAAACCCGTGAGGCGCTGAAAAACCTGCCGCAGATCCTGGACGTGGAAGGCGTCGACGGCGTGTTTATCGGCCCGGCGGATCTCAGCGCCGACATGGGCTTTGCCGGCAATCCGCAGCACCCGGAGGTGCAGGCCGCCATTGAACAGGCGATCGCACAGATACGCGCTGCGGGTAAAGCCCCCGGCATCCTGATGGCGAACGAGCCGCTGGCAAAACGCTATCTTGAACTCGGCGCGCGGTTTGTCGCCGTCGGGGTCGACACCACCCTGCTCGCCCGCGGCGCGGAAGCGCTGGCGGCACGCTTTATCGAAAAACCGGTTACGTCAGTTAATAACAATAAATCCGTCTACTAAACGTAAGATCTGGAGCGCACCATGACGACCTCTACCCTGCAAGCCCATGATAATAAAGACGTTGAACACCGCGTCATTCACAAGCTGTTCCGACGCCTGATCGTCTTTCTCTTTATCCTGTTTGTTTTCTCGTTTCTCGATCGCATCAACATCGGCTTCGCCGGGCTGACGATGGGCAAAGATCTGGGCCTCACCTCAACCATGTTTGGCCTGGCCGCGACGCTCTTTTACGTCACCTACGTGCTGTGCGGGATCCCGAGCAACATCATGCTGGCGAAGATCGGCGCGCGCCGCTGGATCGCCGGGATCATGGTAGTGTGGGGTATTGCCTCCACCTGCACCATGTTCGCCACCAGCCCCGAAACCCTCTACGTCCTGCGCATGCTGGTGGGCATTGCCGAAGCGGGCTTCCTGCCGGGGATTCTGGTCTACCTCACCTGGTGGTTCCCGGCCTATCACCGCGCCCGCGCCAACGCGCTGTTTATGATTGCCATGCCGGTGACCATGATGCTCGGCTCGATCCTCTCCGGGTACATTCTGGCGATGGACGGGCTGTGGAACCTCAAGGGCTGGCAGTGGCTGTTCCTGCTGGAAGGGCTGCCGTCGGTGGTGCTCGGCGTGGTGACCTGGTTTTACCTCAACGACACGCCGGATCAGGCCACCTGGCTGGATGAGGACGAAAAGCAGGCGCTCAAAACGATGATCGCCCGCGAGCAGGAGGTTGCCATTGCCCAATCCGTCACGCCGCGCTCGACGCTGCGCGAGGTGCTGACCCCGGCGGTGCTGCTCTACACGCTGGCCTACTTCTGCCTGACCAATACGCTGAGCGCGATCAACATCTGGACGCCGCAGATCCTGCAGAGCTTCAACACGGGGAGCAGCAACATCGTCATCGGCCTGCTGGCGGCGATCCCGCAGTTCTGCACCATCCTCGGGATGATCTGGTGGAGCCGCCGTTCCGACAGGCTGAAAGAGCGAAAAAAGCACACCATCCTGCCGTACCTGTTCGCCGCGGCGGGATGGATGCTGGCCTCCGCGACCGATCACAGCCTGATCCAGCTGCTTGGCATCATCATGGCCTCAACCGGATCGTTTACCGCCATGGCGATATTCTGGACCACGCCGGATCGGGTGATTAGCCTGCAGTCCCGTGCGGTGGCGCTGGCGGTGATCAACGCCATCGGCAACGTCGGCTCCGCCGTCAGCCCGCTGCTGATTGGAATCCTGCGCGACGCGACCGGCAGCTTCAGCTCGGGGCTGTGGTTTGTGGCCGGGCTGCTGGTGGTCGGCGCGCTGGTGCTGACGCGTATCCCGATGACGCAGCGGGATCAACAGAGGAACGATCGTGTGCCAGAGCCCTATCGCCAACATTGATATCAGCAAGGAGTACGACGAAAGTCTGGGCACTGACGATGTGCACTACCAGTCGTTCGCCCGCATGGCGGCCTTTTTTGGCCGCGACATGCAGGCGCATCGTCACGACCAGTATTTTCAGATGCACTTTCTCGATACCGGGCAGATTGAGCTCCAGCTCGACGATCACCGCTATTCGGTGCAGGCCCCGCTGTTCGTCCTCACGCCGCCGTCGGTGCCGCACGCGTTTATCACCGAATCCGACAGCGACGGACACGTGCTGACGGTGCGCGAGGATCTGATCTGGCCGCTGCTGGAGGTGCTCTACCCCGGCACGCGGGAGGCGTTTGGCCTGCCGGGGATCTGCCTTTCGCTTGCCGACAGGCCGGACGAGCTGGCGGCGCTGAAGCACTACTGGCAGCTGATTGCCCGGGAATCCACGGAGCAGCTGCCCGGGCGCGAGCATACGCTGGTCCTGCTGGCCCAGGCGGTGTTTACCCTGCTGCTGCGCAACGCGAAGCTCGACGACCACGCGTCAGGCGGCATGCGCGGCGAGCTGAAGCTGTTCCAGCGGTTTACCCAGCTGATCGACAGCCACTACCACCAGCACTGGACGGTGCCGGAATACGCCAGCGAGCTGCACCTGACCGAATCCCGCCTGACCGATATCTGTCGCCGCTTCGCCAACCGGCCGCCAAAACGCCTGATCTTCGACCGCCAGCTGCGCGAGGCCCGACGCCTGCTGCTCTTCTCCGACAGCACCGTCAGCGAAATTGCCTGGCAGCTGGGGTTCAAAGATCCGGCCTATTTCGCCCGCTTTTTTAATCGCTTAGTGGGGTGCTCGCCGAGCGCGTATCGGGCGCAGAAAGTACCGGTTTCCTGAACGCATCACGGTTCGTAGGGCGGGTAAGCGCAGCGCCACCCGCCGAAAAGCCGCACAGTTCACAAAACCACAACCCACCCGAAAAGTACCCGTCGTTGTCCCAATCGTCCCTTCACGTAACGCCCCTCTCAGGCTTCAATTAAACAACAAAAACAAAACATAAATTTAACAAATCTATTCCGATACGAGGTCCCTATGAAGCCTGAAGATTTCCGCGCTGATGCCAAACGTCCGTTAACTGGTGAAGAGTATTTAAAAAGCCTGCAGGACGGTCGTGAGATTTATATCTACGGCGAGCGCGTCAAAGACGTCACTACCCATCCGGCGTTTCGCAATGCGGCGGCCTCCATCGCGCAGATGTACGACGCGCTGCACAAGCCGGACATGCAGGACACGCTGTGCTGGGGCACCGACACCGGCAGCGGCGGCTATACCCACAAGTTCTTCCGCGTGGCGAAAAGCGCCGACGACCTGCGCCAGCAGCGCGACGCCATCGCCGAGTGGTCGCGCCTGAGCTACGGCTGGATGGGCCGCACGCCGGACTACAAAGCCGCGTTCGGCTGCGCGCTGGGCGCCAACCCGGCCTTCTACGGCCAGTTCGAGCAGAACGCCCGGAACTGGTACACCCGCATTCAGGAAACCGGCCTGTACTTCAACCACGCCATCGTTAACCCGCCGATCGACCGCCACAAGCCGGCGGACGAGGTGAAAGACGTCTACATCAAGCTGGAGAAAGAGACCGACGCCGGGATTATCGTCAGCGGCGCGAAAGTGGTGGCGACCAACTCCGCCCTGACCCACTACAACATGATCGGCTTCGGCTCCGCGCAGGTGATGGGCGAAAACCCGGACTTCGCGCTGATGTTCGTCGCGCCGATGGACGCCGAGGGCGTGAAGCTGATCTCCCGCGCCTCCTATGAGATGGTGGCAGGCGCAACCGGCTCCCCTTACGACTACCCGCTCTCCAGCCGCTTTGACGAGAACGACGCCATTCTGGTAATGGATCACGTGCTGATCCCGTGGGAAAACGTGCTCATCTACCGCGATTTCGACCGCTGCCGCCGCTGGACGATGGAGGGCGGCTTTGCGCGAATGTACCCGCTGCAGGCCTGCGTGCGTCTGGCGGTGAAGCTCGACTTCATCACCGCCCTGCTGAAGAAATCCCTGGAGTGTACCGGCACCCTGGAGTTCCGCGGCGTGCAGGCGGATCTCGGCGAAGTGGTGGCCTGGCGCAACATGTTCTGGGCGCTGAGCGACTCCATGTGCTCCGAAGCCACCCCGTGGGTCAACGGTGCGTATCTTCCTGACCACGCGGCGCTGCAGACCTACCGCGTGATGGCCCCGATGGCCTACGCCAAGATCAAGAACATCATCGAGCGTAACGTCACCTCCGGGCTGATCTACCTGCCGTCCAGCGCCCGGGATCTGAACAACCCGCAGATCGACCAGTATCTGGCGAAATACGTGCGCGGCTCCAACGGCATGGACCACGTCGAACGCATCAAGATTTTGAAGCTGATGTGGGACGCAATCGGCAGCGAGTTTGGCGGCCGTCACGAGCTGTACGAAATTAACTACTCCGGCAGTCAGGATGAAATTCGCCTGCAGTGTCTGCGCCAGGCGCAGAGCTCCGGCAATATGGACAAGATGATGGCGATGGTCGACCGCTGCATGTCCGAATACGACCAACACGGCTGGACGGTGCCGCACCTGCACAACAACAGCGATATCAACATGCTGGACAAGCTGCTGAAATAGCGCAGCGGGAGGTTGCAATGCATTCAGATGAACAACGCCTGCGTTTTCGCGACGCAATGAGTAGCCTGTCGGCGGCGGTTAACGTGGTCACCACTGAGGGCGAGGCGGGCCGCTGCGGCATCACCGCCACCGCCGTCTGCTCGGTCACGGACACCCCGCCGTCGGTCATGGTATGCATCAACGCCAACAGCGCCATGAACCCGGTATTCCAGGGCAACGGCAGGCTGTGCGTTAACGTGCTGAACCACGAGCAGGAGATCATGGCGCGCCATTTCGCCGGGATGACCGGTATGACGATGGAAGAGCGCTTTGCCCTCTCCTGCTGGCAGAAAGGGCCGCTGGCGCAGCCGGTACTCAAGGGCGCGCTGGCCAGCCTTGAAGGCGAAATAAGCCAGGTGCAAACCATCGGCACGCATCTGGTTTATCTGGTTGAAATTAAAAACATCATTCTGAGTGACGCGGGCCACGGCCTGATCTACTTCAGGCGCCGCTTCCACCCGGTCATGCTGGAGACGGAAGTCGCCGTGTGACCCCCCTCGCGCTGGCCTTTTTTCCGGCCAGCGCCGCTTTCTGCAAAAACTCCTAAGGTTTCCGCTAAATCACGCCGTTATATACCCATAAGAGAAATTTTCTGTGCCTGAATACTGACGCCGCCTGTCAGTGCACCCGCATCATTCAGCGCATACCTATATATACAGGATGACCTTATGGCTAAAACGACGCGGAGCCGCTCGGCTGAACGTCTGGTCGATATTCTCCTTGAGCTACATTTAAACGGTGTGGTAAACCGCGGTGCGCTAATGGAGAAATTTAAAATTACCGAACGCACCGTCTACCGGGATTTAAATGCCCTCTCGCCCATTGTTGAACATACCGGTAACGGTCTATATCGGCTGATTCATTCCGCACAATCGCCGGGTGGGCAAGGATTGCATCACACTCTGGCTAACTTTCTGAATGCCGACAGCTTTTTCCCTGAAAGAAATATGGAATTCTGGCAAAAGCTTGAAAGGCGCGTAGACGAAAACCATATTCTTATTCTTGGCAATGAAGCGGAACATACGGTAGAACGCGATATTCGCCGTCATTTAACGAAAATCGAGAAATCGATTAAAAACCATAATGTTTGCCAGATCGTTTATAAGGGTAAAACCCGCCTGATTAATCCCTATAAACTCATTAACAAAAAAAATATATGGTATTTACAAGCCACCGAAAATAGCCGGCTGAAATCCTTCTCATTGAGCCAGATTAGCTGGTTTGATATTCAGAAAACGACCTTCACTCCCGAAGAAAATGTTCTTGAGCTGCTGGAGAAAAGCCTCGACCCCTGGGTGTCCGAAGATACTTTCGCGGTGAAAATATTCATCAAAGATAATATTTCACATTACTTCCTGCGCCGGGATCTTCTGCCGGAACAGGAGCTGCTGGAGGAGCAGCAGGACGGCGTCACGCTGCGCTGCCAGGCGGCCCATGAGAACCAGATCCTGCCGCTGCTGTTCTACTGGCTCCCCCATATTCAGATCCTGGAACCGAGCTGGCTGAAGGAGAAACTCATCAGGACGCTGGAGAGCTATCTGGCCGTAGAGCGCAACCCGAATAATCAAGTGATCTCAATCACATAATTTCGCCCTCCGGCGGCGCACCGAAACCGCTCGTCGCCGCCTTTGACCGCTCACCCGGCACTTTCAACCACTCATTCATTTACCGTCCTTTACGCGCGCGGGGATCTGGCACGATCGCTCCAGCATTAATCAATACCTCCTCACAACGAACCCTGACCCTTTTTTCTTTACATAAAAAACCAGGTCTTACTATGGATACTAAAAAACTACTGAAGCACGTGCCCTGGGCCTTACTCGGGATCCTCGGTGCTTTCTGTCTGGCGGTTGTCGCATTACGCCGGGGCGAACACGTCAGCGCCCTGTGGATCGTGGTCGCGTCGGTTTCCGTCTACCTTGTGGCTTATCGCTACTACAGCTTATACATCGCGCAGAAGGTCATGAAGCTCGACCCGACGCGTGCCACCCCGGCGGTCATTAACAATGACGGCCTGAACTACGTGCCTACCAACCGCTACGTGCTGTTTGGTCACCACTTTGCCGCCATCGCAGGCGCTGGCCCGTTGGTCGGCCCGGTACTGGCTGCGCAGATGGGCTACCTGCCGGGTACGCTCTGGCTGCTGGCGGGCGTGGTGCTGGCGGGTGCGGTGCAGGACTTTATGGTGCTGTTTATCTCCTCGCGCCGTAACGGTTCGTCGCTGGGTGAGATGATCAAAGAAGAGATGGGCCGCGTGCCGGGCACCATCGCCCTCTTTGGCTGCTTCCTGATCATGATCATCATCCTCGCGGTGCTGGCGCTGATCGTGGTGAAAGCGCTGGCCGAAAGTCCGTGGGGCGTCTTCACCGTCTGCTCTACCGTACCGATTGCGCTGTTCATGGGCATCTACATGCGCTTCCTGCGCCCTGGCCGCGTTGGTGAGGTGTCGGTGATCGGTATCGTGCTGCTGGTCGCCTCCATCTACTTCGGCGGCGTGATTGCGCACGACCCGTACTGGGGCCCGGCGCTGACCTTTAAAGACACCACCATCACCTTCGCGCTGATCGGTTACGCATTCGTTTCTGCCCTGCTGCCGGTGTGGCTGATTCTGGCTCCGCGCGACTACCTGGCGACCTTCCTGAAAATCGGCGTGATCGTCGGGCTGGCCATCGGGATTGTGATCATCAACCCTGAGCTGAAAATGCCGGCGGTAACCCAGTACATTGACGGTACCGGTCCGCTGTGGAAAGGCGCCCTGTTCCCGTTCCTGTTTATCACTATCGCCTGCGGTGCCGTGTCTGGCTTCCACGCGCTGATCTCCTCCGGCACCACGCCGAAGCTGATGGCCAATGAAACCGACGCGCGCTTCATCGGTTACGGCGCAATGCTCATGGAGTCCTTCGTGGCGATCATGGCGCTGGTTGCGGCGTCGATTATCGAGCCTGGCCTGTACTTCGCGATGAACACGCCACCAGCGGGTCTGGGCATCACCATGCCTAACCTGCATGAGATGGGAGGCGAAAATACCGCGCTGATCATGGCGCAGCTGAAAGAGGCCAGCGCACACGCGGCGGCGACCGTCAGCTCCTGGGGCTTTGTGATTTCGCCTGAGCAGATCATGCAGACCGCGAAAGACATCGGCGAACCGTCCGTGCTGAACCGCGCAGGTGGTGCGCCGACGCTGGCGGTAGGTATCGCACACGTGTTCCACAAAGTGCTGCCGTGGGCGGACATGGGCTTCTGGTACCACTTCGGTATTCTGTTCGAAGCGCTGTTCATCCTCACCGCGCTGGATGCCGGTACCCGTGCGGGCCGCTTCATGCTGCAGGATCTGCTGGGTAACTTCGTGCCGTTCCTGAAGAAAACCGACTCTCTGGTGGCGGGCGTACTCGGCACCGCGGGCTGCGTAGGCCTGTGGGGTTACCTGCTGTATCAGGGCGTGGTTGACCCACTCGGCGGCGTGAAGAGCCTGTGGCCGCTGTTCGGTATCTCTAACCAGATGCTGGCTGCCGTGGCCCTGGTGCTGGGTACCGTGGTCCTCGTGAAAATGAAACGTACCAAATACATCTGGGTTACCGTGGTGCCTGCGCTGTGGCTGCTGCTCTGCACCACCTGGGCGCTGGGTCTGAAGCTGTTCAGCACCAACCCGCAGCTGGAAGGCTTCTTCTTCATGGCTAACCAGTACAAAGAGAAGATTGCCGCAGGTGGCGCGGATTTAACCGCGCAGCAGATTGCCAACATGAACCATATCGTGGTGAACAACTACACCAACGCGGGTCTGAGCATTCTGTTCCTGGTGGTGGTGTACAGCATCATCTTCTACGGCATCAAAACCTGGATGAAAGTGCGCAACATCGATGGCCGCACGGATAAAGAAACCCCGTACGTGCCGGTACCGGAAGGCGGCGTGAAGACCTCTTCACACCACTAAAACAATGGCGGGCGGCGCTGCGCTGACCCGCCCTACAACGGTGCTGTAGGCCCGGATCGCTGCGCGCCACCGGGCTTTTTCTTATCAGGACACGTTATGTTTGGTAACTTAGGCGAAGCAAAAAAATACCTCGGTCAGGCGGCGAAAATGCTGATTGGCATCCCGGACTATGACAACTACGTTGAGCACATGAAGACCAACCATCCGGATAAGCCGTACATGACCTACACCGAATTCTTCCGCGAGCGCCAGGAAGCGCGCTACGGCGGAAGTGGAGAAGGCGGCGTCCGCTGCTGCTAAAGGAGAGACCATGACCCCGATTGCCGTTACCCTGCTGACCGGTTTCCTCGGCGCCGGTAAAACCACCCTGCTGCGCCACATCCTGAACGAGCAGCACGGCTTCAAAATCGCCGTCATCGAAAACGAATTTGGCGAAGTCTCCGTAGACGACCAGCTGATTGGCGATCGCGCCACGCAGATCAAAACCCTGACCAACGGCTGCATCTGCTGCACCCGCTCTAACGAGCTGGAAGATGCCCTGCTGGACCTGCTCGACAGCCGCGACCGCGGCGACATCGACTTTGACCGCCTGGTGATCGAGTGCACCGGCATGGCCGACCCCGGCCCGATTATTCAGACCTTTTTCTCTCACGAGATCCTTTGCCAGCGCTACCTGCTGGACGGCGTCATTGCCCTGGTCGATGCGGTCCACGCCGATGACCAGATGAACCAGTTCACCCTCGCCCAGTCTCAGGTGGGCTACGCCGACCGCATCCTGCTGACCAAAACCGACGTGGCGGGCGAAAGCGTTAAGCTTCGCGAGCGCCTGACGCGCATCAACTCCCGCGCGCCGATTTATACGGTGACGCACGGCGATATCGACCTGTCCCAGCTTTTCAACACCAGCGGCTTTATGCTGGAAGAGAACGTCACCACAAAACCGCGCTTCCACTTTATGGGAGACAAGCAAAACGACGTGGCGTCGATTGTGGTGGAGCTGGATTACCCGGTGGATATCAGCGAGGTCTCCCGCGTGATGGAGAACCTGCTGCTGTCGTTTGCCGACAGGCTGCTGCGCTACAAAGGCATGCTGTGGATTGACGGCGAGCCGAACCGCCTGCTGTTCCAGGGCGTGCAGCGCCTGTACAGCGCCGACTGGGACCGACCGTGGGGCGATGAAGCGCCGCACAGCGTGATGGTGTTTATTGGTATCCAGTTGCCGGAAGAGGAGATTCGGGCGGCGTTTGCGGGTCTGAAGAAATAGCCTCCCCGCTTAACTATGCGCTCCGAACAATCCCCCTCTCCCCTGTGGGGAGAGCGGTGAGCGGTAAACTTATTTCACCGCCTCCGGCAGCGTCACAATCCAGAGCTCGCTGTCGGACTCCGGCTTCTTCAGCGGCTTCACGCTGAGCGTGGTTTCCACCGGTTTATCCTCCAGCGTCAGCTTGCCTTCCGCGTTCACCCGGTAATCCTTAAGCTTCTTGCCCTCGACCGGGTTTTGCATCGCGACCTTCACGCCAAAATCGTTATCGTTCGCCACCGCAAGCGTTTTGCTGTCGATCAGCGCCAGTCCTTCAGCCTTCTCCTGCTGCCAGCCCAGCGCGCGAAGATCGACCACCTGCGTTTTTGCCGCAAGGCTAATGCCGCGCTGCGCCAGGGTTTTCTCATCATCAAACTCCGGGTACTCGCCCGGCTTGTCGAAGGCGGAAAGATCGCTCGCCTTGCTGAGATCCACCTTGTAAATCAGGTTGCGCATCCCGTCGTTTTTATCGCTTCCCTGCTCAATCAGCAGGATGTGCTGATTATCGAGCGCCACGATGTCGCCGATTTTGGCATCGCTGTTTTTGTCGTAGGCCGCGCTGTCGATAGGGTAACCGTACATCGCGGTTTTGCCGGTCGCCGGGTCGAAGCTCACCAGACGGGTGAACAGCGCCTGCTTTTTGCTCTTCCCGTCGATGTCCAGCGTGCTTTGCACGGCGGCGATAATCCGCCCGTCCGGCATCCGGGTCAGGCCTTCAAAGCCCCGGTTGGGCTGGCGCCATTTGATGATGTTTGGCAGACCGCCCGCGATAGATTTTTCCCCTTCCGCGGCCTGCGGCCCGTGGATCGCGAGGATTTTCCCTTTGCTGTCGACGTTAATCAGGAACGGGCCGTACTCGTCGCACAGCCAGTAGCCGCCTTTGCCGTCCGGCGTGATGCCTTCCGTATCCAGTCCGCGGTTATCACCTTTCAGGACCTTGAGGGTGTCGCTGAACGCCACTTCATTGGTGGAGCCAATCACGCCGCTTTGCAGCGGGAGACCGTTAATCTCGCCTTTATCGTCATGCAGCGGGCGGGCATCAACCGCCTCCGCTTTGCCGTTCTGGACGCGGATGGTCATCAGGAGCGGCGCGAAATCCGGCGTAACAAAGATTTTGGCTTCGTTTTTACCCATTTTTGGCGCATCGGCGTTGGGACCGCGATCGGTCACGGTCGCAAACGTCAGGGCATCGCCCTGCTTGCCCGTAAACAGCAGGCCAGAGCCAATCCCCACCGGAAGCCCGTTCGGGAACGCATCGGCAAACGCGCCGCTGTATTTCACATGGGAGCCGTCAGGGAAGCTGACGATATAGCGCTCAGCGGTAGGCTGCGCAGCCAGGCCAGAGAAAGAGAGCGCACAACCGATAAGCACAGGAATAATTTTTCTTTTCATATTGTTAGTGTCCAGTGAGTGAAGCCAACAACGTAAAGAATAAACGTGTCAGAAAAATGACATAGAAAGGCAACCGACGTGCGCGGGTGAACGTATATTCATTGCCCAGAAATGTAAGGTTGTGTTGTATTATGTGACATCTGAAATACTTCTGGAAATTATTAGAAACCCAATTAATTCACCTCTAATCACTATCCCTTCCTCGTTCAGTTTATGTTTAGTCAAAAAATTAAACGGTGCCTAAACGTCCGAACATCACGCGTTGACACCTCGACAATCAAACATCGATGCAACATTTCAAATAAAAAAGTTAACAATATCAGCATAAAACAGCGACCTTCATCACATTTGCAGTCATAAACATCGCTTGTTAAGGTGCCCCCAGATGAATTTAATGACGAGGCATAAAACATGAAAAAACTGAATATCCTTCTTCTTTCTGCTCTGACCGCCCTCTCGGGTTCCGCTCTGGCAATGGGCGGCAGCATTGAGCAGGGTAAAAACTTTACCAACCTCAACCTCGAGATGGGGAAATCCTCATCCGGCCTGTATGCCGAAAGCAACTGGCTTAAAAACACCGATGACGGTACCCAGACCGGCGGCGTGGGCGCAGGCTACAACCTGGAAGTGGGCCCGGTAATGCTGAATGCGGGTGCCAAAGCCATCTACATCGGCCCGAAGAAAGGCGATAACGGCGTGGCGTTCCCGATCGGCGGCGGTGTGAACGTTGCCCTGACCGACAGCATCCACGTGTACGGTGAAGGCTACGTGGCGCCAGAAGGGCTGAACAACAGCGTGAAAAACTACGTGGAAGCCAACGGCGGCGTAAGCTGGACGCCGATTACGCCTGTGACCCTGAAAGTGGGTTACCGCCACGTGAGCGTTGATGGCAAGGACGGCCGCCCTGGCCACACGCTGATTGACGGCGCATATGTAGGCGGTGGAGTCACCTTCTGATGAAACACCGCATGACCGCGCTTTGCGTTCTGAGCCTCACGCTGATGCTCACCGGCTGCGTCCAGTACAAATGGGTGAAACCGGGCGTCAGCGATGCGGAAATGAATAAAAAGCTCACGGAATGCGAAGCGCAGGCGCTGATCGATCTTCCCCCGGATAACGTGGTGACCGGTTCGAGCTCGGAAAAAACGGACAAATCGAAAAAGAAAAAGGATATTTCCACGAGCTACACGGTTGAAGACGCGAATGAATATCGCCGGGATACGCTGGTTGACAGCTGCATGTTCAAAAGCGGCTGGGACAAGATCGAAGTGCAATAACTCCATAAAAAAACCTGCCGGTTGGCAGGTTTTTTTTATGGCCTCTTACTGACGCACCACCACCAGCTTCTGGTTCACAAACTCTTTGATCCCCAGATCCGACAGCTCGCGTCCGTAACCGGAGCGCTTCACGCCGCCGAACGGCAGCTCTGGCGCGGTATCGGTGAGCCAGTTGATATACACCATCCCGGTCTCGATCCGCGACGCCATCTTCTTCGCGCGCTCGATATTCTGGCTGAATACCGCCCCACCCAGGCCGTAGTGTGAGTCGTTCGCCAGCGCGACCGCCTCGTCATCGTTTTTTACCACGTACATCTGCGCCACCGGGCCGAAGAACTCTTCAAAGTACGCCGGGTTGTCGCGCGAGATATTCGTCAGGATCGTCGGTTCGAAGAAGCTCCCCTCACGCTGCACCGGCTTGCCGCCATAGTGCAGCGTCGCGCCGTTTTTCACCGCCTCGTTGACCTGTTTGGTCAGCGTTTCCAGCGCATCTTTCGACGACAGCGGCCCCAGCGTGGTGCTTTCGTCGAGCGGATCGCCAATCTTCACCTGCTTAAATGCCTCGGTGAATTTGCTCAGGAAGGTGTCGGCAATCTTTTCATGCAGGATAAAGCGCTTCGCCGCGGTACAGACCTGCCCGGCGTTGTTGAGCCGCGCATTCACGCCAATCTTGACGGCTTTGTCCAGGTCCGCATCGTCCAGCACCACGAACACGTCGTTACCGCCCAGTTCAAGGGTGGATTTCTTGATGTGCTTCGCCGCCTGCGCGGCCACCACGCTGCCGGCTTTTTCAGAGCCGGTCAGCGCTGCACCCTGCACGCGATCGTCGGCAATGATGTTTGCCACCTGCTCGGACGAAATAAACAGGTTAGTCCATGCACCTTCCGGCGCGCCCGCCTCGCGGACCAGGTGGGCAAAGGTCTCGGCGCAGTGCGGCACGATGCTGGCATGCTTGGCGATCACCGGGTTGCCCGCCGCCAGGTTTGGTGCCAGGACGCGCATCAGCTGGTAATACGGGAAGTTCCACGGCTCAACGGCCATCAGCACGCCGATGGGGTGATGCTCCACCCACGCTTCCCCGAGTTCGGATTGATACTTCACCGGGGCCAGGAACTGCTTCGCGTTGTCGGCGTAGTAGCGGGCGATCTGCGCGCACAGCTTCACCTCGCCGCGGCTCTGTTCGATGAGCTTGCCCATCTCCTGACTGGCAATTTTCGCCAGCTCCTCGGTGCGCTCGTCGATCAGGTCGGCAAGCTTATGCAGCACCGGCAGGCGCTGATTGATGTCGCCTTTCGCCCAGTCCGAATGGTAAAGCGCATCGGCCGCCTTCAGCGCCGCTTCGATATCCGCGTCGGTATGCGAGGGGTATTCTTTGATGAGCTGGTTAGTGGCAGGATTTACTGTCTGATAAGCCATGTCGAATCTCCTTGTTTTACCGCTTAGGGTATTAAGGGTAGTCAACATGACTGGCTGTGGACGTAAAGTTGGGTATATCCGGAAGGTTCTTAATGAAGCGCTGCCAGACGGTTCGCTGACGTGGTATAAAAAACGTCCAGAAGGAGTTCATATGACCGATACCCGACACATCCGGCAGACTTTTCACCGCGCCTCAGGCCTTGAGCTGCGCAGCACGTGGCAGAGCACGCAGGCGTACAAGCGCCACAGTCACCCTCAGCTCTCTATCGGCGCGATTATGGAAGGCCAGACCTGCTGCGTGTGCCATGACAGAGAATACATCCTTAACCCCGGGGACCTCATTGTGATCCCGGCCTCTGCGCCGCACAGCTGCAACCCCGTCGCCGGGCAACCGCGCAGCTACCATATGCTCTATATCGACACCGATATTCCTCTGGCGTTACAGGTGATTCGCGACCCTGCGCTGTTTAAGCGCTACCTGGATATTGTTGAGGCGATGTCGCCTGTATCCGTGGACACGCTGCTTTCAGCCCTGCCCCGCTGCGTGACAAACGCCGACGCGCTTCGCTCAACCAGCCAGCACGTGCGGCAGGCGTTTCTTGCCGACCTGGCCGCACCGCCTTCGCTTGACGAACTTGCCCAACGATTCTCGCTGCGCAAGGAGACGCTGATCCGCACCTTCCGGCAGGATACCGGCCTGACGCCGGGCAGCTTCCTCAACATCTCCCGCGTGGAGTTCGCCAAAGCGCGGCTACGAGCCGGGGACGACATCGCCGACGTTGGCTACCAGAGCGGGTTTGCCGACCAGAGCCATTTTCATAAGACCTTCGTCAGCTATACCGCCGCCACGCCGCGCCAGTACGCGACGGGCCGATCAATATCTGACAATAAATAACGTTGGCATCACCGTAGCCTGACCTCAGATTGTTAACCGAGGCTGCTATGGAACTGTTCTTCCCTTCCGCTTTTCTCGCCCTGGCGCTGGCGCATTTTGTCGCCCTGTTAAGCCCGGGGCCGGACTTCTTCCTGCTGGTGGGCTACGCGGCGCGCTACCGACTGCGCGGCAGCGCCGGATTGTGCGTCGGCATCGCCGCGGGTAACGCGCTTTATATTGTTCTGGTGATTATCGGCTGGAGCGCGCTGCGGCAGTTTGCCTGGCTGTTTACGCTGATAGAGCTTTGCGGGGCGCTGTACCTGCTGTGGATCGGCTCGCATCTGGTACGAAGCCAACCGCAGGCGATGAGGCTGCATGAAACCCATCAGCGCTGCCCCTCGCTGCGCAAGCAGATCCTGCTGGGGCTCGGCTCGGCGCTGCTTAATCCGAAGAACGCGCTGTTCTATCTGGCGCTGATGACGGCATTGCTGGGGCCGGACGTGACGCTGCTTCAGCAGGCAACGTGCGGCGTCTGGATGGTGACGGTGGTGCTGGCGTGGGATCTGGCGCTGGTGACGCTGATGGGGCTATCGTCGGTGCAACAGAAGCTCAGCCGTGCGCTGTGGCTGATAGAGCGCACGGCGGGGGTGGTGTTGATGGGGTTTGGCGGGTGGGTGCTGTGGCGGCTGCTGGAAAATATACGCTGAGATAGCGGGCAGCCAAACGCTGCCCGCTATTTATTTTTTGTTTTGATCGCGCAGCATTGCTTCACGCAAAATGGCATTGAGCCGCGTCTGATAACCTTTCCCAGGCCGTTTAAGCCACTCCATCACATCGGCGTCAATGCGTACAGATGCCTGAGTTTTGAGTGGACGATAAAACTTTCCTCGCACCGCACCTGACCACTGTTCATCGTCCGTAGCAGGGATATCGCTGTAATCAATCTCTGCTTCTGGTTTTTCAGCTAATGCTTTGAGCTCAGCCTCACGACGAGCGCTTACCTCAGGCGCACTACCGCGTTTATGTTTAACGATGCTCATAACGGCTCCTCTCTTTGCGGTCCGCCTTTCGTGCGCTAATGATACGGATGATTTCTCCTCCGCTTTCAAAACGTACCGTATGTGCGACCAGAATAACAAGAAGACCTTGCACAAGGCCGATGGTTTGCCAGCGAAATTCACCGTTCTCATAGCGATCCTGAACAGACAAATGATAAGGATCGTCAAAAACCATAACCGCATCCTCAAAGCGTATGCCATGTTTTTGCAGGTTACTTTTCGCCTTATTGCTATCCCACTCATACTCCGTTGGCATAGTGTACCCTTCCCTGATTGTATATACAAAAAAGCATATACAAATTGCACAATGATTAAACCAAATATGTAAAAAGGTGTTTAATTCCGGAAGGTAGATTCCAGAAGCTGGAATGACATAACGCTCCCTGCTTTGCACTTTCCCCCCGCTTCCCTCTATCCTTAACCCATGGAAAAAATAGCTGAACTCAAACGCGCCAAGCTGCTGGCGCTGTCGCTGCTGCTGGTTGCCGCCGCGGCCTTTATCACCACCCTGTTCCTGCCGCAGACCTTCTGGGTGCGCGGCGTCAAGGCCATTGCCGAGGCGGCGATGGTCGGCGCGCTGGCGGACTGGTTTGCGGTCGTCGCGCTGTTCCGCCGGGTGCCGATTCCCTTTATCTCCCGCCATACGGCGATCATCCCGCGCAATAAAGACCGGATTGGCGACAATCTCGGCCAGTTCGTGCAGGAGAAGTTTCTGGATACCCAGTCGCTGGTGGCGTTGATCCGCCGCTATGAGCCCGCCCAGATGATTGGCGCCTGGTTCAGCAAGCCCGACAACGCCCAGCGCGTCGGGCTGCATCTGATGCAGGTGATGAGCGGTTTTCTCGAGCTGACCGACGACGGGCGCATTCAGCGCCTGCTTAAACGGGCGGTACATAAGGCCATCGACAAGGTCGACTTCACCGAAACCAGCGCCGTGATGCTGGAGAGCATGACCAAAAACAACCGCCACCAGGTGCTGCTGGACGCCATCATCAACCGGTTGATTACCCTGATTCAGCGGGAAAGCACGCGGGACTTTATTGCCGACCAGATTGTCCACTGGCTGAAGACCGAGCACCCGCGCAAGGCGATGGTGCTACCCACCGAGTGGCTGGGCGATCAAAGCGCGGAGATGGTATCGAACGCGGTCAACACGCTGCTGGACGATATCAGCCACGACCGCACGCACCAGATCCGCCAGGCGTTTGACCGCGCCACGCTGAAGCTTATCGACAAGCTGAAAAACGATCCGGAGATGGCGGCAAAAGCCGACAACATTAAGCACTACCTGAAAAACGACGAGGCGTTTAACCGCTATCTGGGGGAGATGTGGGCCGACCTGCGCCAGTGGCTGAAGGCGGATATGCAGAGCGAGGATTCGCGCGTGAAGCAACGCATCGCCAACGCCGGGCTGTGGTTTGGCGAAACGTTGACAAACGACGCCAGCCTCCGGGCATCTCTGAACGAGCATCTGGAGCAGGCCGCGCATCGCGTGGCGCCGGATTTCGCGGCGTTCCTGACGCGCCACATCAGCGACACGGTCAAAAGCTGGGACGCCAAAGACATGTCCCGCCAGATTGAACTGAACATTGGTAAAGATCTGCAGTTCATCCGCGTCAACGGTACGCTGGTGGGCGGGACGATTGGCCTGATCCTGTTTTTACTCTCGCAGCTGCCTGCCGTGCTGGGACATTAATCTACTTTGGGCGGCGCGATGACGTAGCGCGTCGCCTCGAAGCGGTTGAGGATCAGGTGCATCAGAAAGACCATCGTCAGCGTCGCCACCAGCGAAAAGGTAACGGAGGTGATGCGGTACAGATCGCTGAACACCAGGTCAGTGTCCGGGTGCATGTTCTGCCCGAACATTATCCCGATGGTGGTGATGCTGGAGAAGCCTACGCCCGCCCCGACCTTCTCCATCACGTGGAGTCGCGCGCCAAACGCCAGCCCAAGGCCGATCAGCGGCATCATCAACAGCATATGGCTGCTGTGATCGTAGAGGAGCAGCTGCACCACCAGAATATAGAGGCAACCCAGCACCACGCCGACCACGCGCCAGATGGAGCTCATCACCGCGCCGCGATAGTGCATCGGGAACAGGATCAGAATCCCCGCCATCAGCGCCGAAAGCGAATCGCTTAAGTCGCTAATCTGAAACACGACGAATATCAGCGTCGCGACGGTGCCGGAGAGCAGCGACTCGTGGCGCACGCGGGCGTCGTCTTTCTCGATCAGCGGCGGCGGCTTGCGGGGCTCCACGTCCGGCAGGAGGTAGTTCATCAGCGCGCTCAGGCACACCGCCATCACGCTGGCTTCGATGTTCGAGAACAAAAGCGTGTGCCAGTTGGTGGTGGGGTAGCTCATAAAGTTGAGCATCACGCTCTGGCACACCACGCCCATCGAACCGAACAGAAACAGCGGGCCTTTACTCATAAAGCGAAAGCGCATCACGTACAGGGCAAAGACCACCAGCGTCATGATGACCGGCCATTGCGACAGATAGCCGATGATAATCACCATTTCGACGCAGTTGAGCGATGCGCTGAAGATAAACTGCTTCGCCACGTGGCGGTTAAACACCGGCACCAGCGAGAGCAGCATGATCGGATAGACCACGAAAAAGACGCCGTAGCTGGTGTTGTAGAAACTGGAGATGCTGAGCGCAATCATCCCGGCAAAGACGATGCGCAGGGTCTGGCGAAAGTCGTTTGCCGTGTAGACGATGTTGCCGTGCGGGGTAAAGACCCGCGCCAGGGTACTAATAGACATAGTGAAGCAGGCTTACCAGGTGGATCTGCATCCCGGAGAAAAAGCGCGCAAACGGCCCTTCGCTGTTATAGAGCTGTACGGTCGCGCGGGCGCCGGTCGGCAGATGCTTCGGCAGCGGCTCGTCCAGCGTCACGTGAATGCGCATCCGCTGGGCATCGCGTACCCAGCGGTTAGAGGTTTCCGGCTCGGAAAGCTGGCCGTTAACGGCCTCCTGACCGGCGAGGATCCCCGCGTCGCTGCTGGTGACGTGGGCGCGGAAAACGTGTCCCGGGAAGGCGTCAAACACCACGGCCGCATCGGTGCCCTGATGGGTATGGCGCAGGCTCTTCTCACGGAAATCGGCCACGATATCGGTCTGGTTGTTTACCAGCGCCAGCGCGGCTGAGCCCGAGGAGGCGTAAAAGCCCGGGCTTAACTGCAGGTTACTGACCGTGCCGTCCGCCTGGGCGTAAACCTTCGTCCAGCCGAGATTGAGTTCCGCTTCATCCAGCGCGTTACGGTATTTTTGCAGCGTCACGTTGCGGTGTTCTTCGCGCTCACCACGCTGGATGCGCAGGTTGCGGATGTTGGCCTGAATCGTGCTGACGGACTGCTCGCTGCTCTGCCAGGTGGTGCGAACCTTATCCAGATCCGCCTGCGAGACGTTCTGCAGCGTGCTCAGCTTCTGGTAGCGATCAAAGGTCACTTTGTCGTTACGCGCGGTCAGCACGGCGGTTTTCAGGCTGGCCTGCGCGGCGGCGATCTGCGCATCCAGCTGTTCGTTGGACAGGCGTGCCTGCTCGAGCGCGATTTGCGCCGCTTCCACCTTATTGCGAAACGGCGTGTCGTCGAGTTCAAACAGCAGATCGCCTTTCTTCACCTGGCTGTTGTTATGGACATGTACCGCCGCCACGTAGCCGGAAACGCGCGGAGACACCGGCGTCACCACGCGCATCACAGTGGAGTCCGGCGTCAGCGGGATCCAGATATCCGCGACGATAAAGTAGACAAACATCAGCAGGAAAGAGGCAATACTCACCCTTACCCAGCGGGCAAACTTTTGTTCAGGGGTCATTATTTTTCGGTCTTGTTATCTTCTTCGCGGATTGTCCGCAAATTGCAGGCGATTTGATTCAACGTGGCGCTGAAAATGTCGAGATGTTCCGGCGCGATGTTTTGCGATACGCGCGCCTGATACGTCTCAATCACCTGAGTGAGCCTTTTTAATATGGCTTTTCCCTCAGGCGTCAGCGTCAGAAGCCGGATGCGCTTGTCATAAGGCGATGTGGTGCGCAGCAGGTAACCCTGTTTTTCCAGCTGTGTCAGGGTGCGCATCAGCGGCGGCAGTTCAATGCCCTGCACCTCCGCAAGCTCACTCATTGAGACGTTATCCCCGAGCTGATGAAGCTGCATCATCACCGTCCAGCTCGACTGGGTTAACCCGGTATCGAGAATGGCGTCGTCGATGACGGCACGCCACTGGCGCACGATCATCGCCATCCGCATGCCCATCGGCCTGCGGCAGAACAGTTCTTCTTCACTCATGGGGAACCTCTCGTCACACGCGGTCAAGATAATAGTTATCAGGGTAACTATCAAGAAACGAGAAGTTAAAGCGCAGGAATTGCGAAAGGTGTTACTGGAGGCGATGTACACGTAGGCCCGGTAAGCGCAGCGCCACCGGGCGTTTTTAGCGGCTAAAAAGCCTCTTAACAGCAGCCTTTCCCGACGCCGTCACCACCACCTCCCGATACCCCGCCACCCGCTGGATCCAGCCTTTACTTTCCAGATGGTCGAGCAGCAACGCACCGGCTTCTCCGCCCAGGTGAAACCGTCGCTCGCTCCAGTCCAGGCAGGCGCAGCAGGCCTTCCGGCGCGGATGCGCGCTTAACGGAATACCGAGCGCCAGGAACTGCTCCCGGCCATAGAGTGTCATCGCTGAACCGTCAGCCTCCAGCCAGCCTTCCGCCTGCATGAAATCATAGATCTGCACCGCCACGACGCCTGCGAGGTGGTCGTAGCAGGTCCGGGCTTCACGCATGGCTTTCGGCGCGCTGGTTTCCGGCGGGGTAATGCGGCTCCACGAAAGCCCCATCATCTGTTCCACCAGCGCCGCCACGTCGTGCCCGGCAAGACGATAATAACGATGCCGCCCTTGCGACAGGCAGGTAATCAGCTGCCCTTCAACCAGCCGGGCAAGATGCCCGCTGGCGGTCGACGGCGCAACGTCTGCCGCCGCGCTCAGTTCAGTGGCCGTCCACGCCCGCCCGTCCATTAGCGCACAGAGCATCTTCACGCGCGACGGATCGGCCATGGCAGCCGCCACCGCGGCAATCGCCTTTTCCAGCATCGCGCTGTTATCGGGGGGTAAACTCGTCTTAAGCATGGGCCGCCCAGGGTTCGGTGATCTCTGCGGCCAGCTTATCATCATCCGTCAGCAGAATAAGGTGATTCGCATGGTCGCTGTACTGTGTCAGGATAGACACGCCGCGTGCCCTCCGGTTTCGAAACTGTATTCCCGCACCAGCTGCGCCACCCGAATACGGTAAAAAGAAAAAATCGACGCCCGCCCTTCGGCCTGCGCCGCCTGATGAAAGACGTTCTGCTTCCAGCGGCGGACGGCCTCTTCATCCCGCCACCAGGAAAGAGAGAGGATTTTGCCGTCGGTCGTCAGGCTCTGGAACCGTTCGATATCAATAAAGCCGTCGATGTCGGCCAGTAAAGGCTTAAGCTCTGCGGCAAGCTGAAGATAGCGCGCCTGATGGGCAGGCGCGGCTTTGGCTTCGAAAAGGACTGCGATCATGGTTTTCTCTCCGTTGTGATGTTGGGGAGAGAATGCAGAGTGGAGAGATACAATGCTTCGGCAGGGAGCGAAACGTTGTGCCGGATGGCGCTGCGCTTATCCGGCCTACGGCTCATGTAGGCCCGGTAAGCGCAGCGCCACCGGGCAGGTTTTAGCCCACCATCGACCTCGGCTCCATAAACGCCCGAATTCCCCACTCGCCCATCTCGCGCCCCACGCCGGAGTGTTTGAAGCCACCAAATGGCGCTTTCGGTTCATGAGCCAGGGTGTTCACCAGCACGCGACCGGAAACAATCTGCTGTGCCACGCGTCGCGCGCGGGCCACATCGCAGCCCAGCACCATCGCGCTCAGGCCGTACTCGGTATCGTTGGCAATGGCGATCGCCTCCGCCTCGTCACGATAGGGGATCACGCACAGCACCGGGCCGAATATCTCGTCACGGGCAATCGTCATCCGGTTGTTCACGTCGGCAAACAGCGTCGGACGCACAAACCAGCCGTCCCGCGTGCCTTCCGGTCGCCCTTCACCGCCTGCCAGCAGGCGCGCCCCTTCTTCGATTCCTTTGCGGATATAGCCCTGCACCCGCAGCCACTGCTTTTCGCTGACCATCGGGCCGACGTCTGTCGCACTGTTGCGCGGGTCGCCGGATTTCACCGCCGCCACGGCCTGCGCCAGCGCGGTTTCGATCTCCGCCTTGCGCGAGTGAGGCACCAGAATGCGCGTCCCGGCCACGCACGCCTGCCCGCTGTTCATAAACCCGGCCTGGATCACCAGCGGGATCGCCTGCGCGATATCCACATCATCCAGCAGGATCGTCGGCGATTTACCGCCCAACTCCAGCGTGACGCGCTTAAAGCTTTCCGCCGCGTTGCGCAGGATCGCCTTGCCGGTATTCGTGGAACCGGTGAACGAGATTTTCGCGACGTCCGGATGGCGGCTGAGGGTTTCGCCCACCGTCTCGCCGCTTCCGGTGACGATGTTAAACACGCCCGGCGGCAGCGCGGCGTCGCGCAGCGCTTCGGTGACAATCTGCGTTTGCAGGGCGCTTATTTCACTCGGCTTGATGACCGCCGTGCAGCCCGCCGCCAGCGCGGCCGCCAGTTTGCCGCAGATAAACCCCGCATCGCTGTTCCACGGGGTAATCAACCCGGCCACGCCGAGCGGCGTCATCTGCACCGTTGCGGCACCTGCTGGGGTGACAAACTCAAACGCCTCAAGCGCCTCGATGGCCTGAGCAATCACCTCTGCCGGATAGCTTGCCATCCACGCCGAGCGCGAGGCGGGCGCGCCGTACTCCTCAACAATCGCATCCAGCAGCGCATCGTGACGGGCGGCCACGGCGGCGTGCATGCGCTTCAGCGCGGCGATGCGTTCCTGCTTTGTGGTCCGGGACCACGCCGGAAACGCCGCTTTTGCCGCCGCGATAGCGCGTTCAGCGTCAACCTCATCCGCCAGGCGAACCTGACCCATAACCTGCGCCGTCGCCGGGTTGTACAAATCAAACCACTCGGTACCGTGCGGGGTAACAAATTCGCCGTTAATAAAGATCTGTTCGATGGTGTGCATATAAACCTCCTCAGGCTTTGTGAGCACAGTCTGTCATGGCTTCTCCGTTGCGATAATCCACGCTATGCTGCAAGGGTTGTTTCGATTTTCAGGATAATCTATGCATCGTTCAGGTCTGACAGAGCTGGAAGTGGTGATGGCGGTGGTACGACGCGGCAGTTTTCGCGGTGCCGCCCAGGAGCTGGGGATGTCCGCCACGGCGGTGAGTAACGCCATCGCCGGGCTGGAGAGCCGCCTCGAGACGCGTCTTTTTAACCGCACCACCCGCAGCGTGGCGCTCACCGACGCCGGGCAGCGCTACGTGGCGCGTATCGGCCCGGCGCTGCAGGAGATCCGTCTCGCCGGGGAGGCGATCCACAGCGACACCGGGGAACCCGCCGGCACGCTGCGCCTCAACGTGCCGAACCATATCGGCACGCTGTTTCTGGACCAGCTGCTGATCGACTTCATGATCCGCTACCCGAAAATGCGCGTGGAAACGGTGAGCGAAGCAAGGATGATCGACATCGTCGCAGAAGGCTATGACGCGGGGATCCGCCTCGAAGAGTCCGTTCCGCAGGACATGATCGCCGTGCCGCTGACCGGTGAGATCCGCCAGCTCGTCACCGCCACGCCGGACTATTTCGCCCGTCACGGCATACCCGAGACGCCGGACGATCTGCTTTCACATCAGGGGATCGGCATGCGTATGGCCCACGGCGGGATCTACCGCTGGGAGCTGGCACGTCGGGGTGAAACGTACGCGCTTGCCGTGCCGCCGCGCTTTGCGACGTCCGATCTTTTTGCCTCGATCCGCGCCGTAAAAGCGGGGTTAGGGGTGGGATTTTTACCGGAACTCTATATTCAGGACGAGCTGAAAAGCGGGGAGCTGGTGAGCGTCCTAAACGACTGGACGCAGCCGTTTGCCGGGCTGCGCCTGTACTACCCGGGCCATCGCCACGTCCCGCCGGGACTGCGGGCGCTGGTGGCGATGATCCGCGAGCGCGGGATTATTCCAGGTTAGCCTTATTCAGCCCGTACGCCGCGTCCAGCGAGCCGGGCGCCATGCGGGAGGTGATCCCCAGACGGTTCCAGGCGTTGATCGCCACGATGGCGAAGTTCAGCTCTGAAATCTCCACGTCGGAGAAGTGCTCCGCCACGCTGCGGTAGAGCGCATCGCTCACGCCGTGAACGCCAATCTGGGTTAGCGCTTCGGTGAAGGCCAGCGCCGCTTTTTCGCGGGCGCTAAACAGCGGGGACTCGCGCCAGGCCGCCAGATGGTACAGGCGCAGCTCTCGTTCCCCGGCGATTTTGGCCTCTTTAGAGTGCATATCCAGACAGAACGTACAGCCGTTCAGCTGCGACACGCGAATGTCGATCAGGTGCTTCAGCGCCGGGTCGATGGAGGTTTTTGCCACCTCCATGCTCAGGGCAGACAGCGCGTTGGCGAGGGCAGGTGTAGCTTTATGGTGGTTAACGCGAGTGCTCATGGTCTTTCCTCTTTTTTGTGCGGCATGTGCCGTGCGATGAGGCAAATCTACGCCGTTAATGACATAGTAAAAAGACACAAAAAGCGTGAAACGAGGTAGGACATGAAGCCGGGCTATCACGAGATTTATTCCCGCTACCGCGACAACATCACGCGCGGCGTGCTGAAGCCGGGCGACAGGGTGCCTGCTATCCGCATGCTGGCGGAAGAGCTGAAGGTGGCGCGTAAAACCGTCGAAACGGCGTATGCCATTCTGACGGGTGAAGGGTATCTGGTGAGCCAGGGGGCGCGCGGCACGCGGGTTAACCCGGACCTCCTGCTGCCGGACAAGCATGCCCCGGCGGAGCAGCCCACCGGTACGCTTCCGGCCTCGCTCATCAGCCAGCGCGAGCGGGCGGGGTTTCTGCGCCCCGGCATCCCCGCCCTCGACAGCTTCCCGTATAAAAAGTGGCTGCTGCTGGCGGGCCAGGCGACGCGGGCCATGCGTCAGGAGGAGATGCTCAACCCGCCGGTGCTGGGCTGGTATCCGCTGCGGCAGGCCATCGCCAGCTACCTCAACATCTCGCGCGGCTTGTCCTGCACCGCTGAACAGGTGTTGATCACCAGCGGCTACAGCGGCAGCCTGCGGCTGATCCTCGATACCCTCGCCAGCCGCAGCGACAAGGTGGTGTTTGAGGATCCGGGTTATTTTATGGGCCAGCAGCTGCTGAAGCGGATCGTGCCGCGCCTGCACACCGTGCCGGTCGATCGCTGCGGCATCGACACGGACTACCTGCTCCGCCACCATCGCGACGCCCGTTTTGCCATCGTCACCCCGTCGCACCAGAGTCCGCTGGCGGTCACGCTCTCGCTGCCGCGTAAACAGCAGCTGCTCGACTGGGCCAGCCAGAACGAGGCGTGGATTATCGAAGACGATTACGACGGAGAGTTTCACTACACGCGCAAGGTGCTGCCGTCGCTGAAAAGCCTCGACCAGCACGACCGGGTGATTTTTATGGGCTCCTTCAGTAAAACCATTATGCCGTCGCTGCGCATGGGCTACGTGGTGATGCCCGCCAGCACCGTCGGGGCCTTTACCGACTGCGCGGACATCACCACCAGCGGCCAGCCGGTGCTGACGCAAAAGATCCTCACCGCGTTTCTCAACGAAGGGCATTTTTTCCGTCATCTGAAAAAGATGCGCGCGCTGTATCAGACCCGCCGCGACTGGATGATTGCCGCCCTGCAGGAGGTATATGGCGATCTGTTTTTCACCGAGCAAAACGACGGCGGGATGCATATCGTGGCGTTCCTGACCAAAGGAAGCCGTGACCGGGAAATCGCGCGCTGCTGGCAGGAACAGCAGCTGCAGGTCAATGCGCTCTCGGAGTGGTATCGCGGGTCGGGCAAACGCTACGGGCTGGTGATGGGCTATAACAACGTGCGGTCGTATCAGGAGGCGCTGGATTTACTGGAAAGGCCGAAGCGGCAGACGTTTGCGCTGTTGCGCTAAACATCGCCGGGTGGCGGCTTCGCCTTACCCGGCCTACTCGATCCCGTAGGCCCGGTAAGCGTAGCGCCACCGGGCGATGACGCGGCTCATACATCATGCCGCGATAACCCGACGTCCTTGAGCTGCTCGTCGCTCATCTGGCTCAGGATGCGGCGGGTGCGGTTGATGCGATACCAGTTACGCAGCGTTTTCGCGATCCAGACAAACACAACAAACGGACGTTTTGAACGATTCTCGTAGAATTCCATGATGCTCTCCTCACTGTGTCAGTGGGGTTATCATCCCGGAAATCGGCCTGTGCAATACAGATGCAAAAACAACTTTTGTTTAACATACAGATCCGCTAAAACAGTATCTGCATGGCCATTTTCGCAGCAATCTGTACTGGTTTTATAATCTGTATGGTGAAAACAGAGGATACAGCATGACGCGCTATCAACATCTCGCCAACCTTCTGGCAGAACGCATTGAACAAGGGCTGTATCGCAGCGGCGAACGTCTGCCGTCAGTGCGCGCGCTGAGCCAGGAGCACGGCGTGAGCATCAGCACCATACAGCAGGCCTACCAGATCCTCGAAAACCTCCAGCTGATCACGCCTCAGCCGCGCTCCGGCTATTTTGTCTCGCCGCGCAAGGCCCAGCCGCCCGTCCCGGCAATGACGCGCCCGGTGCAGCGCCCGGTGGACGTTACCCAGTGGGATGAGGTGATGATGCTGCTGGACGCCCGCGCCGACAAAGAGATGATCTCCTTTGGCGGCGGTTCGCCGGACATTAACCAGCCGAGCCTGAAGCCCCTGTGGCGCGAGATGAGCCGCATCGCGCAGCATAACCCCAGCGAGATGCTGAGCTATGACGTGCTTGACGGGCGCCTGGAGCTGCGCGAGCAGATCGCCCGCCTGATGCTGGACGGCGGCTCCACCGTCTCGGCAAGCGACATTGTGATCACCAACGGCTGCCACGGCGCGCTGTCGATCGCCCTGCTGTCGGTGTGCAAACCGGGGGATATCGTGGCGGTGGAATCACCGTCGTTTCACGGCACGATGCAGATGCTGCGCGGGTTTGACATCAAGGCGATTGAAATTCCCACCGACTCTGAAACCGGGATCAGCATCGAAGCGCTAGAGCTGGCAATGGAGCAGTGGCCGATCAAGGCGGTGATCCTGGTGCCCAACTGCAATAACCCGCTCGGGTTTATCATGCCGGAGGCGCGGAAAAAGCAGGTGCTGGCCCTCGCCCAGCGGCACGATATCGTGATTGTCGAGGATGATATTTACGGCGAGCTGGCGGCGGAGTACCCGCGCCCGCGCACCATTCATTCCATGGATATCGACGGCCGCGTGATCCTCTGCAGCTCGTTTACTAAAACCGTGGCGCCGGGCCTGCGCGTCGGCTGGATTGTGCCGGGACGCTACTACGACCGGGTGATGCACATGAAATACGCCGCGGGCGGGTTTAACGTGCCGGGCACGCAGATGGCGGTGGCGGCGTTTATTCGCGACGGCCATTACCATCGCCACGTGCGCCGTATGCGCCAGATTTATCAGCAGAATATGGAAACCTACACCTGCTGGGTGCGGCAGTATTTTCCGGCAGAGATTTGCGTCACGCGCCCGCAGGGCAGCTTCCTGCTGTGGGTGGAGCTGCCGGAAAATGTGGATATGGTGTGCGTCAGCAAGCAGCTGTGCCGGCTGAAAATCCAGGCCGCGGCCGGGTCGCTGTTTTCCGCCTCCGGGAAGTACCGCAACTGCCTGCGGATCAACGTGGCGCTGCCGCCAACGGAGAAACATCGCGAGGCGTTGAAGAAGATGGGTGAAGCGATTGTGATTGCGATGGAGGAGTAGTTTTTGCCGGGTGGCGGCTTCGCCTGACCCGGCCTACGTTCTCGCCGTTGTAGGCCCGGTAAGCGCAGCGCCACCGGGCAACAGGCCGCACTACTCGTCGAAGTACCAGTATCCCTGGTTAATCAGCCCGGTGAGCTCCTCGACAAACGCCGGGTTTTTCAGCGCATCGCCCAGCTCGGCCTGACCGAGTTCGGTGTAGCGGCACAGCGCATCCGCCGCCTTCGCGTCTACCGTCTCCAGCTGTTCGCTGTTGATGAAGAAGCTGCCGTTGATGTTCAGCACGCGCAGGCCGCTCAGGCGAGACAGCGTTTCGCCGCCCTGCAGCGCGTCCAGCACCTCTTCCGGCGCGTACGGCGGCTCGGCGGCGGCAATATCCAGCTCGTGACGCGGCGTGGAGACAAAGCTGCCGAACCATTTTGTGAAATCATCAGGCTTGCCGATCATGTCGATCATCATCTGACGAATGCGATCCAGCTCGTACTGCTCCACGCGGCCCGGGTGTTCGCGGCAGGTCAGATCCGGATCGCTGTAGTGCTCGCCGCCCAGATCGTTTTCCAGCGCATAATCGGCGAAGCTGCTGATCAGATCGCGGCCGTTCGGCCCGCGGAAGCCGACGGAGTAGTTGAGCGCCGTTTCATGGGTAAATCCGTCGTGCGGGAATCCTGGCGGGATGTAGAGGATATCGCCCGGGGCCAGATCTTCGTCAATAATCGGCTCGAACGGATCCACATGCAGCAGCGCCGGATGCGGGCAGAACTGACGCATCGGCAGCTTGTCGCCCACGCGCCAGCGGCGGCTGCCCATCCCCTGAATGATAAACACGTCGTACTGATCGATATGCGGACCCACGCCGCCGCCCGGCACGGAGAAGGAGATCATCAGATCGTCCAGACGCCAGTCCGGCAGAACGCGGAACGGACGCACCAGCTCCGCGGCGGGCATATGCCAGTGGTTCACCGCCTGCGCCAGCAGCGACCAGCCGGTTTCGCCCAGATCGTCGAAGTGCTCAAACGGGCCATTGCTGGCCTGCCATTTACCGTTGAAATGGCTCACCAGACGGCTATCGACCTCCGGCTCCATCGCCAGCCCTGCCAGCTCGTCCGGGGTAATCGGATCGACAAAATTCGGAAAGGCATTTTTCAGCACAACGGGTTGTTTTTGCCAGTATTTCTCAAGAAATTCCGGCCAGTTCAGGTTCAGTTGATACGCCATGGGTAGCACCAGTGAGAGGGGAAACAGGCGCGATTATAGGTAAGAAAGCAGAGGGGGAACTTGTCATGGGTCAAACGAGGGCGTGTAGGTCGGGTAAGGCGTAGCCGCCACCCGACACGTACACGGCGGTAAAAACTTAGTCCAGCTTCAGCTCGTCATAATGGGTGATCAGCTTGCCCACGATGCCGTAGTCCAGCGCTTCCGCCGGGGACATCCAGAAGTTGCGGTCGGTGTCTTTTTTCACTTTTTCCAGCGGCTGGCCGGTGGCGTCAGCGATCAGCTTGTTCACGCGATCCAGCATGCGGATGATCTCGCGCGCTTCGATCTCAATATCCGTCGCCTGGCCGCGCACGCCGCCCAGCGGCTGGTGGATCATAAAGCGGGTATTTGGCAGCGAGTAGCGGTGCTCTTTTTTCGCGGCCAGGAAGATGGTGATCCCGGCGCTCGCCACCCAGCCGGTGCCGATGACGTGCACTTCCGGGCGAATGAATTTGATGAAGTCGTGGATGGTGTCGCCCGCTTCCACATGGCCGCCCTGGCTGTTGATGTACAGCTTGATCGGATCGTTGCTGACGCTTTGCAGCAGGATCATCTGGGTGATCACTTTCTGCGCCAGCTCCTGGTTGATCTCACCGGAGATCACAATCGAACGGGACTCCAGCAGTTTTTGCTGCAGAGCGCCCGCGCCGTTTGACCCTTCCGCTTTATCCTTGTCGCTTTCTTTCAGTGTGTAGTGCATTGTCTTTTCCTCAGCTTGTCGCGCTCAAAACCAGAGTGTAGCCTGTTTTACCGGTGAAAGTCCTCACCGACACATCACGAGGGAACTTATGCATATTGCCCATGTTGCACTCTGGACCCGCAGCCTGAACGCCCAGGTTCAGTTCTGGGAAACGGTTTTTAATGGCCGCAGTAACGAACGCTACGTCAGTAAAAATCGTCCGGGGTTTGAATCACACTTTATTACGCTGGATGACGGTCCGACCATCGAGCTCATGACGCTGCCGGAGCTGCCCGACGCCCCGCTGCACCCGGAGTTTATCGGCTGGGCGCATATCGCCATCAACGTCGGCAGCAAGGCAAAAGTGGACAGCATGGCCGAGCGAGCCCAGGCCAACGGCACGCTGCTCAGCGCTCCGCGCCTGACCGGAGACGGCTTTTATGAGGCGGTGATCGCGGACCCGGACGGCAACCGCATTGAGCTTGTCGGTGCATAAAAACAGCGTTTCGTTCCTTCACCGCCCCCGCCCCGGCTCGCTATACTTCATACGGTTATCATATTGTTAAATGATAATGATAGTTAATGTGTTAAGATGAAAGGCAGCATAAACAGTCTCTTACGTCGCCGTAGTGACTGTTTGCATCCTCGACATGTCAATCAGCACCGGGGCGGTGAATGGAACACATTGTGTATGTGGTAGATGACGATGACGCCGTCAGACAGTCCGTGATCGGGCTGCTGGAATCGGCAGGCCTGAACGCCATCGGCTTTTCATCGGCAGAAGCGTTTCTGCAATATCGCTTTGAGGATCTGCCGTCGTGCGTGATCCTCGATATGCAAATGCCCGCCATTTCGGGTTTTGAGGTAGCAGACGCCCTCAAGGAAAGCGGGCGCGAAATCCCGATTATTTTCCTCACCGGCCACGGCACCATCCCGATGTCGGTGCGCGCCATCAAAGGCGGCGCGTACGAATTCCTCACCAAGCCCGTCGAATCTAACGCGCTGATCGACGCCATCGAATCCGCACTGCAGCTGGCGGAAAACAACGCCGTGCGCAATAAAGAGCACTACGCCCTGAAGCAGCGCCACATGTCCCTCACGCCGCGCGAGCACGAAGTGCTGACGCTGGCGATAAGCGGCATGCTGAACAAGCAAATTGCCGCCGAGCTGGGCGTCAGCGAGATCACGGTGAAGGTGCACCGCCGCCGCGTGATGGAAAAAATGCAGGTGCGCTCCGTGGCCGAGCTGGTCAGGGCCGTTGAGCGCCTGACCAAAAGCCAGCCCGCGGAGTAACGTTTACGCTTCCTGCGCGGCCAGCGGCAGCGCGAAGGCAAATACCGTGCCGTGCGGCTCCCGGCGGCGCGCGCTTAGCTTCCCGCAGTGGCGCTCGATAATGCTGGCGCTGATGGTCAGCCCCATCCCCATTCCCTGCGGCTTGGTGGAATAGAACGAGTCAAAAATCTGCTCCAGCCGCTCGGGCTCAATGCCGCTGCCGGTGTCGGCGATCTCAACGATCACCTTCCCGTCCGCGTTGCTGGTGCTGAGGGTGATGGTGCTGGCACGCTCCTTCACCTCGGCCATCGCCTCTACCGCGTTCATCACCAGATTCAACAGCACCTGCTGGATCTGCACGCTATCGCCGGTGATAAAGCTGTCGCTGGCGTTCAACAGATAATCAACGCTTATGTGTCGCTGCTCCAGCTCGCTGCGCGAAAGCGTGATGATATGGTGGATCAGGGAGTGCATGTCGATGCGCGAGAAGGTGGGATCCTGCTTGCGCGTCAGGGACTGAATGCTGCGAATGATCTCCCCCGCCCGCGCGCCTTCGGCGGCGATCTCCTCCAGCCCTTCCCGCACTTTATCCAGCCGGGCGGGCTCGCGGCTGAGCCAGCGCAGGCTCGCTCCGGCGTTCGAGACGATCGACATCAGCGGCTGGTTGATCTCATGGGCGATGGAGGAGGTCAGCTGTCCGACGGTGGTGGCCCGGGACACCCGCGCCAGATCCGCCTGCGCCACCCGCATGGCATCCTCCGCGGCGCGCTGGCTGGTGATATCGGTGATGATACCGTAATACTCGTTCACCTCGCTGCCCACTCCCACCGGATCGCCAATGCCGAGGATGTAGCGCGTTGAGCCGTCGGGACGCTTAACGCGAAACTCCGCGCGCATCGAGAGCCCGTCGCGCACGCTTTGGGTAACAATGGCGCTGATGCGGGCGTAATCGTCCTCATGGACGAAGGTCAAAAACTCCGCCATGGAGATCGTCTTTTGCTGCTCGGGCAGGCCGAGAATGCGGGCGTACTCGTCCGAGACAAACATCAGATCCTGCTCCAGCTCCCAGCGCCAGCTGCCGGTGTGGCTGATCTGCTCGCCCAGCATCAGCGAGGTCTGGCTGGCGCGCAGCTCTTTCTCCACCCGGCGGCGCTGGATGTTCTCCGTCAGCAGCTCGGCGTACAGCCGCGCCGTCTCCAGGGAGACCGCCGCCTGCGCGCCCAGCAGGCTGACCACGCGCGAGTGTTCGGCGGTAAACACTTCCGGCATCAGGCGGTTTTCCAGGTACAGCACGCCCACCAGCCGCGCCTGTTTGAACATCGGGACGCACATCACCGCCGCCCCCGAGGTCACCAGATAGGGGTCCTGGCTGAAGGGGTGAAACTCCTCCGGCCTGCCGGTGCGGATCTCCTGCCCGGTGCGGATCACCGCCGCGAGCACCGACAGCGGCAGGTCGGTCGCCGTCGGCACGTCTTTGAGGATCCTCACCCGCACGCCGTCGGTGCTGGTCCAGGCGCTGGCCTCGATCTCCGGAATGAGGCTATCGCTCACGCGAAGCAGCAGGCCGCGCTGCGCCCCGGCGCGTTCGAGGAGGATCGTCATCAGGTTTTCGATTAAGCGCTCAAGGTTGATCTCTTCCGACAGCGCGCGGGAGGCTTTGATCACGCTCTGCAGATCGCGGATGGTCTCGTTCTGGGCGAACGCTACCGTGTCATAGGCGCTCGCCTGCCCGGAGGCCAGCAGGTGCGGAAAATCCTGCTCCAGCTGGCGCACCTTGGCCTGCGCGCCCGCGCGGCCCCAGGCGGAGATGGCCCCGCGGAAGTGTGCGTCCGAGGCGGTTGGATAGCCGCAGGCCAGCGCAAAGCGGCCCGCCAGCTCGTGGGCCAGGGCGTTAATCGGATTAAACCCGCCCTCGCGGGAGAGCCGGACCGCCTTCTCGTACTGCTCAAGCGCGATGCTGTTCATCCCGTCCAGACGCACGATTTCGGCGTAGATCAGCGCCTCTTTATCCGCGAACGTGCCGGGATTAATGCGCGCCCAGAGGGCGATTTTGTCGTAGTGGGCGTGAATGCTGCGGCGGTGGTTCGCCGAGAAGGTCTCCGGCGTCAGCTGACGCGAAAGCGCCAGCGCGCTGTAGAGATGGTAATCCAGCAGATGGATGTGCCCCGGCGCGGACCACGCGTACCACCCCGCCATCTCCAGATCCGCCTGCGCGTCGGCGTACTCGCCGCAGGTAAAGTGCGCCATGCCGCGATAGAGCCAGTACCAGAACAGCATGGTGGAGGTCTGCTCCGGGGCCTGCTCCGGCGACGCGGGAAGCAGCGCCTCGGGCAAGACCTGCGACGCGGTCCAGGTGCCGATGACCGGCGTGCGCAGGAACTCAACGTAGCTGCGCTGCACCATCAAAATGCTTTCCACGTCCTGGAAGTGGGTTTTACGCACGAACGCCAGGCCGCGATCGATGCTGGTCAGCACCCCGTCCAGGTGATCGCCCCGCGAGAGGAAGTTGATCACCTGGTGGCAGGCCGCAAAGCAGGCCATCGTCATATCCCCGTGGGTGACCGCCGCGCTGAAGCAGGCTTTCGCGCACTCGATGGTGAACGACAAAGGCTGGGTCCAGACGCTGAGCTGGTCGAGCGGCAGCAGGGTCTTGGCTTCAAAGGCATCGTAGCCGTGGCGGGTCACCAGCTCGCGGGCCAGCGTGCCGTACTGAAACCCGAGGCGATACTCGGCGTAGCGGTGGCCCATCAGCACGCCAAACCAGGCCATCGCCGTGGTGGAGGCGCCGGTGATGCCGTGGTCGAGGGTCAGGTGCATCATGCGGCAGAGCAGTAAGAAATGCAGGCGCGGGCAGATGAAGCTGGCGCAAATGCTGGCGCTGTAGAGCAGGTTCATCACCGCTTCCGTTTCCGGGTTCTCCATCCGCGAGAGCGGGGCAAAGAGATGTTGCGGCGCGTCATTTGCGCGGTTGCAAAAGCGTTCCCAGGCCTCGTCGCAGTCGGCATCTTCCGGATAGCGGCCAATCTGGATGCCAAACACCCCCAGCCAGCAGAGCGCCGCCTCCAGCGCCAGACGGCTGTCCGACTGGCGAATGTACACTTCCACCAGCAGGTTGGCCGCCAGCGCCTTTTCGGTCAGCCCGCCGGGGCAGCCGAGGATGGCGTCACACAGCTCGCGGGTCCGCTCCAGGTGCCCCAGCGCAAACTCGCAGCCCGCCTCTTCGATATCGAGCATAAAGTCCGACACCGTCCCGGCGTTGCCCAGCGCTCTGGCGGTCTGGATATAGCTCAGCGCCGAAAGATAATCTCCCGAACGCTTCGCGCGTCGCGCGGCCAGCAGGCTCAGCTCGCGGAACCTCTGGCGCTGCGGGGCGGGCTGGATGCTGTCCAGCGCGGCCGTGACGTGATGTACGGCGCGGAACAGCAGCTCATTCCCCGCCGCCTGGCGCGCGGCGTCGGCCAGCAGGCTGGCGGTGGTCAGGTGAAGATGGCTTTTCTCATGCCGATCCAACAGCGCAAAGGCGGCCTCCTGCACCCGGTCGTGGGTGAAGGAGTACGCTTTCTCCGTCAGCACGATAAGCTGCGCCATCACCGCCGGGTGCAGCGCATAGCGCATTTCCGCCATCGACATGCCGACCACGCGGCACATCATCTCCATCTCGCCCGTTCCGCCGAGACAGGCGATGCTGCCCAGCAGGCGGCGCGTCTCGTCGGGCAGCTCTTCGAGCTGCTCCAGCACCAGGGTGACCACGTTTTCGGTGTAATGCCGGGCGCGGATCGCCTGCAGATCGTAATGCCACTTGTCCTGGTATTTGTTATGCACCACCAGCCCGTCGTCGACGATGCGGCGGAAAAATTCATGCACAAAAAGCGGGTTGCCGCCCGTTTTCTCGTGGATCAGGGTGGCAAGGTCGGTCGTCGCCGCGCTGCGGGTGCGAAACACCGTTGCCAGCCAGCGCGCCACGGCTTTAACCGAGAGCGCCTGCGGGACAATCTCGCTCGCGTGCTGTGCCGCCTCCGGCAGGCTCGCCAGCTGCTGTTGCAGCGTGGGGTCGGACAACGAGCCGATATCGCGGTGAGCGACAACCACCAGCAGCGGGATGGCGCCGCAGTTCACCAGCAGCGCGTTGAGCGTTTGCAGGCTGGCGGCGTCGCTCCACTGAAGATCGTCCAGCACCAGCACCAGCACCAGCGGGCAGCCCAGCGAGGCAAAGGTTTTCACCAGCGCCAGCACCATATGGCTGAAGCGCGCCCGGGCATCAATAGAAAACGTATCCGCCGAGAAGCGCGGCTTGCGCTCAAGCAGCAGGCCCAGCTCGGGCACCAGGCTGACGGCCAGTTCTTCATAGCCTTCAAGGGCGCGCGAGAGGCGGATTTTCCACTTCGCCACCTCGTCTGCCGGCAGCCCCAGCAGGTGGAGCGTCAGGGTGCGGAACGCGGAGCTTAATACGCCGTAGGGCAGCGACGGTGAAAACTGATCGACTTTGCCCACCGCCAGCAGCACCGTGCGCTGCTGCAGCGTTTTAAGCGCCGTCGCAATGATCGAGGATTTGCCGATCCCCGACGGCCCGCCGATGGTCACCAGCTCCGGCACGCGGTTCTGCCCCACCCGCTCAAACGCGGCAATGACGTCGTTCGCCTGCGGATGGGTCGCGAACAGGGAGTCCGCCAGATGGATCGCCGGGGTACGGTCCTGCTGGCCGGGGGTAAAGGCGACGATTTCGCCCTCGCAGGTCAGCGTCGCCTGGCAGCGGCGGAGGTCGGCAATCAGCCCGTTGACCGTCTGGTAGCGGTTATCGGGGTGCTTCTCCAGCAGCTTCAGGATGATGGTTGACAGCATCCCCGGCACGTCCGGGCGTATCGCGTCCGGGGCCAGCGGCGCCGAGGCGATGTGGTAATGCGCCCAGTTGGTCTGGTCGTCCTCTCCCAGCTCAAACGGCAGGCGGCCGGTCAGGAGTTCATACAGCACCATGCCGAGGCTGTAGAGATCGCTGCGGTTATCCACGGGACGCTGGGTGCGGGAGGTGTGTTCCGGCGACATCCACGCAGGCGTACCGCCCGAAACGGCAAGCCGGGTCTGGGAGAAAGCATCGGAGAGCGTGCAGGAGAGGCCAAAGCTGCCCAGACGGCAGGTGGCATCGTGCTGAACAAAAATGCTGCCGGGCTTGATATCGCCGTGGATCAGGTTTTGCAGATGCATCTGGCGCAGAGGGACGCAGATCTGGATCGCCAGCTCGATAAAGCGCGCGATCCCCGAGATCGCCCTGCCCGCGCGCCGCGCCAGTAGCTCAAAGGAAAACGGGGCGTACACCAGCGCGAAGCGTCCCCGGTACTGGGTGGAGGCGACGGCGCGAATGGCCCAGCTGTCCTGCAGCATATCGCGCAGCGCAAACTCGTTTTTGAGCAGCCGGGTGGCCCGCTCTTCCTCTTCGTCGCTCACCGCGGTGGCGATAATGAACGAGCCGCCGGAATGAGGATGTCGCGCGTGCATCCAGGCGATTCCGCCCTCCTGCGCCAGCACGGTAAAAATCACATCCTCTTTAAGGACAAAAACCCGCCCCTGGTGAAGATTCCCCTGGGCGGGCCAGAATGCAGGCTGCTCGTTTTCGTTCATCCGCGATCCTTATTGTCGGCGGGCCAGCTCCCGCTGGATATGATCCAGCAGAATATCGATGTTAATGGGCTTACGCAAAAAAGCAGCGGCGCCCAGACCGAGAGCGTACCGCTGCATATTTTCATCAGCATGACCGGAGATAAAGAGCACGGGCGGAGGCGGTACGGCCAGCAGCCGCAGCTTGTCAAACAGCTCAAGGCCGCTCATGCCCCGCAGCTTGATATCGGTGATCACCAGCGCCGCGCCGGACAGGGCGAGCGGATGGCTCAGAAATACCTCTGCCGAATCAAACGTATCGGTCGAATAGCCTTCCGACTCCAGGAGATTACTCAACCCGCTGCGGACGGAACGTTCGTCATCAATGATGGCAATGCGCCACGGCAGCGTCATGCTGTTATTCCTCTAACCAGTCATTTAACGTCGCGGGTATCCTTCGCGGGCGCAGGGGGCGCCGCGCCGCTGATTTTCGGTACGCATTCGTGACGAAACCAGGCGAGGGTAAGCGGTTCGCGACTCAGTAAACGCCGTCCCACCGGGATGAGCTGTTCACCCACCAGCATGCCAAACAGGCCAAGCAGGGCGACAACCGGCGGCGCCGGGGAATGGACGTCGAGCAGAGCGTAAATTACCCCAGCACCCACGCCGCACACCAGCGAAATTATCCATGCTTTCATGACGACGCTCCCGTCTGCGAGTTGGCCTGCGGAACGATTACCTGAGGCGGCGGCGCGCCGTCGCGGGATAACAGATGGCGCGTCGCCTGTTCACCCGCCAGCATCCCCAGCAGGCCAATCAGCGCCAGCGCGGGCGGCGCGGGGGAGCGCACCTTCAGTACGGCATACATCAGGCCAATCAACACGCCTGCGGCAAGGGATATCAGCCCAGTACTCATCGTGAACTCCAGAGAAAGAGGCAGCGGCGAGCCGGATGAGGGACCAGCCCGCCGACGGGACTTAGCGAGCCGGGACCGGCGCTAAGGTGCGGTGCTCGCTCTTCTGGCGAGACGGCGCTTTGCGCACCATAGTGTAGGCGTAATCCACGCCCATGCCGTACGCGCCGGAATGCTCGCGCACGATGTCCATCACCGCGGTGTAGGTCTCTTTACGCGCCCAGTCGCGCTGCCACTCCAGCATTACCTGCTGCCAGGTCACCGGGATCACGCCCGCCTGGATCATGCGCTGCATCGCGTAGTCGTGGGCTTCTTTGGAGGTGCCGCCGGACGCGTCCGCCACCATATAAATTTCGTAGTCGCCTTCCAGCATCGCGCACAGGGCGAAGCTGTTGTTGCACACTTCGGTCCACAGGCCGGCCACCACGACCTTCTTCTTGCCGTTGGCCTTCAGCGCGTCGCGCACCTTCTGGTCATCCCAGGAGTTCATGGAGGTACGCTCCAGAATGTCCTGGCCCGGGAACACGTCCAGCAGCTCCGGATAGGTGTTGCCGGAGAAGCTTTCGGTCTCTACGGTGGTAATGATGGTCGGGATGTTGAATACCTTAGCCGCTTTCGCCAGCGCCACGGTGTTGTTTTTCAGCACCTGACGGTCAATCGACTGCACGCCAAACGCCATCTGTGGCTGGTGATCGATAAAGATGATCTGACAGTTCGCAGGGGTTAACACTTCGAGCTTTGAAGAGGTCATAGCATTTTCCAGTGGTTAAGGGTAGAAATCGCCGCGAGCGCCGCGACGATAAAGTCACCTTCATCCTGCGGTTTTCTCTCTCCGCGCGTAATTATCTCTTCGTATAGTTAACCTTAGGTATAGTTATACTTTGGTATACCTATCCTATTGTATAACTGGATCTTTGCCGAAACCGGTTCCCATAATCCTGACCATTCCCCTCTCAGTCAGGAGCAGTTATGGTTACCCTCGGTAAAGCCGATCTCATTCTGGTTAACGGCCAGTTTCACACCGTCGATCGCGAGAACCCCGTCGCGGAAGCCGTTGCCGTGCGCGACGGAAAATTTCTGGAAGTGGGTACCGTCGCCGAGGTGATGCAGCACCACGGCGACGGCACCAAAGTGGTCGACTTAAAAGGCCACACCGCCATCCCCGGCCTCAACGACTCGCACCTGCACCTGATTCGCGGCGGGCTGAACTACAACCTCGAGCTGCGCTGGGAAGGCGTGCCCTCCCTGGCCGACGCCCTGCGGATGCTGAAAGAGCAGGCCCTGCGCACCCCGTCGCCCCAGTGGGTGCGCGTGGTGGGCGGCTGGACCGAGTTCCAGTTTGCCGAGCGCCGCATGCCGACCCTGGACGAAATTAACGACGCCGCGCCGGATACCCCGGTCTTCATCCTGCACCTCTACGACCGCGCCCTGCTCAACCGCGCCGCGCTGAAGGTGGTCGGCTACACCAAAGACACGCCAAACCCGCCGGGCGGCGAGATCCAGCGCGACGCCAACGGCAACCCGACCGGGATGCTGATTGCCCGTCCGAACGCCATGATCCTCTACGCCACGCTGGCCAAAGGGCCGAAGCTGCCGCTGGAGCAGCAGGTTAACTCCACCCGCCAGTTCATGCGCGAGCTGAACCGTCTGGGGCTGACCAGCGCCATCGACGCGGGCGGCGGCTTCCAGAACTACCCGGAAGACTATGAGGTGATTGCCGAGCTGCACGCGAAAAAGCAGATGACCATCCGCATCGCCTACAACCTGTTTACCCAGCGTCCGGGCCACGAGCTGGAAGACTTTGAAAAATGGACCGACATGCTCACGCCGGGCCAGGGCAGTGACTTCTTCCGCCACAACGGCGCGGGCGAGATGCTGGTCTTCTCTGCCGCCGATTTTGAAGATTTCCTCGAGCCGCGCCCGGACCTCGCGCCGGGCATGGAGGACGAGCTGGAGCGCGTGGTGCGCCATCTGGTGGAACACCGCTGGCCGTTCCGCCTGCACGCCACCTATAACGAATCCATCAGCCGCATGCTGGACGTCTTCGAGAAGGTGAACCGCGACATTCCGTTCAACGGCCTGCACTGGTTCTTCGACCACGCGGAAACCGTCACCCAGGCCAACATCGACCGCATCAAAGCGCTCGGCGGCGGCATTGCCGTGCAGCACCGCATGGCCTTCCAGGGCGAATACTTCGCCGAGCGCTACGGCATCGAAGCCACCCGCCACACGCCGCCGGTGGCGAAAATGCTCGAGACCGGCGTGCCGGTGGGCCTGGGAACGGATGCCACCCGCGTGGCGAGCTACAACCCGTGGACCGCGCTCTACTGGCTGGTCTCCGGCCGCACCGTCGGCGGGATGCAGATGTACGATCACAGCGCCCGTCTGGACCGCGATACCGCCCTGATGCTCTGGACCCAGGGCAGCGCGTGGTTCTCCAGCGAGCAGAATCAGAAGGGGCAGATCAAGGTCGGCCAGCTCGCCGACCTGGCGGTGCTCAGCAAAGACTACTTCCGCGTGCCGGAAGAGGAGATCAAGGGCATCGAGTCCGTTCTCACGGTGGTCAACGGCGATATCGTCTACGCCGCGGGCAGCTTTGGCCCGCTCGCGCCGCCGGCCATTCCGGTTCTGCCCGAGTGGTCCCCGGTGGTCAAGGTGCCGGGCCACTACCGCAGCGCGCCGCCGCAGGCCGCACGCGTCGGCATGAGCCCTATCCACCACTGCAGCGGGCCGTGCGGGGTTCACAGCCACCAACATGACTTCGCCCGCACGTCAGCGATGCCGGTGTCCGACGATAACGCTTTCTGGGGGGCGCTGGGCTGCAGCTGCTTTGCATTCTGATGAAAAACACCACTATGCCGCCCCGGGTCGACCTGGGGCTGTTCTTCCTGCGCCTGACCGGCAGCCTGCTGCTGCTGTACGTCCACGGCCTGCCGAAGGTGCTGCACTTCAGCGAAGAGCTGACGCGCATTGAGGATCCGTTCGGCTTCGGGCCTTACGCCAGCCTGATCCCGGCGATTGTCGCCGAAGCGATCTGCCCGCTGTTGATCATTGCGGGCGTGTACACCCGCCTGGCGTGCCTGCCGATTATCGCCGTGCTGCTGGTGGCGATGCTGGCGGTCCACCCCAACTGGTCGATTGCCGAAGGGCAGTTTGGCTGGCTGCTGCTGATTATCTTCACCACTCTCGCCCTCACCGGGCCGGGCCAGTGGCGGCTGCAGCGTAAGGCAACGGAGAGGTTCGCATGACCCAGGTTAACGACGTTCGCGACGCACACGTCGAGACGACGCCCGCACCGACGGTTTCACCCTGGCAGCCGCTGAGCCAGCCGGTGTTCCGCATGCTGTGGATCGCCACGGTGGTCTCTAACGTCGGCTCATGGATGAGCGACGTCGGCATCAACTGGAGCATGCTGACCCTGAGCGCCGACCCACTGGATATCGCGCTGGTGCAGGCGGCCAGCAGCCTGCCAATGTTCCTCTTCGCCCTGCCGTCCGGGGTGATGGCGGACATCGTCGACCGACGTAAATATCTCCTCTTCTCCCAGCTGTGGGTATTCATCGCCGCCGCCGGGCTGACGGTGCTCGCCTTCACCGGACACGTCACCCCCGCCGTGCTGCTGGTGGCGACGTTTCTGCTGAGCGTGGGGGCGGCGATGAGCTCGCCGCCGTTCCAGGCCGTGGTGCCCGATCTGGTGAGCAAGCCGGAGCTGGGCGCCGCCGTGGCGCTGAACTCGCTCGGGGTGAACATCAGCCGGGCGATTGGCCCCGCGCTGGGTGGTTTCCTGCTGTCGCTCGCCGGGCCGTGGATGGTGTTTGCCCTGAACGCGCTCTCCGTGGTGGGCGTGGCGTGGGTGCTGTGGCGCTGGCGTCCGGCCCCGTCCATTCAGCGTCTGCCGCCGGAGCACTTCTTCTCGGCGGTGCGCACCGGCATCCGCTACGTGCACGCCGCCCCGGTGCTGCGCAACGTGCTGGTGCGCACGGTGGCCTTCTTCGTTTTCGGCAGCGCGGGCTGGGCGCTGCTGCCGCTGGTGGCGCGCCGCGAGCTGGGCCTGGGCCCGGCGGGCTACGGCGTGATGCTGGCGTGCATTGGCCTGGGGGCCATTGCCGGGGCCATCCTGCTGCCGCGCCTGCGCCAGCGGCTGAACGCCGACCGCCTGATGGTGGCCGCGAGCCTGACCTTTGCCCTCACCATGCTGGCGCTGGCGTTCGTGCGCCACGTCTGGCTGCTCAACCTGTTTGAGTTCTTCACCGGCTTCGCGTGGATTGCGGTGCTCTCTACCCTCAATCTCGGCGCCCAGCGCAGCGCCGCCCGCTGGGTGAAGGCCCGGGCGCTGGCGGTCTACCTGACGGTGTTCTTCGGCTCGATGACCACGGGCAGCGCCATCTGGGGGCAGATTGCCTCCCGGTTCGGCACCCCGGCCGCGCTGGTTGTCGCCACGCTGGGGATGGTGCTGGCAAGCGCCACCGTGTTCCGCTGGAAGCTGGAGAAAGACCCGGACCTGAACCTCGACCTGAGCGGTCAGCCGCTGGACGGCGTGGAGATCGACCTGCCGAACGAGCGTGGCCCGGTGCTGGTCTCGCACGAGTACATCATCGACCCGCACAACGCGAAGGCCTTCCTGGAGGCGGTCCACGAGCTGCGCCGGGTACGCCGCCGCGCCGGGGCGATGAGCTGGGCGGTGTACGAGGATATCGAGCGCCCCGGCCTGTTTATCGAGACCTTCCTGATGGGCTCCTGGATTGAGCATCTGCGCCAGCAGGAGCGCCACACCATGAATGACCTCCTGCTGCAGAGCCGCGTTCTGGCTTTTCATCAGGGCACAACATCACCGGCCATTCGCTACCTGGTCGCGCCGGTATAACCCTAACCATCACCTGTACAGGAACACACTATGGCAACGTTTAAGGCAAAAGACGGCACGCAGATTTACTACAAAGACTGCGGCGCGGGCAAACCGGTTCTCTTCAGCCACGGCTGGCCGCTGGACGGCGACATGTGGGACAGCCAGCTGAACTACCTGGCCGAGCGCGGCTTCCGCGCCATCGCCTTTGACCGCCGCGGCTTTGGCCGCTCGGATCAGCCGTGGAACGGCTACGACTACGACACCTTTGCGTCCGACATCAACGACCTGATCACCACCCTGGACCTCCAGGACGTTACGCTGGTGGGCTTCTCCATGGGCGGCGGCGACGTGACCCGCTACATCAACAACTACGGCAGCGCGCGCGTGGCCGGTCTGGCGCTGCTGGGCGCGGTGACGCCAATCTTCGGCAAATCCGACTCCTTCCCGCAGGGCGTGGATCAGAGCGTGTTCGACGGCATTCGCGACGGGCTGCGCAAAGATCGCGCCCAGTTCATCAGCGACTTCGCCACCCCGTTCTACGGCATCAACGCCGGGCAGACCGTTTCCGCCGGTGCCCTGACCCAGACGCTGAACATCGCCCTGCTGGCGTCCCTGAAGGGCACCATCGACTGCGTGACCGCGTTCGGCGAAACCGACTTCCGCCCGGATATGGCGAAAATCGACGTGCCGACGCTGGTTATTCACGGCAGCAACGACCAGATCGTGCCGTTTGAAAGCACCGGCAAGCTGGCGGCAGAGATGATCAAAAACGCCACGCTGAAGGTGTACGACAACGCGCCGCACGGCTTCGCGCTGACCCACCAGGACCAGCTCAACGAAGATCTGCTGGCGTTTGTGAAGGCGCTGTAAGTCATTACGCGAAGCCTGATGGCGCTTCGCTTATCAGGCCTACAAGGGCTGATCCTGTAGGCCGGGTAAGGCGCAGCCGCCACCCGGCGCTTTCGCAGACGCGTTCCGCTCCGCCAGCAGCCGACAAATCTCCGCGTGCTTCTCCTCGGTAAAGGTAAAGCGCGACATAAAGCCCATGCGGATCAGCGACCCTATTGCCGGCAGCAGACAAATCCCGAAGAACAGCCCCGACAGCACGCTCTCACTCTGAATTTGCGCCTGCGGCACGTAGCCGATCATCGTCAGAAACACGCCGATTAACCCGCCGCCCACTGCCACCGACATCTTGCCGGTAAAGGTCTGCCCGGAGAAGGTGATCGCCGCGCAGCGCTTGTGGGTGTGGTACTCCGCGTACTCGATGGTGTCGGCAATCATCGACGAGGTGAGGATGTTGGTCATCATCACGAACAGCGTGCTCAGGCCGAGGAGAATAAACAGCATCGTCACCTGCTGATACCCGACAAACCACATCACCACGCGCACCGCCACGTCCAGCCCGCAGAGGATCATAAACAGCTTCCGCTTCTGCATCCGGCGCGTCAGCATCGGGGCGACCAGGCACAGCACCGCCGCCACAATCCCCATCACGCCAATCGCCATTTGCAGGCTGCCGTCGCCCAGATTGTTGATAAAGAAGTAGATATAGAGCCCGCCCGCCACGTTGTGGAACACGCAGAAAAAGAACGACAGCAGGACGATAAACAGCGGCTTGTTCTGGCGCAGGTTGTGGAAGGTGTCGCGGATGGTCACCTTTTCCGGGCTCGGCGGCACGCGCTCTTTGATCTGCATAAAGCCGTTAAGCATCAGCGGCAGGCCCACCAGCATCATCACCAGCGCCGCCATAAAGTAGCCTTTATCGTTGCTGTACTGGGCGAAGAACGCCGCCAGCTTCGGGAAGAAGATGTTGGCGCAGGCAATCCCCGCGTTCACCCCGAGCATCGCCGCCGTCACCGCGCGGGTGCGCTGGGCGGAGTCGTTGGTCATCACCGACGACATCGACCAGAACGGGATATCGGAGATGGCGTACAGCGTCCCCCACAGGATGTAGGTCACCCCGGCGTAGAGGATTTTGGTGGTCATGTCCACTTCGATTTTATAGAACGACAGCAGCGTGACGCCGGTGATCAGCAGCGGGGCGATCAGCAAAAAGTGGCGAAACTTGCCGAACCGGCTGTTAATGGTGTCCATAATGCTGGCAAACAGCGGATCGTGAACCGCGTCCCACGCGCGGGCAATCAGGAAGATGGTGCTCGCCGCCAGCGCCGAAATCCCCAGCACGTCGGTGTAAAAATAGTTAATAAACGAACCCACTAAACCAAAGCTAAAACACTGACCTAAACCATAGCCAAAATAAGACCACAGCTCGCGAGACGGTATTTTCATTGTCATTGCCATTGTTATATGCCTGCCTGGTTGCCCGGCGGTCGGCCGCCGGGTCGATATTATTAGCCCTGAAGTTTCGGGGCGATCTTGCGCAACTGCTGCATCAGGGCGATTTCACGGCGCGAGAACGGAATACCGTTCTCCTCGAACACGTCGTGGAACCAGAGGCGGCAGTAATCCGTGGACTCCTTCATCACCACCGGCCACGGCAGCCACGTCTGGGTTTTGCCGCGCACCAGCCCCCACTGATACGGCGCGACCTTCGCCGCGTACATCAGCGGGAGCTGCTCTTCGATGGTGCTGCCCACGTGGCGCGCCAGCCATTCGGTGCAGAACAGCGGGCGACCGAGCTGTTGCAGCTGCTGGATAATCGCCGTCATGCGGCCGGTGTGGGTGTAGGCGTGGAAGCTCACCACGTCCGAGAGCGCCAGCGCGGTCTGGTCCAGCGGATGCTGGAAGAACGTCTCGCCCTCCTCTTCCGGCGGCAGGCGCCACGCGCAGACGGTGAGCGGCTGGGTCGGGTCTTCTTCACGTACCCACTGGAACGCCAGCTTCATCAACTCGTGCGCGCAGGTCTCCAGCTTCGCGTCGTACTGCACCTCCTGCGTGCCCGTCGCGAAAATACCGCGGTTGCCCGGCTCGTTGTAGAGATCCCACAGCAGCACGCGCTTATCGTCGCGGAACTGGCGCACAACGTCGCGGATATAGCGCTCAATGTCTGCCCAGCAGTCGGGATCGCACACTTTGTCGCGCCCCGGGCTCGCCGCCGCCTGACTGTTGTGCTTGCCCGGCACGGGCGGCTTTTGCGGGCCGAGGTACGGCTCGTCGCCGGAGAAACCGCAGTCGTCCATCAGGGTCAGCATGGTGCTGAAACCGCGGCCGTCGGCAATCGTTAAAAACCGGTCGATGCGCGCCATCAGCCCGTCGCGGTCGTGCTCCCAGACGATAAACGGCAGGTTGATGCGCAGGGTGTTGTAGCCCGCGTCCGCCGCCCAGCCCAGCTCGCGCTCGATGGTAGCGGCATCAAAGGTCTCTGCCTGCCAGATATCGGTCCAGTTCACCGCCGTCGACGGCAGGTAGTTAAACCCGCACAGCCAGCCCTTCTGCTGATACCAAGCCTGTGCCTGCTCCCTGCTCCACTGCTCTTTCATTACGCGTCCTCTTACTGATAATATTTAGCTAATAAATATTAGCTGCGGGATAAATGCGCAAATTACGGCGTTGAGAAAAGCGATGCCCCTCACAAAGTTCGCGCTTCGATGAATGAGAAACGTGATCGACGGCGCGTAAGCGTGCGGTTAGGGTATGATGCGAATTCGCGAAAGGGAGAGGACGGATGAAGCGAAAAACGAAAGTGACGATGAACGATATTGCGCGGGCGGCCGGGGTGTCGCAGGCGACGGTATCGCTGGTGCTTAACCAGTCCCGCAACATCAAGCTCAGCGACGACACCCGTCATAGGGTGATTAGCGTCGCCACCGAGCTCGGCTACGACCGCCTCCCCGCCGTTCACGCCCCGCGCAACCAGGAAGAGATCGCCCTGCTGGTGAGCTCCATGCAGAGCTTTGACCCGTTTATCGACGCCATCAGCCAGGCGCGGGAAGCGGCGTGGCGCAACGAGACCCTGCTCACCGTCTACGACTACGGCGACGACATCGAGCTGGCGCTGAACATCATCCGCCAGCTGGAGAAGCGCAACTGCATCGGGATTGTCCTCGCCTCACCGGTCACCACGCTGGTGGACATGACGGCATTCCAGGACTGCACCCGCATCCCGCTGGTGCTGCTCAACCAGCGCGACCCCGGCTCGCCGCTGCTGCCGTCATTTATCCCGGACGACTACGCCAACGCCTTCCAGGTGACTAAACACCTCATCGCCTGCGGGGCCACGCGCATCGCCCACATCACCGGCGAGAGCTGGATGGAGGCCTCGCGCCAGCGTCTGGCAGGCTACCAGGCGGCGCTGCAGCAGGCCGGACTCGCGTGCGACGACGGCCTGGTGCGCCAGACCAACTGGCAGTTCAGCGAGTCCTTTACCGCGACGGCTTCGCTGCTTGAACTGGCCGAGCGCCCGGACGCCATCTTCTGCGCCAGCGACTGGCTGGCGATTGGCTGCTATCAGGCGCTCGCGGTGAACGGCGTGCGCATCCCGCAGGATATGCTGCTGGCGGGCTACGACGACCAGAAGATCTCCGAGCAGCTCACCCCGCCGCTGACCAGTATCCAGCTGCCCTACAGCGAGCTGGGACGGCTGGCGGTGGAGTACCTGTGCAATCAGGAAGATGCCGCCACGCACGTGACGCTGGCGGGCAGGCTGAAGGTACGCGCCTCAAGCCTCGTCTGAGGTAAACACCATACCCGCGTAGGGCTTCTCGCGACACGCCGCCAGCCGCGCGGCGAGGCTGCCCACGTGCAGCTCCAGCTTGTGCCCGTCCGGGTCGAGAAAATAGAACGACGCCCCCGCGCTTTTGTTCTGCTTCCAGACGGTGACGCCCGCCTGCTCCAGCCTTTGCGAGAACGGTTCAAAATCTTCTTCCGTGACGGTAAACGCGTAGTGGGTGTAGTCGCTCTCCTGCGGCGGCACGTACTGGCGCGCCTCGTCGTACGACAGGCAGACCCACAGCTCGCCGCAGGTGAGATAGGCCCCGGTATTCCAGCGGGCGTGCAGCGTAAGCCCCAGCAGCTCGTGCCAGAAGGTGACGCTTTTTTGCAGGTCGCTGACCGCGAGAGTCAGGTGGTTGAGTGATTGCAGCATAACGTGCCCTTTTGTTTTTCGCGCCGGACGTGGTACGGTAAAGAGATGAACATAAACCACGCCGTGCTCACCGTAAACCGCTGGTGGCTGCCTTCTTAAAGGCGGCACGGAGTAGTTTTTCCCATTTTCAGATAGCCGCCGAAAGGCGGCTTTCTCACATCTAAGACCCCTTTCGGCATTACAACGTTAAGGAGTCTTTATGAACACGCAAACCATCCTCACCGGCGACCGCCCAACCGGCCCGCTGCACCTCGGCCACTTCGTCGGATCGCTGCGCCAGCGCGTGGCGCTGCAGCAGACGCACAGCCAGTTTGTGCTGATTGCCGACCTGCAGGGGCTGACCGACAACGGCAGCAATCCGCAGAAGATCCGCGACAACATCCCCGAAGTGCTGGCCGACTACCTCGCCGCCGGCATCGACCCGAACCTGACCACCATCTGCCTGCAGTCCGCCCTGCCCGCCCTCGCCGAGCTGACGATGCTGTACATGAACATCGTCACCGTCGCCCGCGTGGAGCGTAACCCGACGGTGAAAAACGAGATTGCGCAGAAGGGCTTCGCCCGCTCGCTGCCGGTCGGGTTTATGGCCTACCCTATCAGCCAGGCGGCGGACATCACCGCGTTTAAGGCCGAGTGCGTGCCCGTCGGCGACGACCAGCTGCCGATGATTGAGCAGACCAACGAGATTGTGCACAAGATGAACAGCCTGCTGCCCGCCCCGGTGCTGCGCCACTGCAAGGCGATGCTGAGCGACACCAGCCGCCTGCCCGGCATCGACGGCAGCGCCAAGATGTCGAAATCGCTGGGCAACACGCTGCACCTTTCAGCCAGTGAAGAGACCATTCACCGTGCCGTCAGCGCCATGTACACCGACCCGAACCACCTGAAGGTGAGCGACCCGGGGCAGATTGAGGGGAACGTGGTGTTTACGTATCTCGACGCGTTTCTTCCCGATAAGGACAAGGTGGCGGCGATGAAGGCGCACTATCAGGCGGGTGGGCTGGGCGACCGGGCGTGTAAGAACGAACTGGAGGCGTGTTTGCAGGAGCTGATTGCGCCGATGCGGGAGCGGAGGGCGATGTATATGCGGGATAAGGGTGAGTTGATGGCGATGCTGAAGCGCGGGACCGAACGGGCGCAGGGGGTGACGCAGGAGACGTTGAGGGAGGTGAAGGTTGGGCTGGGGGTGCCGGTGTTTTGAAAGTGGTTTAAATAAATATCCCGGCGCAGGGCCGGGATATTTATCAGGCGTTGCGCTTAATTACCGGAATATCGCCGGTATCATTTAACGCGCCCGGAAACGTTTTTAACCACTGTGCGACTTTCTGCTTATTAATATTCACCACGCTCATACCTTCCAGGCATCCCCATAATTCTCTTGTATGCTGCGGGGTAATCACAATGCAGTCTTTCATGGCGCGGATTTTCACCGGCATACCGTTGATAAAACCTGCCCGGGTTAGCCAGTCGCCGCCCAGAAGAAGGTATTTCATGTCTATGCGGGCATACAGTTCGCAGCAAGCGGCACTGTCCTGCGGCGTCTCCGCGCGGGGATGGACGGGCGCCGCATTGAGCTGGTTGCCGTGAAGTCGGCGGGCGCTGTTTTTGCGCACCAGCTCGCGGTTTTCAATCATGCCGGTGAAAGCGTCTGATTCTGTTTTGCAAACAGTAAACTCTGGCTTAAAATTCGTCACAGCCATATACAACTCCTATCAAGTTGGTTGTGGTTAGCGGTATGGGGGTGTTGCAGCACCTTCATATCGCGAATTGTTCATTAAATATTCTTCAATATTTCTTTTGCCGTTCGGCGTAATTTCTGGTGCTCATTATACAGGGCTGAATATAAATACAGCGGTTTTGGAGGGGGTAAATTTGGAATTTGCGAGAGGGATTCAGGAAATAGGGTTGTGTGCGGTAAGGTCATGTTTTTGTTGATTGCGGGTTGATTGGTCTGGGTTTTGCGAGCATCATCGCAGAACTACTGGCTCCTGTAACCGAACTATGACCATCGCAAAATCTCTTAGTCAAAAAATTGCCGGGATGAAAACAGCTTGGTACAACAAAGCACCAGCGTTGAATAAACCCTTACTTGTTCTGTATGTTCTTTCCCAGTACAAGAAAGGCCATGAGCGGCTTTTCCAGTTCCAGGATGAAATACAAGATCAACTACGAGATTTGCTAAAACGCTACGGGCCAAAACGCAGCAACTATGAAGTTCTTATGCCATTCTGGCGGTTAAAGCATGATGGCTTCTGGGCACTGGAAGGAACAGACCCTGCTCTACTTAAAAGCCCTGATGAACCGAGGCTGCAGACGGTCTTAGATAACAACGTGCACGGTGGCTTTGATGTTGCTTCCTTTTCTCTATTACAGGCTAAGAAACGCTTAATTGACTCGTTGGCAAAACAGGTGGTTGAACAATATTTACCCGTTGAATTTCACTCTGCGTTGTTCCAAGAGCTGGGATTTGAAACACCTGAGCCATTTGAGGTAAATGAAAGCCAGAACGATCGTATCGCTTTCGTTCAACCAGACATTGATATTATCACTCATGACCTCTCGATAGATGAAACAACCCGAACAGCATTGATTCATGCCAGAATCGGACAGGGTATTTTTCGGGCTGAGTGCTTAAAACTTTACCCTGCCTGCCCTGTAACAGGGATTACCTTTCAGCCATTACTGAGAGCGAGCCATATCAAGCCCTGGTCCGTATGCCAAACTGCGAAAGAAAGATTAGATCCGCATAACGGTCTCATGCTGGCGGCTCATATTGATACTTTATTTGACTCTGGCTGGATTTCATTCGCTAATGAAGGTGACGTTCTGATAAGCAATCACCTTGATTTTGGTACATGCGACAAGCTGAGTTTGCCAGAAAAAATCATTGCGTTACCGAAACCTTCATACAACTATTTACAATGGCATAGGCAAAATGTTTTTAAGGGTTAATTGATGTGATCGTATTAAATATCCTGAGCACCCTATGGTTTATACGGGTGCTCAGGTAATTCACATCATTTTATAACTGCCGCTGCTCAAGGCTGGAATAAATCGTTTTGATCTCAGCTCTTAAACTATCGCCATGGTAGACCATGGATGTGTCATATCGCTGGTATCTTTCCTCCCGCGCAGCGCTGAACCAGTTAAAGGAACCGACGCAGAGTAGTCCCTCATCGCCAATTACAATCTTACTGTGAACACGGTTGACCAACTTCGTCGTGATGCCCATTTCAGTTAACTTTTCCACGGCCTCATTAAGACGCTGATTTTTCTCTTTGCGCTTTTCAAAATCCACATCTGCAGTATTAGATGATTTGTCCGTTACTAAAGTGATATCAATACCACGTGCACGTGCCTGCATCATCGATGCAAGAAAACCGGTCTGTTCCAACTTTTCCCAGGTAAGCCACGGCGAAACGATAGTAATGCTCTCATTGATTGAGTTAAAAGTCTGATTCAGAAACACATCATGTTGCTCCACACCGTGCAGGATAGAGGTCTGCGTTTGCGAGGAACTTAAATCCTGGCGCTCCTGAAAATCAAACTGCAACGCATTATCAGTGGAAGCAAACAGGTATTTCGCCAGCAGTCCCCGAGGTGAAGAACCGGGTTGGATCTCAAACAAGTCCATGTCGCCAAAGACCAGGAAGCTATCTTTAGGACGTGAAACGGCAACGTTCAGAATGCTGCTGTCGTTGTCTATAAATTCGCCATCTTCGTGTTTCGAATACACAGAAGAAAACAGCACAATCTCCCTTTCCGCGCCCTGCAAGGAGTGGACTGTCCCCACTGTCAGCCCGTTTTTATCATCATTACAGTTGATATCCACCTTACGCAATGACGATTCAATTGCGCTGACTTGCGCAGAAAAAGGGGTCACAATCCCTACGACTTCATGGAGCAGCTTATTGTAATGACGCTCAATATCTTGTTTGTGCGCCGCAAGCCATGCAGCTACTGTCTCAGCTTCGAAGAGGTTATAGCGGCTTCCGCCGCTTGCCTGTACACATTTACCATCTATGTGCAAATAACCGATTGCAGGATATAACGTGCCATTTGCTATACCCCGCTTGGGAAATAATTTGCCGTCATAGCACAACTCATTACAGAAGCCAATGATGTTATCGAAGCAACGACGATGCTCATATAAATACATGCCACGCGCAAAGTTTGGGTCGTAATGATAGCGGGAATTAAACTGGGCGATCTTCATGACACTCCCAGATGCCGCGCTTTTACCTGAATCACCTATCGTGATATAAGCGTCGTGAAGCTCATCCTGAGTATCGCCAGTAAGAAGTTTCTGCTCTAACAGATTCCCTATATCAATGGTAGGGTAACTATTCCAGATTGGCGCAATCTGTGCTGTATCACCAATAACTAACGCTTTTTTTGCCAGAGCAAAGGAGGCCGCAGCCACTTCCGGAAGTACTTGGCCTGCTTCATCGACAATGAGCAGATCTGCAAAATTATAAAAATAGCTTTCCGCATACTTTTTCAATTTTTCATCCCGGATACCAATTTTCATATGATGCGGCAGCATATAACAGGTCATCACCACACAAGGGGTAAGTTTCATTCTGCGCTGCCAGCGGGCCTGAACATAATTTATTCTGTTGCGTTTTTTTTCATCCTGAAGATCTTCAATGGCAGCCATATCCATTAACCACCGGCCTTCCCAATAATGCGTCGCCAGCAAAAATGCAGGAAAACGGAGCCGCGTATCAGCGAGCTGATCGGCTTCATTCAGACTGAGCTCCGTTTCACCCGGACTTCCCAGCGAATGAGTGATCTCGCGCCAGCGTATGGCTGCTTCACTTTCACGTTGGGAAATGTCCTCGGCAAGACCAATCTGCTGCTGGTACTCGGCCTGCTCTTTAAGTGCTTCTGCTATCAGGCCTTCGATAAAGGCATCAATTCCATCAGGCAAAGTTCCCTGGAATGCTGTCATTCTTTCGCCAAACGTAGCCTCCAAAAACAGCTTCATTTGATAGTGACGCTTAGTACGAACGGCGGGAAGCCAGGAGAAGAGAGCGAACATGATCGACTCACCAGCTCGATATTGTTCCCATTGTTTTTTGCCCTGTGTTAATAGCGAGATTTCATTTGTGCTATTGAGCAGTAACGTTCTCTTAGCCTGAATATACTGTTCGAGATCGTCGCTGATGGCGCACCGCTCCTGACGGATTGCGTTCAGGTTGTCCCACGCAGGCTCGATTTGCTCAAGCTTTGCAGAGAGTTCAACTAAACGCTGATGTAAGAGATCCACAACGTGTTCAGGTGAATGACATTCCTGAGTCGGAAAAGCCAACCTTGCCTTTTCAAGGAAGAAGAGCCGGGCATCTTCTACATATTCAAGGGATTCAACGCGGTTAAAAAAGTCTTCTGTCTGGTATTTTTTTGCGGCCTCGGCTTTTCGGCGCGAAGAAGGGAAATAAGCCCCAAAGCTTGTTACATCAGGCAGCCAACGCCCAGCCATAGGCCCGGTGCCCGTAGCAAAATCTTTTCCGAAGGCCTCAATAATGTTGGTAACCGCCTGGTTGTTGGTTGATGCCGCAATGACAACCGGTGGTTCGGTTTTGTTTAAAGCCGCCCTCGTCCACTCTGTAGCTATGATGGAGAGCACAAGAGTAGTTTTCCCTGTTCCCGGAGGACCGTTTACGGCAAGAATATCGCCCGGCTGTTGAGTGAGATAATGGCTCAGGGCATCACGCTGTGCAGTAGCCAGAGGGAATTTGTCGCCAGAATGGCCCAGACGCTCACTGAACATGGCATTACTGGCAAGAAGCGGCTCAACAGGAGATTTATCTTTTGAAGCAAAACGCGCCAGCAATGGCACCTCTTTTTTGCACGACAGCAGGTGGTCGTACATGGGCAAAATATGAATGCTGGCGCCGCCGGGCTGGTTGGCTTTGATAATAAAGCCATAACCAGCTGACTCATATTGCTCTGGTGACTCGAGCCATTTCCCGGCCACATTGTTTAAAAGCTCATCTGCCTCTTTAAGGTATTTTTGCCATAATAGCTTATAGCGAGCATGTCGCTCAGTCCGTTGTTCGTCTGTTTCCTCACGCTGCTCATCCTCGTCGCCAGGACCAAAAGTTAATGAATCATGGGAGGTTTTATATTTGTCATATTCCGCCATCTCACCAATAGAAAAGGAACCTTTGGGCAGTGGTTCAAGCAGGTCACGGGGAATGGTGGCAGGAAATGCAGGGAATAGAAAGCCTTCGCGGTTCATCAGCGCGGAAGTAACCAAAGGCGTAACTATACCTGGTGCGCCAGCCATGCGCTCCTTGCCATGCTTTAACAAGTGGATCCATACATGCGGCCGTAACAACACTTTTACGGTCTGAACCTTCTCGTTTTCACCTACGAAGAACGATTGCACGATCTCTTCATCCAAGCGCCCCTTATCGATATTCATCCATTGAGTGAATGACTCTTCATCTTTACGCTCAAATGCCCCTTTTCCAGACTCGGCATCAGCTAAGGTATTACGCCAGTATGAAGTGAATCCCTGAGTATTACTGTCCATTCCCCATCCCGTGACTTAAATGAAATTATTGATTTCGTTGATATTAATTCATCACATGATTAAGTATTGTCCACGTTGCGAGCGCGATCGCAATAATTATTTGGTATGCACGAAGAAATTGATTTCAAAGACAGAATATATTCATTGAACGAGTTCGAACTGTTACGATTAACAGTAGCGATTCGTCCTGGTGGGCTGCATAATGCACTATGAACTTCTCGTAAGGAGTAAGAGATGCAATCGGTACAGACTTGGCTTGAAAAATTCGTTGAACAAGCCGATCAGAAAATCTCACAATCAACTAAAGACTACCCAGAAACACTTCATGGACTTAAGGTGAAAGTAAGTTTCGGCTTTGGTAATTACAGTTCTGTTCCCTGGATTGCATTTCTAGCTGAGGGTCAAGAAGTGTCGCATGGTATCTATCCTGTCATACTTTATTATAAAGATTATGACGAACTTATACTTGCTTATGGGATAAGTGATACAAAGATACCACTACATCAATGGCACTTTAATTCTGATATACCAGTGACGATTAGAGAGTATTTACATACCAACCTTGGGATATACCCAAAGAAATATGGTCAATCTTACTATGCGTTCTCACAAAAAGTTTCCAATGGTATCGATTACGCAAAATTTGATGAAGAAATAGAACAAACAATAAATGTGTATAAAAAATTATTCTCCAGTTCCGAAACATTTCCCCATCCAGATCCTCACTCCAAAACTACGGTCAAAAAACCATATGATATAAACGATGCATTGAATGACCTCTTTATTCCTCAATCAACAATAGAAACGATTATTAAACGTTTGGTTGTGAAGAAAAATGTTATTCTGCAAGGTCCCCCCGGAGTAGGTAAGACCTTCGTAGCCCGCCGCCTGGCTTATCTGCTAATGGAAGAAAGGGATTCACACAGAGTTGGTATGGTCCAGTTTCATCCATCTTATAGTTATGAAGATTTCGTACAAGGTTATCGCCCAAATGGTGATAGCTTCCAACGAAAAGATGGAATTTTTTATAGTTTCTGTCAGCAGGCCCTGAAAGAACCAGATAAAAAACATGTTTTTATCATTGATGAAATAAATCGAGCGAATTTAAGCAAGGTTTTTGGCGAAGTCATGATGCTTATTGAACATGATAAGCGTAATGCGAACTGGGCAGTACCTCTTACCTACTCGGAAAACTACAGTGACCGATTTTATATACCTGCTAACGTCTATATTATTGGTTTAATGAATACAGCAGACCGTTCTCTGGCAGTCGTCGACTACGCTCTCCGCAGACGCTTTTCATTTATTGATATTGAACCCGGATTTGGAACAGAGCAATTTCGTAGTTTTTTACTGGATAACAAAGCCAAGCCTGGATTTGTCGAATCATTATGTTTCAAAATGATGCAGTTAAATAACGAAATCAGTAATGACTCAGAAATACTCGGGAAGGGTTACAGGATCGGGCACAGCTATTTTTGCAATGGTTTAGATGATGGCAATCAACCAGATGTTGAATGGTTCAGAACAATCGTTTTTTCAGATATAGCGCCGTTGCTTGAAGAGTATTGGTTTGATAACCCTGGTAAAAGACAAAACTGGCTCGATCTGTTACTTGAGGACATATAATGAATAAGCCAGCGATTCCAATACGTAACATCTATTATATGCTGACTTACGCATGGAATCATTTACAGGATGCTAAAATAGTTAACCTTGATGCGATACCGGCCAATAACTTACTAGATATACTCGGGCATGCTTTAAATAAATGTGTTCTTTATCTTTGTCGTCGGGGATTCGAGCTGAATTATCAGTCAAATACAGAGTTAATCACAGGAGTAAAAGGACGGGTGAATCTCACTCAAACACTCCGCAGTTTACATATGACACAAGGAAAAACAGTCAGTACTTTTGATGATTTAAATCCGGATACGCTTGCAAATAAAATCATTAAAAGTTCTCTGGCTGTATTAATCAAAAATGAAAATTTAAATAAAACCATCCGAGAAGAATCGCGCTCTATCCGAGCAAGAATGCCAGAAGTGAAAGAAATTAACCTCACTCCTCTTCACTTCAATAAAGTGAAAGTTAGGGCTAGTAGTCGTTACTACAAATTCGCAATCAGTTTATGCAAGTTTATTGCAGACAATTCGATAAGTAATCAAAACAATGGTAGTTATCGTTTTTATGATTTTGAACGTGACGAACGCAAAATGTCACTTCTTTATCAGGAATTTTTATATTGTTTTTGCATGCGAGAATTAAAAAATGCTAACGTTAAACGCTCATATTTGAAATGGGATGCATATAGCGACAGTGATAAAAGTTTATCTTTTCTACCGCGAATGGAAACAGACATAACGATAAGCAGTAATAACAAAACTTTAATCGTTGATGCAAAATATTATAAGAATATATTTTCCAGCCGTAACGAAACATCGAAGTTTCACTCGTCTAACCTATACCAGCTGATGAATTATTTATTGGCTTGTAAATCAACTCCAGCCCAAAAAATCAGTGGGTTGCTGATCTATCCTCATGTAACGAAGGCTGTAAAGCATCGTTATAATGTTAGCGGTTTCGATATCGGATTATGTACTATAAACTTGGATCAAGAATGGACACTGATTCATCAGGATTTACTGTCTATCTTTACCGAGTTTCTGGAATGAACAACCATGCTTAAATTAAGCATCAGGATATTAAGTTTCAATTTGAAAATATAATAAGTAAATTAAGCTGCACTATTATTTTTGGAAATGAGATTACCAGTAACACAACTCATACATCACTGGTAATCATTGCATTTAATTTACCCCGAGAGCCTTGTACACCGCATCTACAGGATCAGCATAAAAGCTTACCTGGAACTTGGTAAACAATTCAGTCGGTACGGTCGGGATATCAATAGCTGAAGCCATAGGGAGTAAAACTCTTTTCGCGCCGCTATCGAATGCAACCTGCAGACATGCAGCCAGATCCTGAACGGGATTCGTTACCCCTCCCAACGTCATACTGCCTAAAACGACCATTTGTTCCTGAACCGGTTTTGCCAGCAATATGGAACAGAACGCGATTAACGCGGCCAGACTGGTGGTTGTACTCGGCCCTGTGCTGTGCAGCTCCACTACATGAAGATGGTACTCATGTTCAGAGAATTTTGCCGCAGCACTGATACGACCTAAGTTACCTTTGAAGTAGTCAAAACCCACGCGGATCGCTTCTTTCGCTGCTGTATTCGACCCTAAACCTGATACCGCATGTTTGCCATTACCGGCAGTCATCTGCGTTTCAAAACGATAGAGGCCCGTCATACCTGAATCAGCTTGCGTGACCAGATGCACTACGCCAGGTTTCGGCATACCGGCAGGAATCAATTCACTGCCACCCTGCTCCGGTACGCTCACGAAGAACTCTTCCAGGCTCTCATTATCGATATAACTGAAGTTCACATCAAAGAATTCTAGGCCACCGAGTTTCTTAAGCTGCTCTTTAACGCGACGGCGGACCTCCAGTGCATAGGTCAGGCAAACCCGTACATCTTCTTTGTCGTAAGCGCCGTCTGGGTGCATTAGCTTCAACAAGCCGGATACCGTGCGGCGTACGGCAATCACGTCACGCTGATTGAGGTTATTTCCCAGCTTGAAGAATTTATCAATTGCATCGGAGAAGCTACGTTTACGCATCTCGCGCATATATTCAGCGAGGTAATCCGTAATCAAACCATAGCGATTGGTGAAAAACTCCGGACGCATCTTTGGAATTTCCCAACCAGGAATATAAGCATGGAAGCGGTCAAAAAATGCAGTATCAATCATCGCATCTGGAAACGGTGCAAGCAGATGACTGGTTTTGACCAGCGTGTCCACGCTCTGGTTAATGTTGCCGACAAACACCATGGAGGCTTTACCTTCGATGGAGTCACGACCACGAGAGAACGAACCTGACGCCATGTAGTCTTTCATGATCTGCACGCCATCTTTGTCTTTGAAAGTGATCCCTGCCACTTCGTCGAACGCGACGACGTCCCACATACCCACAAGACCAATCTGGCGGCTGGCCATGTTATAAAACAAGTTCGCTACCGTGGTTTGCCCGCCAGATACCAGCAGAGAGTTAGGGGAGCATTCTTTATAAACATGGCTCTTACCGGTACCACGTGGTCCAAGCTCACAGACGTTATAGTTGTTTTCCACAAAGGGAATCATGCGAGTAATCAGATGCCACTTGGTACGCTGTTCAATATTCGCAGGCTCCATCCCGACAGAACGTAACAGCACGTCAATCCACTGGTCACGATCAAACTGCTTGCGGGCCTCAAATACCTCGTCCATATCCATATTTGGCATCTGGATCGGCTTCAGTGTGAACAGCGAGAAAGGAGACGTTTTTTGTCCTTCTTCATAAAAGTAGTTCACGGTGATCATGCACCAGATGCCACCCGTCAACAGTTTCTCATTGTCTTTCACCATCTGAGACGGCACCAGGGCATCTTTAATACCGAGGTTAGAGAGTTGGGCTTCGTAAACGTCTTTCTTCTGGTTTAGCTTTACCGTGACCTTATCGATAATTTTGTAAGAACCACGCTCGCGAATCAGTGATTTCACTTTTTCTGCTTCATCCGGGCGGACGTAGTTATCAGAAAGAATACGCTTAACCGACTGTAGCCCCTGCTCGACAACCTCATCGTCATCGGAGGCACAGTACATACCGAGTAGATATTCCAGTACGTAAACCGGAACATTAGCCCCTTCTTTTAGTTGCTTAGTCAGATCCTTACGCACCACGCGACCGCGAAAGTGCTGATTCAACAATGAATCCAGGTCCTGAGCCAACGCAGAGGCCGTTTCCATGTTACTGGCTGAGTTATCCTGCTGTTGCATAACGCCTCACTTAAAAGAAGTCATCCTGAAATGCCAGGTCGATCGTGATCGGGTAGCGACCATACTCTGTTGCGCTGTCCGCATTCTCCAGGATCAGAACATATTTGTTTTTACGATTGAATGCCGTCCCCATGAGTTTCATGGTTACATCGCGGGTGCGTTTACCCATATCGTCGTTATCACTGTCGAAGCAAACCGTTTCCGTGCCGGAGACGACCTGGTTGTTTTCATCTACGACAAAAATATTGAGCGTGCGCGGCTCATTTAAATCATTCACTGCCGAAGTCTGAATAAAACCAACTTTATCAATGCTGTTAACCAGTTTGATCACCTGATCCCGCGCAACGACGGACACGGGCTGCCGCTGGGGTTGCTTCTCAGCCACTTTCTTTTCAAGCGCGCGAATCTTCAACACAGGAACACACACCTCCTGCAGCATGGCTCCGCCATGAACGAAACGCGCGCCCCCTACGAAGTGAAAACGCTGTACTCCTTTAGGTAACAGGAACTCACTCTCATCGCTTGCGCCTGCAGTATCAGCAAGTTTGCCGTGCCAGCAAAATTCACTTTCAGGCAGCTTATGACCCACAATAAAGCGTTTATTCGCTTCAATTGTGTCTTTGGCTTTGCTTTCCAGCTTCGTTTTATCCTGCTCCACCAGCGCCTGTTGCTGGAACAGGAACCCATGATCGGCGGTAACAAATATTCGGCTGGCATTAAATCGGCTACGCAGGCGTGAGACCAGATCTTTGAGCTCGGTAATAGCGCTTCGACAAGCCTCGAATGTTTTATCTTCGGTAGCCGCCTTATCACCCATGGCATCTATAGTGTCGTGCCAGATATAAACCACGGAAGCGTTGCGAATTTGCTCGTTAACTTCCTGGTTATTGGCGTTCTGCAAGTCCTTTGCTTTCAGCGCTACACCATTCACCTTCGCCAGAATAGCGGCGCGTTTATCGAACCCGGAAGTGGATATTCCATCGGCGTACACTACGCCAGAATTATCGGGAAGATAGCTCAACGACTCATGGGGTAACAGTGCGGCCATGCCCAGCTGAGTATAGCTTGGGAGCACTCCGGTCTGGGAGCGCAGCTCTGCACTGAAGTGCTTCTCATGGTTGATATGCCTGCCCAGCTCTTCCGCCACTTCATAGCGCAGTGCATCTGAGATCACGACAAAAACGCGTTTCACCTGAGAGGTGTCAAACTGACGTTTAACATTCTCTTTATAGAAATTGCGCTGCAGGGGTATGCCACTAAACTGCCATGTCTGCATGCGTTTTTCCGCTTCCAGCAGTTTGTTCCAGCCACGACTTAGCTCGGCCAGATACCAGTTGCTGTATAACTCTTCGATGAACTTATCCAGTTCATGCAGGATCATCGCCCCTTTGCTGTGCACTGGTGCGGCATATTCATTGAATAAACGATAGGTCTGATCGAAGCGATAAATTTCGTCGCAGTAGGCTTTCCAGAACGCGCCCGTATCGGGGAAATTAAACCCATCGGTGTAACGGTTACGCAAATTCAGCAAGTGTTCTGCCTGACGAATGGCATTCCAGATAGAGAGATACTCTGGACGTGTCTGGCTCCAGTATTTCGCACTGCGCTCTGAAACCAACGCTTTAAACGCGTCTCTGTCCAGAGTGGTGCTCTCTTCCTGCAGCTGGGTCACCAGACCACGGATAATAAGTTGTTCAATGGCCTCGAAGGTTTCACATTTTGCCAGGGCGTACGGTGAGCTGTAGTTGTAGTGCTCTTTTGGCTGCAGTGTTTGTTGCAAATCCTCTGCACAATAATCGTATTCTGCTTTATAGCGACGATCGTTGCGCCACGCCCCCATAAAGGCCAGTGAAGAGGCTCGTCCAGCCGCAGTTGCCAGCACATTTTTACTCAACCAGTCACGATGCGCTTCATCACCCTGCGCCCAGAGATCGGTACAGAACAGTTTCAGCAGCAGGTTTTCCAGTGAAGGAGATTCAAACTGGTACCCGAGCTCAACACGAAGAATCTCCCAGAGTACCTCATCCAGGCCAAGTTTCTTCAGTACGGCGAAGGTGTTCTCCAGCGCGCTGTCATCCTGCTGCCGTGCCGCGACAAATTGCTGAACCAAAGCAAATAGAATCTCTTTGGTTTCAAAGGTACTGGCTCCGACCACCACCGCAAGCATTTTCTTATCGAGAGAGTTTTCCGTTTCGCGCTCGGTAACCCATCCCTTCAGGATCTGAGTTCGCTTGACGGTAAAGAAGGCTTTGCGAAGTTGAATATGTTCGCGTAAACCAAGTTGCGGGATACCTAGCGAATTCAGGGTGATCGCCGCATAATCAGCGTGGAATTCGGTGCTATAGAGGCGAATATCCAGCAACCAGTCCTGCTCGAGAGCGGGAACCTCACTGGTGAAATAGAGTAAAAATTTTTGTTCAGGCTCGTCGATTTCGAGTCGTTTTTTTGTTGCTAGCACAGAAATGCCGCGCATATCCAGCAGCACAACGTTGTCGAGATCCAACTCATTGAGCGAATCAGTGAAACGTTGTTCTGGGTCGTGCCAGAAGACGATACGGTTGTCGGTAAACTTCTGACGAAGCCCGGATTCCAGTTCTTTAAATTGCATAATTAATTTTCTTCTACAGGCAAATTCATTTCATGCCATATAAAGTCAAGGTCAGTTGGCACCGGCATTTCCCTGAACCATACATCAACTGAAATCGCTTTCGTAATTGTAAGTAACTGCATGAATGCAGGGGTCACAACGGCTTTATAAAATTTTTTGCCGTGAACAATTTTGCGTAACTGTTCATCAACTGGCAAATCGCGGATTTCGGCCAGTTTGCTCTGGTATCTTTGTAACAGTACTGCAGGATCCAGATGTGCATGCCAACGTTCGCAATGCGCCAAAAACCCGGGCTCTGTAATCACCTGTTGAAGATCAAGAAGGTCTCGGTTAAATCCGAGCAATCGCAGTTCATCCCAAAGCGGGTTGATAATGGCCCATGCGGTACCAAACTGAATCCAACTTTCAAGATTTGCGGTAATCGATGACGTAATAGCCTCTATCGCCGCTGCGCTCTCTCCGGGGAGTTTGGCTCTTTGCTTGGGTGGCAGTCCAGGTAAAAGCTCACTTGGGACAACAAGATAGTTTTCGATACAGAATCTGGGTAAAACTAACAGGTTAGGCAATTGTTGTTGCCGTTGGCCCAACTGGGCATCATCCCACTCATCGCGATCAACAATGCCCAACCAAGTCGGTTGTTTTGACAAAATTTCTACCACATTACGTTTCCCGCCGACTTCGGCAAGAACCCAGTTGGTTTCCCATTGGGGATCAACTTTTTTTAAGAGCTGGGTAAAAACAAGTTCATCCGTTTTACCTTCAACGATCAACGCTCGTTTGCCTTCAGTGATTTTTGTCTCAAGGATGGTCTTGATATGCCACTCAAACTCCTTCATTGCTCATCATCCTTTTCAACAGAAAGAGGATAACGCAGCCCCAACGTTTCGTAGCGCTGCCAGACGTCGGTCGCATGGGAAGTCAAAATAAGCTGCCCCTGCTTTTTCTGGATAATGTTTTCCAGAGTCGCAAGCAGGGGGGAAACCAGCGAAGGGTGCAGATGCAGGTCCGGCTCGTCGATTAAAACGACACCGCCGGGCTGAAGCCAGCGTTGAACCATAAAGAGCATGATCAAGACCTGATGTTCACCAGAACTCAGTTCATCCAACGTATGAGTTTCACCGTTAGCAAGTTTGACCTGCTGACGCTGCCCTGGCTGAATCTCTTCTTCAATGACTTTTCCTGAGAAGAACTGATTCAGCGTTTTCATCATCTCTGGATACAGCTCAGGGAGCGTCGCTTTCATATTGAACAGCGAAGCTTCAAGCTGCCCTTTCCAGTCGGAGGTAGGGGTATAGGTTGCCAGCCAGCGCTGGCTAAGATCATCCTGTGCAAGTGAGGAAATATTCTTTTTAGGCGCAAGCCATCTGCGTGCCTCAGCATCCAGATAAATGACATTAGGGGATGAAACTCTCTCAGTGGTGATCACCATTTTTTGGTAGTAGTGACCCCATTTCTGGAACCAGGCATCTTCAAAAATCCTTAGCGTCAATTTACGCCCAGCACGACTTTCACCAATCCACTCAACATCTTTATAGGATTCAATTAATTCCTCAGACCATTCATCAGAGCCAAAAAATAGCCCCAAGCGAGATGGCGTTGTTGATGTGAAGTCATCTATAACAATCGCGACACCGTTCCATCGTTCTAACCATTTCCGGGATTCGTGAGATGATGGAAGCGGCTTGGATTGCTCTAGCCAGAACCCAAAAGCCCCCCAAAGCATCGCAATAGTGCGAAGCAGCGTCGATTTACCGCAGCCGTTCGGGCCGGTAAGGAGAACGTTTTCCTCTACCGCTCCCGTCCAGTTGTTTTTAAAGCTAATTTCCGCATTGCCCAATGGGCCAACACTCTGCGTATAAATCGCCGCTATTTTCATCAAATCTCCTCAGGTGCGCTACCGGTAATGGCTTTTACATCCGCCAGCAGATCGCCAAACTTGCCGTAGTTAACCTTAACGCCGTCATCCAGATCAATAGTGATACGTCTATCAGCATAGTGACGCAAGCGGTCATCGAAGCTACGCAGCTCGTTGAATTTCTTGGTCAGCCCATCCAGTTCTTTTTTCAGACGCGTGGTAGCAGCTCCCGATTCAGCACTCTTAAGCTGATCGTTTACCAGGTCGATATTGCCCTGGTAGCGCGCCAGCAGCGGAACTACGTATTCGGTACGCATACGCGACAATGTGCCTTCATTATAACGGTGCAGATACACCAGGCACTCAAATGCTTTCTCTTTACCAGAGCTGAACAGCCAGTAAATCGGGCGTTTTTTGTACATTTTCATATGATCTTTCCAGAACTGCGTGGAAAGATAGCGGCGGATAGTATCAAGTGAAGATTCGCCTTTTTTCGGCTTTATCGCGTACAAACAGAGACTTTCGGCGATAAAGTCGAGGTTTTCCTGCTGGTGTTCTTCCCCCCAGACGGTACGGACAAATTCTTTGATACGGGCGGTTACATCGTCGCCGAACCAGTCAGAATCCATTAACGGCAAGATGCCGTCTTCATCGGCAGGGAAGCTTTTGTAGACACCGTCTTCTGCAAGGTCAGAAAAGCCTTTGTTGCCTTCGTGGGCGTAGACCAGACCTTCACGATCGAGGGAGTAGCGACCCATCATGCAACCTATTGCATATGAGAGAAGATCAGATATAGTCTCGCCTTTAATTAATTCAGATTTTTCTTCAATCGAAAGGTCATTACCATATCGATAGGCAGCATTACAGAATAATGTTATTTCATCAAGAGAGACGTTATTATCAATTTCAGAAGAGAGGCTATACGCCGCTGCAAATAAATTATTATTTTCTTGTTCGAGATATCTCATTCTCTCACTACAGGACAACCAGTTTTCTTCGATTCTATCATATACATCTTTAAGTAGGGATGCATTGCCACCTTGTATTAATTGATGGCACATGAAATCGTAAGATATTTGAGTTGAGTCCCAGTCTTTCCTCGATAAAGAAATACATTCACGCCATATGTCTGTAGCGTCAGGCGCTATACATAGTGGAATTCTAGAAATATTACCAGCTTCAAAATTTAAAGTTTCGCTGAGGCATGATAAAAGATGAGCGAATACTTTTGAACTCAATAAACCCTGTACAAAAAGTGCTTTTTCGTGATCGCAAACAACTTTCATCCCTGCATCGCTAAAAATACTCCCAGCAGGTGAAAATCTTGATGAAAAGTTCCCCGATGTGACTTTGCTCCAGGTCACCCCAGGCTTAAAATATTCACCAGCATTTTTAGCTACAAAATCTGGATTTCCATTAAGATAAGGGTATTTAGAGTTAATACTGTCTTTTATTCTTTCTCCATCAAGCTCCCAATCGACTATGTATATATTATTCCCATACCATTTCCGATAGTCGCCACCTTTATCCATAGGGAACCAGCGTTTGCTAGAGTTAATGGCCTCTTCGCGTGAAGCCATATTAAAACCAATATTTCCGAAGGATACTTCAAACCAGAATCTAACAAAACGATTGTTATCGGTGGTTGCAAGACCTTGTCTCGCTTTTAACTCATGGCCTAAAAGTGAAAATTTTGAAAAAGACTTACGCGAACTTTCGCTTGCCCAATAAGCTAACGGCGCGCCAGGAATTATTCTGAAGTCATTCTGCTTAGTATTGTCAAAACAGTTTTTTCGTGCAAGCAAAGCGTTTTGTTTTTGCTCTTCACTGCCTTCAATTAAACGAAAAAATACAGGTTGGTAACTATCTGTACGAGAATTATTAATCACCCATGCAGTTGTCTGAACTACCTCTCCCGAAATTTGCCCAAAGGCTCTCGCCCCCAAATGCGCCATCGTAATAAAGGTTTTATTATCCAACAGCCAGCTACGAAGCGCTTCATAGCTCGACAGGAACATCCACGACTGCATATTCACTTGCGCATTAAAACCATTCTCTTTGAGCAAAGAAAACGCATGCTGCATAAACATCGCAAACAAATCTGACTTGCTGTCCGGGAATTGTTTTTTAGCAAACTCTTTCAGCTCGCCATTCATCCCTTTCCCGCCCATATATGGAGGGTTTGCCACCACAGCGTCATAGCGCTGTGCCAAGATCCACGCCTGCTGGATATACGGGAGCAGCTCCGCCGCTGCTTCCTTCTGCTGAATATCACCTTCAACCACCAGACGATACAGCCCATCCAGAAACGCTTTCAGCGCCGCTTCATCTTCATGTGAAACCTGAATCAGCGATCCCAACGTTTTTGCGCTGGTAAACAATGCCAGCGTTCGCATCAGCAGCTTATATTCCGCGCTGTCGGTATTGGTCAGTGCCGCCCCTTCTGCAAACATATCTCCCATGCTGCCGCGCTGCACCTGTTGATGGAAGTTCAGCTTGGTCCAGAGCTCAGCGACATCCAGCTTACTTTCCTGCAGGGAAACGATATTCAGGCGAACGCCACGGCCTGGACTCAGAATGCGGCGATCGTCCTGGCGGGCCAGCATCAGCATTGCAAAACCAGACAGCTGTGCGGCACGGTCGTCGATATCGAGGCCGAAGATATTGTTTTCCAGAATCAGCTGCGGAATATCACGGGTACGATAGCCGCGCTCTTCGTAAATGGCCTTCAGTACGTTATAGGCTTCAGTCAGGATATGCCCGGAGCCGCAGGCCGGATCCAGCACTTTAATGCTTTCAGGCTCAATGCTGGATGGGGTGATAGCTGCCAACTGTGCCCGCACTTCCGGCGTTTGCTCTGCTGGCTCAATGTAGTACGGCATTTTGCCTTTCAGGCTCGAGTCCGGGTAGGTTTGCAGCCACTGGCGACCCACCGAGTTCTGCACCAGGTACTGCACAATCCAGTTCGGGGTAAACAGCTGAGTGGCGGCGGGAATATCTTCGCTCTTCACCACCTTGCCGATCACATCATCTTTTTTCTCGGAAATATAAAACTGATACAGCCAGCCAATCACTTCGACCTGTTCCCAGTCCTCCTCAGGAATAATATCTACCAGCCCACGCAGAATGGAGTCGGTGCGAGTCAGGTTATCCGGCAGTACCAGTTCGATATCATCATTGACCGCTTCGAACAGGAAAGGCATTGCACCGTGCAATGCATGGCACTGGGCCAGCAGCAGTTCGCGGTACAGTTCTTCGTCACGATCGCCCGCCAGCTTCATCTCCACCAGGCGTGCTTTGTCCAGCTCCAGAGCATCAGCCACTTCCGGCACATGATCCAGAACCTCAAAACCGCCTTGCAGCGTCGGGTGAGACAGCATACGGAAACCGTGATCAAGATAGCCATGCAGCTCCATATAGCGAATAGCGCAAAAGCGGTTAAACCAGGTGTAAGCGATGTGCTCCACCAGCACGTCGTAGCCCTGCTTTTCTGCACGCTTGACCAGACGCTCACGGCGTGACACCAGTGCTTTATCCAGCGAGAACTGACCATAACGCACCTGGTCGCCAAGATCGGTTGCTTGCGCAATTTGCAGGTTGCCCTTTTTATCGGCCTCAATACCCAGCGTGGTCAGTTTTTGCATGACCGCATCGCGGAATTGTTTACGTGCCACCGGGGCGTATTTTTTGATATTTGACGTATTCATGTGAAGTCCTGAAAAGGGCAGACAACGTCTGCCCTGAAAATGGGGAAATTACTGAAGCTGTACGCGTTCACCTGCGTTAATGGCATCCATGAGCGTTTTACGGAGTTGCTCCAGGGCTTTGTCTACCTGTTCGGCGTTATCCAGCGTTGTCACACCCGCAGCTCGTTCCATCGTTTTACGCGTGTTCACGTAGATGGTCTTTTTCAGCTTGGGTTCAGGCTTAGCTACTGGATCGATAATCCCTGGCTGAGGGACAGTTTTTGGTTCAGGCACTTTCTTACGCTGTTCTTCAACCCAGCTGTTCAGCCGTTCGTTTGCTTTGAATTGTAGCGCCCGAACCTCAGCCTGTTCTTCCATAATCTGTGGGATCAGGCCGTTCTGCTCCACTTTCTTACGCGATTGCTGCATCGGGTGTAAAAGCGAGTGCTGCAAGTCAGCAGGGACGTGCATCTCCTGCATGCTTTGCTTCAGCTCATTGATATGGTTATCTATCTGCTGCAGCGCATGGCTTCGGTATTCTTCCACCAGACGCTGGTTGATGGTTTCAACGGTTTCAATCAGCGGAATAATCCGGTGCAGCTCTCCGTAAGGTCGTGCCTTGCTGTAGATAGCTTCCAACTCCTGCAACGCCTTTTGGGCCGTTTCGTCTTTATCCAGCGCGTTACGGTTAGCTTTAAAACTTCCATTGAACGCCGTGCTCAAGCGCTGCCATGTGGCGTATTGGTTTTTGTAGAAGCTGACCAAATCGTCCCAGTCTTCCGAGAAATCTTTAAGATCGTCGGCCGCTGTGGTGATTTTTTCAATGACCGCGTATTCCTCTTTCTCGTTAAGGATCCCGTTCAGCAATACCAGGCCTTCTTCTATCTCTTTACGGCCAGGGTTTTGTCCACTCTCTGCACGAGTTTTAAAAACAGTCAACTCGCTCTTCCAGCGGCCAAAGAGTTCGCGAATATGAGATACCAACGACTGTTCTTCACGCTCGTTAAACGGCTCTCCGGCAATCTCAGCCATCAGTTGCGCGGCTTTAGTCAGCTGCGCTTCGTCATGGCGACGTACTTTATGCAAACGCAAATCGCTGTAACGACGTGAATTATTAAACGCGTCCCACGCCTGCTTCAGTGCGATTTCACTGCCTTGCAGAGTGAAGCTGTATTTTCCGCTGCGCGCCAGCCGAGCAACCAGCAATTTGACCTCATCTTCCGGCCAGCCAAATGGGCGACGGCCAAAAGTGGTGAGGATATCCCGCAGGTAAACTGGCTTATGAGTCTCAATACTCATACTGATCCAGTTATCCACTTCACGCATCGCCTCTGGGTTGGATTCTTCCATATCCCCGAGATCGAGCTGGGTATCATTTTCTACTGTCAACAGCGCGTGAGTTTCACGATTTACGTCTCCGGTACTAAGACGCAGCAATTTTAGTTTGGAGAAACTGTTCTCGATAACGTAACCGCAGGCTGCATCCACGATAGCTAACGGCGAAGAGGATTTCTTATCCAGCCGTTCGCCCAGCGCCCAGACATCAGCTTGAGCCAGCAAGCCTTCAATCTGCGCCTTCAGCGTTTTTTCGCGCATGCCATTTTCACGGCCTTTTTCTGCCAACAGAGTTGCCTGTTCCGGACGCTGTCCACTTTGCTTGCTAAGGAAGGCTTTGGTCTGCGCGTACATGGTCAGGTCTTGCCAGGTACGAGCCTCATCAGGCAGACAAATTAAGATGCAGTCCTTACTGTCCGTCATCAGCAGACTATTAGAATGCGCGCCCTTATAGCTCTCGTAGTTCGAGTCCAGTGGTGTGAGCACCTTAACCACCAGATCGTTAAGATTCGCACCATCCAGCGGATGTCCGTTACAAAAACGACTGATATCAAAATCCTGCTTATTGGCCGGATAGCGATATCTTTTGTTCTTCAGGATCTCTTCGAAAATGATGGTTGAGAGTTGCTTATTGATGATGGTGAATTCCACGTCAATATTGCGGATTTCGTTTTCAATCTCTTTTTCTTCGTTAGTGAGAAAAACAAATTTGTCATCAATACGCGAGATCAGCATCTCAGCCTGCAGACGATTAAGACTGGCTTCAATCTGTCGACGGAGTTCCACTTTATCAGTATCAATACGCTCAATAGAGAGCGTGACGAGATTGTCGAGAGTACTTTTCAGCACATCGACGTAGCGGATCAGGAACAGCGTCTTTAGTAGTTTGCCGTCAAACTCCGTCAGTGACGGAGACTGGCAGGCCTGAATAATAGTGCGGCTAACTGCAGGTTCCAGGAAGCTTTCGATCGCGGAGTAAAAGCGCCAGAACGGGACCAGACTATCCAGACCCTCTGCAGAGATTTGCACAGCTGCCGACTGGAAGGCATCCAGCAGAGAGCGCTCCCCCATTGCCAACTGTTTACCTGCGGCCCCTTTGGTTCGGATTGATTCAAAGACCTTTTGCAGGATCTGGTAATGCCACGGTACAAACGGATAGTTATCCACGAACTCGCGGCTGTTTGTATAGGCTCGCAGCGTAGCTGTCGTTGTCGTGTCAAACGCCAACTGGTTACGCAGAATATCGCCTTTTTCCTGCCAGATAGCTTCCAGCTCCGGTATTGCCGCATCGGTTTTCACCAGCAAACGTTTTTGTATAACTTCTGAGGTATTCGAGCTGGAGAGTTGTAAGCGCGTTGAGAAACGCCCCTGAATCTTGGAGAAATCCTGACCGTCGCGACTGCTCATACCACCAATGGCGGCATTAATGTCGGCCTGGGAGGTCACAATCACCCATGCGCGTCCACCGCAAATAACGCCCAGGTTTTCGGTGATGGTTTGCAGCTTCAGCATCATCTGTGCATCTTTACCAATGAACTGCCCAACTTCATCGACCATAAACAGAATGTTGCGGTTGCCTTGACTATCCAGCCACTCTTTAACCCACGTACAGAAATTTTTGATATCCAGAGGGAAGTTCTTATCAAGTTGCTCGATCCACTGGCGAGAAGACTCTTCACTCTGGCCTGTAGCAACACTCAGCGCCTTAGCCATCTGATCGTTTATCATCAGATAAACATCACGTTCATCTTCCCAACGAGAGCCAGTGATATCCGCAAAGGCGGCTTTAAAGGTATCAAACTGCCCACGCTTATCGAGCTCACGTTCCAGGTGTGCAATATGTGGGAAGTCCCCACAATAACCAGCCAGTTCGTTAAAGACTTTCAGAAAGACTTTGAGAATGGCATCAACGCCATCTTCGACATTAGCGCGTGAGTCAATATTGAATAGAACGACATCAGTCGGATGCTGAACCGATTTCCGAATATCGGCCAACAGCAGTGCATCATCAATTTTCTCTTCAAAGAAGGAGAGCGCATTACGCGTGACGCCATTGTGGCTAACTTCGCGGTTCGCCAGCAGATAGGAAAGGATCTTAATGAAGTGTGATTTACCGGACCCAAAGAAGCCTGAAACCCAGACGCCCATTTTATCGGCAAGCTGTAATCTGCCTGGTCCAGTAGCTGGGGCATAGACTTCAAAGAACTGACGCAGGTGGCCATCGAGCTCCCGAGTGATGACGTACTCATCCAGTTCTATCCAGGCGCTTTCGTCGTCGGTCTGCTCGGCTTTAACTACGCCGTTAATATTACGTTTTAGCGGTTTCTCAAAAATTTTTTCTATATTCATTGCTGTCGTCTTTTAACGAGGAGTCAAAGTCGCCGCAGGTCCGGTTTCTGGTACCAGTCTGAAGGCGCGGTAATAGTTACGCGAATTAATGCCTGAGAGTGGAGAAAGATCATATCCACTGTAGGTGCCAGGATAGAACATCAGCAGTGGTGTAAACCCCATCACGTCCTGAAGTGCGCTCATAAGCTCATGACCGCGAACCAATGGCCAGGCGTTACCGAGGCCCGTCAGAATGACAAATTGCTGTGCCGGAAGATCGACCGTACGCGCAATATATTCCGCGATTTTTTTTTGGCTCAGCGGGGCTGCCAGATGCTTTTTCAGTGTCTCAAGGCCAAGCTCAGGCTCTCGCTGGCAGATACGGTCAAAGAGCTTACGTTCTTCAAGCATATCGATGATGACCTGGAAGATATTGAGTGTTTTATAGGTATATTTTTTATCCAGTTTTTTGAATAAAAAGTGTAAATACTCGCGGACCTGAAGCTCCTGCTTCGCCGGATAGTCAAAGATCCAGAAGCCAATCTCGTTGCCGGAGCCTTGGTTTTTCAAAAAACGGTCGTCGCCGATACGTTCTTCTAACTGTTTTAAACGATATTCAAGGATCGGATCATTCATGCTTTACCCTCCAGAACAGGAAGCAATTCGGCTTTGTTTAAACGATGCAAGGCCGTTGCAACATCTGGTAGAAGGAAAACGTTTTGTAAGTTCCGGCGGCGTGGGCTATCCAGGTAACCTGCTTCTGCAAGCGCCTTAATCAGATTGTTACCCATTTTTTGGATAGATGAATCAGAGAATGCAGCCAGCTCCGGGTGCAAACGAAGATTCTCATCCACAAAATCACCCCAGCAATTTAAACCAAGCTTTTCTTTAAACTGTTGGCGAGCCGGATTTACAACCTCAGCGATAAACTCCGCAACAATTGGAGACTGGATCATCAATGCAACCAATAGCATTTGTAGACGTTCGCTTTCACTGCCATCAGCAATCAGTTTCCAGCACACCCGATCCAAGGTCATCAATCGCAGCCTTAAGGTTCGGGCATAACGATTTGCAGTGCTTGTGGAGGAAGCCTGAAGAATATTTTCATTGATTATTTGCTGCTGCCAGGTTGTTTCATCTGGTTCAGAAAGCAACAGTTCAGCAATGGTTCGGCTCTCTCGGACCATCAACGAACCGCCCAGCAGATCGCCAATCCAGCGTTTGTCATTTTTTTTCATGGTGTTTGTCATCAAAAATCCGGAATGCTGCTCGCAAAAAATCAAGTAATGATTGTAATCGGCCCGCAGGTGATATGCCATGGTTAAGACCCGAACAATGATGTGATTTATTGATGCAGATTATCGACTGATCCTGATCATAGATTTAGAGCGTAATTTCCGGTTTGATGCCTTCACGAAAGTCTCGTATTGAGTGAGTTAATGGATCGTAACCAGAGGTAAACTACAATGTCGAAAGTAAATAATCCGGGATTTGTCTTGTCACCTTACTCGCAGAAGAAAATCCTCAAGGCACTAGGAAGTCGCCAAGAAAAGACGGACGCTACCGCTAAACGGCATGGAAAACCGACCCGCTATAATATTGCCACCAGCGATTATGATAATCTTGTCAGCGGTGAGCACGGTCCGCTGATCCTGAAGGTCAGAAGGGGGAAAATCGTTACAGAAAAACATTACTGTGCCGAATGCCACAGTTACATCAGCCCAATCAGGGCATATGCCGACAGCAACTATGGGAAAGTGCATCTTTGTACACCTTGCCATCTTGCAGCGTTCAACCGTAGCTTTGGACACGCGGATGCTATGCCGCTCAAGCTGGACCATGCTCATGCACATAGGGGAAAGTGGTAACGATAATATTGCCAGGGATTGTTAAGCGTCCTGTTTAACATTCTGCTTTTCAAACTCAGCCGGGAAAGAACCAGTTATATGCAGAATGTTTACGCAATATCTATTGTTATCTATCACCAATAAACTTGATTTTATTACATTTTGAGATGAGTAAATTCAGATGAATATGGACACAAAAAAAGCCACCCTTAGGCAGCTAATTATTGCATCACTTGGTGCCGAAGGCCGGACTCGAACCGGCACGTATTTCTACGGTTGATTTTGAATCAACTGCGTCTACCGATTTCGCCACTTCGGCACTGAAGGGGATGCGGAAACGTTGTGGATTATACCTGTCGCGCGCCGCCATGCAAGCGACGACGCGCTAAACCCGCGCTAAGTGCCCAAAAAACCAGCGCCCTTTGTCACTCCAGCTCAGACACCGCCAGCCGTATCACCCTCGCCGCCTTTTGCTCCGGCAGCGCCAGCACCTTGGCCCACATCTCCTGCACCATATCGCAGGAGAGCTTCTCTTTGCCCGCCGCCTTTTCCGGCATCTGCAGCAGCTGGATGTCCTCGCCGTACTTATCGGCAAGTTCCTTCATAATCGGCCGCACGTCTTCGACAGCCGCCTCGCGTTCGGCCGGGGTCACGGTGTGGCGGTTTTTGCCGTAGGCCGCGCGCATCATGTCGGCATCGGCCTGCATGCGCCGCGCCATCAGGTCTTTATCCAGCATGCGCATCGGGTTCACGCCGCCCTTCACCATCGGGTAGAGGAAGCGGAAGCAGGCGTCGTCGCTCACCTTCTGGATGGCGGCGGTCTGCTCCATGTTGATGGTCATGTAGTTCACCACGTTGGCGTCCGGGGCGTTCTGCAGGCGCGACATCTGCAGATGCAGGATCTGCGGCTGGATGGTGTCGATAATCTGCTGCTCCGGCTCGCCCGCTTTTTGCAGGGCGGCCATCTGGTCGAGGATGCGCTGATGCAGCGCGGGCTCCTGCTCCTTAATCACCTGCCAGGCGGGCATCGCGTTAAGGGCGTTATCCATCTGCCGTTCCGGGGCGCGCTGCCTGTCGAAAAACACCCAGAACGCCACGGCGGCAGCCGCAATGACGACAATCACAATACGGGTCCACGTTTTATTCATCTCGCATCCTTATCCTTGAGTTATGCCGGTTTACACCGGCACGCCGCTGTGGAAGCGAAACTCGTTGTCCGGTGTCGAGATAAGTGTGGCTTCAATTTCGCCAAAAAGCTTTATGCGCGGTGAGATATCGTCGTCGCTCACCTGCTGGGCCAGCGTCAGGTAGTCCTGATAGTGGCGCGCTTCCGAGCGCAGCAGCGAGAGATAGAACTTCTGCAGGTCGTCGTCGAGGAACGGAGCCAGCGCGGCGAAGCGTTCGCAGGAGCGGGCTTCGATGTAGGCGCCGCAGATGAGCTTGTCGATCAGCGTCAGCGGTTCGTGGGTGCGCACTTCCTTCAGCATCCCTTTGGCGTAGCGGCTGGCGGTGATTTTGACGTACGGAATGTCGCGCGCCAGCATCGCCTCGCGCACCTGCCAGAAGTGGTGCAGCTCCTCTTTAATAAGCAGCACCATGCTGTCGATGAGCGCCTGGCCCCACGGGTCGTCGGTTTTGGGCATCACGCTTTTGCCAATCTGCCTGTGCAGGGCGATGAAGTCCGGCTCCGGGCCGTCGCGGAAGGTGAACTGTTCGTAGGGCTTGAGCCAGTCGAGCAGCGCGTCGGCACCGCTTTCGTCGGCGACGTATTTGCGCACCAGCAGCAGCGCGGTCTGGGCGGCCTTGAGCTCGCACACCATGTGGTCGGTGAGCAGCAGCGGCAGGTTCGCCGGGTCGCGGGCTTTATCAATCCATGCTTGCGGGGTCGGGCACTGGAGGAAGTTGAGTACGGGGGCGAGTATCTGCGGGTAATCCATGGTTCTGCCTTGAAAAAGCGGTGGCGCGCGCCACCGCCTGAAACGCTTAGTGACGCACGCCGTCGTCGTCTTCGTCGACGTAATCTTCGTCGTCGCCTTCTTCGCCGTCTTCACCGTTCGGATCTTCGAAGTAGGTTCCCCAGCCGTCGTATTCCACGTCAAACTTCTCGGCCAGGTTCATCAGCTGTTCTACCTGCGCGTCGATCAGCTCCGCCTTCAGCGCGCCTTCGCTCAGGATATCGCAGCAGATGACGGTGTCGCCCTCTTCCACTTCCAGCTCTTCCGGCTCGGTCACTTCGTAACCCAGCTTGAAGGCTTCCACGGCCATTTTTTCCAGCGCGTCGAAATCATCCGCAGAGAAATGGTGCTCGATGGTGTACAGCGCGTCCGGATCGCTACCGTCTTCCAGCAGCTCTTCAATAATCAGACGCGTCTCTTCGCGTTGCTCTTCCAGTAATTCCGGGTTTGCCATGGCTCAATCCTCTTTAAAGTGCGGCAGATACTTCTATTTTCACACACGGACGGGTTTGCCTCCACCTTTGTTGGAAAGATTTGTGAAACGGGGTTGCAAATGAATAATTACACATATAAAGTGAATTTTAATTCAATAAGTGGCGTTCGCCATGTGAGGATAAAATGTCTGATCTGTACAAGAAACACTTTCTGAAATTGCTCGACTTTACCCCTGCACAGTTCACTTCTCTGCTGACCCTTGCCGCACAGCTCAAAGCCGATAAGAAAAAGGGCAAGGAAGTACAAAATCTTACCGGCAAAAACATCGCGCTCATCTTCGAAAAAGACTCGACCCGTACCCGTTGCTCTTTCGAAGTTGCCGCATTTGACCAGGGCGCTCGCGTCACGTATTTAGGGCCGAGCGGCAGCCAGATTGGGCATAAAGAATCAATTAAGGACACCGCGCGCGTGCTCGGGCGGATGTACGACGGCATTCAGTATCGCGGTCACGGCCAGGAAGTGGTCGAAACGCTGGCGCAGTATGCGGGCGTTCCGGTGTGGAACGGGCTGACCAACGAGTTCCACCCGACGCAGCTGCTGGCGGACCTGCTGACCATGCAGGAGCACCTGCCGGGCAAGGCGTTTAACGAGATGACGCTGGTCTACGCGGGCGACGCGCGCAACAACATGGGCAACTCGATGCTGGAAGCGGCGGCGCTGACCGGGCTGGATCTGCGCCTGGTGGCCCCGAAAGCCTGCTGGCCGGAAGAGAGCCTGGTGGCAGAGTGCAGCGCGCTGGCGGAGAAGCACGGTGGGAAAATCACGCTGACGGAAGACGTGGCGGCGGGCGTGAAGGGCGCGGACTTTATCTATACCGACGTGTGGGTGTCGATGGGCGAAGCCAAAGAGAAGTGGGCGGAGCGGATTGCGTTGCTGCGCGGGTATCAGGTGAACGCGCAGATGATGGCGCTGACCGGCAACCCGGACGTGAAGTTCCTGCACTGTCTGCCGGCGTTCCATGACGACCAGACCACGCTCGGCAAGCAGATGGCGAAAGAGTTCGACCTGCACGGCGGGATGGAAGTGACGGACGAGGTGTTTGAGTCGGCGGCGAGCATCGTGTTTGACCAGGCGGAAAACCGGATGCATACGATTAAGGCGGTGATGGTGGCGACGCTTGGGGAGTGATCCTTTCTCCCACTTTATTGATTCGGTGCGCTCTTCTTGCCGGGTGGCGCTGCGCTTACCCGGCCTACACAACCCGTAGGCCCGTGCAAGCGTAGCGCCGCCGGGCGAATCAGGCCAGCTCCATTTCATTGATTTTTCACCCCGAAAAAGGTACGTTTTCGCCTTAATTCCAGCGTGGACATACCAGCATTATGCCGATTATTCAGTCTGTTGAACGTGCGTTGCAGATCCTCGACCTGTTCAACGAGCAGGCCACCGAGCTTAAGATCACCGACATCAGCAAACTGATGGGGCTGAGCAAGAGTACCCTCCACTCGCTGCTAAAAACCTTGCAGCTACACGGCTATATCGATCAGAACCCGGAAAACGGTAAGTATCGCCTCGGCATGAAGCTGGTCGAGCGCGGCCATTTTGTCGTGGGCTCCATCGATATTCGTCAGAAGGCGAAAGGCTGGCTGACGGAGCTGTCCCAGCGTACCGGGCAGACCACCCATCTGGGGATACTGGACGGGCGTGAAGGGGTTTATATCGAGAAGATTGAAGGCAAGCTGGCCGCCATCGCCTATTCGCGCATTGGCCGCCGCCTGCCGGTTCACGCCACCGCCATCGGCAAGGTGTTGATTGCCTGGCTGGGCGAGACCGAGCTGAACGCCCTGCTGGAGGGTTATCAGTACACCACCTATACCCCTTCCACCCTCGCCTCTCGCGAAGCATTAATGGCCGCTCTGGCGCTGACCCGCGAGCAGGGCTATGCCCTGGATAGCGAAGAGAACGAGCAGGGCGTGCGCTGCGTGGCGGTGCCGGTGTGGAACCACGAGTCCCGCGTGATTGCCGCCCTGAGCCTGTCGACGCTGACCTCCCGCGTGGACGACGCAGAGCTGGCTGATTTCCGCGAGCAGCTTCAGCAGGCCGGGCTCCAGCTCTCACGCGCGCTGGGCTACCCGGCCTGAGCCATTAAACCGGCTCGTAGGTGAAGTAGTCGAAGTCCGCGTGGCAGCCGTCGCCGCTGATGTCCTCGCAGTGCAGCCCCACAAACGCGCCGGTGAAGAAACCGCGCCCGCCAATGTAGTCGTCCGATAGCTTCCACGCCTCATACGTGACCGGCACGGTGTGCCACGTCTCGCCGTCGAACGAGTAGCTGTAACGGTAAACCAGCGTATCCACGTCCACGCGCAGCCAGATGCTCTCTGCACTCTCCGGCACCGGAATCGGCTGCTCGTGCAGCGGCCATGACGGCACGTTGTGGTCGAGCTGGATCACCTTGATGGTTCTCCCCTGCCCCTCCTCGTAGTCCACAAAGCAGTAGCTCCAGTTTTTGCTGTTGTAGTAGCAGGTCAGCCCCGCGCTCTGCTGGAAGTGGACCGGCGAGAACTGCATCCGCGTTTCCGCCCGGAAGGCAAAGTGCTGCCAGCGGCGCGCCACGGTCGACTGGGTAAAGGTCGAGTTGAGCGAGTCGTTGCCGTAGAGCCGTAAATAGCCCGGGCGCGCGGTGAGTGAGCCGAGAGTGTCGTCGAACGGAATGCGCAGGGTCTGCAATTCAGGGTCAAGCGTGCTGCCGTCGAAGTCCTCTCGCCAGCTACCCTGAGCGGCGCCAGGCTGCTCGGCCACCTGCGGGCCTTTCACGGTCAGCTGCGCGTGCTTGCCCCCTTCCACGTACGGCCAGCCGTCGCGCCATTCAATGCGGGCGATACCGGTCTCGCGCCCCAGCGGACAGTAGCCGCGCCCGCCGGAGGCCAGCAGCGGCACGCCGGGCAGGCGCAGCGGGCGGCTGGTGAGATAGGCCATGTACCACTCCCCGGTGTGGGTCTGCAGCAGCGAGCCGTGGCCGCTCTTCTGCAGCGGGTTCTCCGGCAGGTGCCAGCTGGTCATCATCGTCACGTCCGGGTGCAGCTCGTACGGCCCGTCGATATTTTTGGAACGCAGCACCACGACGGCGTGCTCGTAGCTGGTGCCCCCTTCGGCCACCATCAGGTAGTACCATCCCGCGTGCCGATAAAGGTGCGCCCCCTCGGTGTAGCAGAGCGGCGTGCCGGTAAACAAGGTTTTGCGCTCGGGCGAGAGGGTGCCGGTCTGCGGGTCAAACGCCTGCAACACGATGGTGTTGTGCGGGTTGCTGTGGTGGCGCGGCCCCCACGGACGGTAGAGGTAGTACTTGCGGCCGTCGTCGTCGTGGAACAGGGACGGATCAAACCCGCCGTTGCCCATCGGGATCGGCTCGCTCCATGGCCCCTCAATGGACGGCGCGGTGACGAGGAAGTTGCGGCCGTTTTTCCACGGCGAGTCGACAATCTTTACGTCGGTGTAGAGCAGCCAGAATTTGCCGTCGGCGTAGCTCAGACACGGTGCCCAGATGCCGCCGGAGTCCGGGTTGCCCTTCATGTCGAGCATCGACACGCGGTCCAGCGGCGTGCTGACCAGCGACCAGTTTTTCAGGTCGCGGGAGTGGTAGATGCGCACGCCGGGGAACCACTCGAAGGTCGAGGTGGCGATGTAGTAGTCCTCGCCCTGACGGCACAGGGACGGGTCCGGGTTGAAGCCGGTGAGTATTGGGTTGGTGATTTCCATATTGCCTCCGGTTAATGGGATGCGGCTGTCGCAGCGTCGGGAACGGCCTCGCCCTGCGCCGCGCGGTGCTTGATCAGCTGCTGGCTGATGGCCTCCACGCGGGCATCGGTGAGCTTATAGAACGACAGCATGATGAACATGCCCGCGTAGAGCACCACCGGCACCACGCAGAACAGAATTTTGATGGTGGTCAGCACTTCCACCGGCTGCGCGCTGCTGCTGGCGGAGTAGTTCACGTACGCCAGGATCCAGCCCACCACCGCTCCGCCAATTGCCAGGCCAATCTTCAGGCTGAACAGGTAGGTGGAGAACACCAAGCCGTCGAGGCGGCGCCCGCTGCGGCTCTCTTCGTAATCCACCACGTCAGAGGCCATCAGCCACTGCAGCGGCGTGGTGGTGTTAAAGACGAACAGGAACAGGATGTTGAGGGCGAAAATCAGCGCGATGTGCTCCGCCGGGGTGACGAAAATCAGCAGGCTGATCAGCGAGTAGGCGACGATGATCCACTTGAAGGCGGTGACGCGGTCGAAGCGGCCCAGCAGGCGAGAGGAGCAGAGCGAGCCGAACATGGTGGCGAGGCTGCCGTAGAGTAAGAACTGGGTCGCCATCTCCGGGTGATCCATCACGTATTTCACGAAGTAGAGCGTCGCCCCGCCGCGCACCACGTTGGAGCAGGTCGCCATCATCTTGAACGCGCACATGATGCGCCACTGGCCGTTGCCCAGCAGCAGCCTGAGATCTTTCGCCACCGACGAGCCCGGCTGCACCTCAAAGGTGTAACGCTCTTTGGTGGTAAAGAAGCAGACGTAGAGCAGCACCACGCCGGTCAGGCCCAGCACGCACATGGCGCCGAAATAGCCCACCTGCTCGTCCCCCTTGCCGATGATGCTCACCAGCGGCAGGGCAATGCCGCTGATGGCGAGCGATCCCGCCGCAGCCAGGAAGAAGCGCCACGACTGCAGGGCGTGACGCTCTTTCGGGTCGGCGGTGATGACGCCGGGCATGGCGCAGTAGGGCACGTTAACGAAGGTGTAGACCAGGGTCAGAAGAATGTAGGTCACGCAGGCGTAGATGATTTTGCCCTGCGCGGAGAAGTCCGGCGTGTAGAAGGTCAGCACGCAGACGATGCCAAACGGGATGGCGCCCCACAGCAGGAACGGGCGGAACTGGCCGTGCCGCGTGCGGGTGCGGTCGACCAGTAGCCCCATCAGCGGGTCAGTCACGGCGTCGAGCACGCGGGAGATTAAAAACAGCGTTCCCATAATGCCCGCCGACAGGCCGAAGACGTCGGTGTAGAAATAGGCCAGCAGGAACATCGTGGCCTGCCAGACGAAGCCGCAGGCGGTGTCACCCAGCCCGTAGCCAATTTTGTCTTTCATGGTTAATTGCGTCATCAGAATTACACCCTTATGTAGTGTGCTGAATTACAACATCGTGTTAATGGAGTGTAATGAGCTGTTCAATTAACCAGCAATGGTCATATCTTATTTCCGAATTACGTTATTTTGCTTTTGTGACGCCAACGATATATCGCAACGTATTGTTTAAATTAGCAAATTACAGACATGCGAAAACCGTCCGCGGAATATTTCCCGCAGACGGTTTTATCTTAGAAAATAATTAAATGCCGAGCGCTTTTTTACCGGCGTTAATTACCTCGATAATTTTATCGGTGTCATAAATACAGCCTTTCCAGGTGCCGCCGCTCACCGACTGCAGCGCCGCCCACAGCCGGGTATCGTCCGGCAAAAAGTCGTGGGCGTGCAGGTCCGGGTGCGTCTGCCGCATTGCCAGCTCGCGCGCGCCCTCCTCCGGCGTCAGCGGGTTATCCGCGGTGCCGATAAAGTTCACGCTGCCCGTTAATGTCAGTCGGTCGACGGCTATCTCGATGATGTCGTTATCGCGCAGCTTGCCAATCGGCCCGCCCGCCAGCGCCTCCGGCGACACGTGGCCGAAGCAGGCGCCCGTCGACACGCCCGAGAAGCGTGCATCGGTGATTAACGACACCGTCTTGCCCCACGAGATATGCTTCAGCGCGGAGGTAAGCTGGTAGGTCTCTTCCATGCCGGTGCCGGACGGCCCGCCGCCGATCACCACCATGATATCGCCCTGCTTAATCTCTTCCCGCTTGATGGCCTTGATCGCCTGCGCTTCCGAGACAAACACCCGCGCCCGGCCGGTGTGGCGGTAAACGCCATCTTCACCGACGACCGACGGGTCGATCGCCGTGGCCTTGATCACCGAGCCTTCCGGCGCGATGTTGCCCGTCGGGAAGCAAACCGTTGAGGTCAGCCCTTTCGCTTTTGCCTTCTCCGGCGGCAGGATCACGTCATCCGGATCCACGCCGTCCTGCTCGCGCAGGCACTGGCGGAAGCGCGCCCGGCGCTCGGAGGCCTGCCACCAGTCGAGGTTTTCGCCCACCGTCTGGCCGGTCACGGTCATGGCGTCCAGGTGCAGCAGACCGAGATCGCGCAGGTGGAGCATCACCTCCGGCACGCCGCCCGCGAGGAACGCGCGCACGGTCGGGTGATAGTCCGGGCCGTTGGGCAGCACGCTGACCAGGCGCGGCACCTTACGGTTGACGCGCGTCCAGTGCTCTACGTCTGGGATTGTGCAGCCCGCCGCGTGGGCAATGGCCGGAATGTGCAGCAGTAAATTCGTCGAGCCGCCGAACGCCGCGTGGATCACCATCGCGTTTTCGATGGCTTTGTCAGTCAGGATATCGCGCGTGTTGATGCCGCGGTTATCCAGCTCGCTCACCGCGCGTGCCGACTGGCGGGCGATCTCCAGCCACACCGCCTGCCCGGACGGGGCCAGCGCGGAGTGCGGCAGCGCCAGGCCCAGCGCTTCCGCGACCACCTGCGAGGTGCCCGCCGTGCCGAGGAACTGACACCCGCCGCCCGGCGAGGCGCAGGCGCGACAGCCCAGCTCGGCGGCCTCCTGCAGGGAGAGTTCGTGGTTGGCAAAGCGCGCGCCGATGGTCTGCACCTTGCCCGCATCTTCCCCCACGGTCGGCGGCAGCGTCGCCCCGCCCGGCACCAGAATGGTCGGCAGGTCGTGCATCGCGGCCAGGGCAATCATGGTGGCGGGCAGCCCTTTATCGCAGGTTGCCACGCCTATTACCGCCCGGCGCGTCGGCAGGGAACGGATCAGGCGGCGAAACACGATCGCCGCGTCGTTGCGGTACGGCAGGGAGTCGAACATGCCGTGCGTGCCCTGAGAACGGCCGTCGCAGGGATCGCTGACGAAGGCCGCAAACGGGATCCCGCCGTTGCGGGTGATCTCCTTCGCCGCCGCCTGCATCTGCATGCCGATCTCCCAGTGGCCGGTGTGGTAGCCCAGCGCAACCGGGCGTCCGTCCCCGGCGCGAATGCCGCCCTGGGTGCCGATGATCAGCACCTCTTTGCCGGTCAGCTTGTTGGCATCCCAGCCCATCCCGGCGTTCTGCGTCATGCCGAACAGGTTGCCGCTGGGGGATTCCATCAGCATCTGCGGGGTCAGCGGCAGCGCGCCCTGCGGCCCCGCCGCGTGGGTGATGACGGCATAAAACGCCTCGTCCTGCGGGGTGAAAATCTTCTCGATGGTCATGGTTATCGTCCGGCTCAGCAGAGCTTGAGCTGTTGCAGCAGGGTTTTCAGCTGCGCCTTGCGCGGCTCGTCCAGCGGCGAGGCGGGCGGCAGCACGTGCGTGGAAATCGGGCGGCCGCAGAGCACGATCGCCTCTTTAATGACGTTCACAAACGGCGTATCCAGCTGATACATCTGAGGAATTTGCAGCAGGGTCTGATGATACTCAGCCGCTTTCGCCACGTCTTTCTCCCGCCAGGCTTTCAGAAGATTCACCGACACCTGCGGGGCAAAGTTGCCGCTCGCCGATATCGCCCCGTCGCCGCCGAGCAGCAGGGTATTAAACAGATGATCGTCGTAGCCGCAGAGCACGGTGAAGTGCGGATGGGCACCTTTGACGGTGTGGATCATGCTGCGCAGGTGGGCAACGGAGTCGATGGTGTCTTTGATGCCGACGATGTTACTGCGCGAGTCGGCCAGGGTTTTCACCAGCGCCGGGGTCAGATCCTGCCCGGTCAGCGCCGGGAAGTTATAGAGCATTACCGGCAGCGTAACGCTGTCCGCCACCTGTTCGAAATAGCGGATCAGGTTCGCTTCCGACACTTTCCAGTAGTAAGGGTTGATCACCACGATGCCGTCCGCCCCTGCCTGCTGCGCGTGCTGGCTCAGCGCAATGGTTTCCCGGGCGTTGGTGCCGCCGGTGCCGATCAGGACCGGTACGCGACGATCGACATGATCGATAGCAAATTGGGCAATGGTTTTACGCTCTTCGGCGCCGAGCTGGGAGAACTCGCCGCCGCTGCCCAGGAAGAACAGGCCGTCAACGCCTGCTTTGATGAGATCGTCGATCAGCGCGGCGGTGCCCTGCTTATCGAGCTGGCCATCGGCGGTAAAAATGGTGGAGACAGGGGGAATGATTCCCGTGAACAACGCGGACTGCGGCATGAGATCTCCTTGCTGAATCATTTTGTTCTACATTATAGAACAGCGTTCATTAAAGTAACGATCATACTATGACGCAGGAAAAGCGCAGGTAAATGAGAGATGAGGAGGGAGTGCGGGAAATTTAAGCTGGATCACATATTGGAAGGTGCGGCCTGATGCCCTCAACCTAACCCTCTCCCACAGGGAGAGGGGACTTTTACACCCTCTCCCCTTGGGAAAGGGGTTACTCTACAAGCATCTTCACCACCACTTTCCTGACCTTAGCAGGCGCCCCCACCGCGCACAGCGGCTTGTGCACCTCACCCGGCCAGAACACCACAAAATCCCCTTCGCTCAGCACCACGGTTTTCTCCTGCTCGCCTTCCGGCAGGAACGCGATGTCTTTGTCCGCCAGCCAGTCGGTGTCCGGCGTGCCGGGCGGCAGGCTGCTGAATGTCATCCCTTCCTGTCCCTTCATCACGATCTGAATATCCAGATAGCGCGCGTGGTACTCGGCGCGACGCTCGGCGAACGGCTGGGTTGTATCTTCGGAGACCAGATAAAACAGGCTGTTGCCGTTGACGTCGTGCTTGCCGAGCGGCGTGGTGTCGGTGACGTGAGTTTTAACGTGCTCAATGGCCTGACGCAGATCCTCAGGCAGCCAGGACTGCAGATGGTGGATGTTGCCGATAATCATCAGAATACCCTCAATATAAAACAACGTTTCATTTTTATCTTTTATACGAGAATCCCGACTGCCATACCAGTCCTTTTTAGGCGGGATTTGCGCGAGCGCATGTTTATCGGGAATGGTGTTAATTTGCTGTTAAGCCCTCGCAGGCATTTATGCAGTCATTATGCATATCTTCAGTTCTTCGTTATCACGGCCTTGCGCTAACTTACTGATCGTCATGCCTTAACAACAAAACTCGCTACAGCTTCACATTTTATCACTTTGATAATTTGCTATTAAATTCAATAAATATTTATTGATTTTCCTTAAGCCAAAAATAGTTAATTAGCAATATTGCATAGCCATTCCCTGCCGCCTTTAAAAACAATTAAAATCAATGGCTTAACAAAATATTTCAAAGCATGAAATTCTACAAAACACTAACAACTGCAAATAATGACAACGGATAGTGCTTAGCTATTCACCTCGCCAGAATAGCCAATTAATCATTATCTGATGCGAATCATGCAAATGAAAACAAACCGCTTAATATCCATTTACGCGTGAGCAATATCACAATACGGATTATTTAACTGCCTAGTATGAACCACGAAATCAATTGAGCTTAGCCGCCATGCAATTAAATACATGACATGGCGCATGCCCTTTTTATTCTGAAAAAAGTTAAAGGAATAATTATGGAAAAGCATTACGTCGGTTCTGAAATTGGTCAATTGCGTAGCGTTATGCTGCACCGCCCAAATTTAAGTCTGAAACGCTTAACGCCATCAAACTGTCAGGAGCTGCTTTTCGATGACGTGCTCTCGGTTGAGCGGGCGGGTGAGGAGCATGACATCTTCGCCAACACGCTGCGTGAGCAGGGGGTGGAAGTCCTGCTGCTGACCGACCTGCTGACACAAACCCTTGATATCGCTGAGGCGAAAGCCTGGCTGCTGGAGACGCAAATCTCTGACTACCGCCTCGGCCCAACCTTTGCAGGCGACGTGCGCGGCTGGCTGGCGGATATGCCGCACCGGGAACTGGCGCGCAGATTAAGCGGCGGATTAACCTACGGTGAAATTCCGGCAGCCATTAAAAATATGGTGGTGGATACCCACACGGCGAATGATTTTATTATGAAGCCGCTGCCAAACCATTTATTTACCCGCGATACCTCCTGCTGGATCTATAACGGCGTCTCTATTAACCCAATGGCCAAACCGGCGCGTCAGCGTGAAACCAATAACCTGCGGGCAATATATCGCTGGCACCCGGCGTTCGCCGACGGCGATTTTATTAAGTATTTCGGCGACGAGAATATTAATTACGACCACGCCACCTTAGAAGGCGGCGACGTATTAGTCATTGGCCGCGGTGCGGTATTGATCGGCATGTCCGAGCGCACGACGCCGCAGGGCGTGGAGTTCCTCGCCAACAGCCTGTTCAAACACCGCCAGGCCGAGCGCGTCATCGCCGTTGAGCTGCCAAAACACCGCTCCTGCATGCACCTCGACACCGTCATGACCCACATCGACGTGGATACCTTCTCCGTGTACCCGGAAGTGGTGCGCAAAGACGCCCAGTGCTGGACGCTCACCCCGGACGGCCGCGGCGGCCTGCTGCGCACCCAGGAAACCGACCTGCTGCACGCCATCGAGAAGGCGCTCGGCATTAATCAGGTACGTCTTATCACCACCGGCGGCGACGCCTTTGAGGCCGAACGCGAGCAGTGGAACGACGCCAACAACGTGCTCACCATTCGCCCGGGCGTGGTGATCGGCTACGAGCGCAACGTCTGGACCAACGAGAAGTACGACAAAGCGGGTATCACCGTGCTGCCTATCCCGGGCGACGAACTCGGACGCGGCCGCGGCGGCGCGCGCTGCATGAGCTGCCCGCTGGAACGCGACGGAATTTAAAGGAGCCATCATGGAACGAAAACCCACTCTGGTTGTGGCCCTGGGCGGCAACGCGCTGCTCAAGCGCGGCGAGCCGCTGGAAGCGGAGATCCAGCGCCAGAACATCGAGCAGGCCGCCCGCACCATCGCCGGCTTAACGGCGCAGTGGCGCGTGGTGCTTGTGCACGGCAACGGCCCGCAGGTCGGACTGCTGGCGCTGCAAAACAGCGCCTACGACAAAGTCACGCCCTACCCGCTGGACGTTCTTGGCGCCGAAAGCCAGGGAATGATCGGCTACATGCTCCAGCAGGCGCTGAAAAACAGCCTGCCGCAGCGGGAGGTGAGCGTTCTGCTCACCCAGGTGGAAGTGGACGCCGCCGACCCGGCCTTCAGCAACCCGACCAAATACATCGGCCCGGTGTACAGCGAAGCCCAGGCAAAAACGCTGGCCGCAGAGAAAGGCTGGGTGTTTAAGGCCGACGGCAGCTACGTCCGCCGCGTGGTGCCGTCGCCGCAGCCGAAGCGCATCGTTGAGAGCGACGCCATCACGGCGCTGATCCAGCGCGATCACCTGGTGATCTGCAACGGCGGCGGCGGGGTGCCGGTGGTGGAACAGGCCAACGGCTATCGCGGGATCGAGGCGGTAATCGATAAAGACCTCTCCGCCGCCCTGCTGGCGCGCCAGATCGAAGCCGATGCCCTGCTGATTTTGACCGATGCCGACGCGGTGTACCTCGACTGGGGCAAACCAACCCAGCGTCCGCTGGCGCAGGTAACGCCGGAGCTGCTCAGGGGCATGCAGTTCGACGCCGGATCGATGGGGCCGAAGGTGGCCGCCTGCCGCGAGTTCGTTGAAGCCTGCAACGGGATAGCCGGGATCGGCGCGCTGGCCGACGGCGCGGAGATCCTCGCGGGCGAGAAAGGCACGTTGATTCGTAACTGAACACTCATTTTAAAAAGGATTTACCCATGACCATCAACCTGAAAAACCGCAACTTCCTGAAACTGCTGGACTACACCCCGGCGGAGATCCAGTACCTGATCGACCTCGCCATCGAGCTCAAGGCCGCCAAAAAAGCCGGGCGCGAGAAGCAAACCCTGGTCGGGAAAAACATCGCCCTGATCTTTGAAAAAACCTCCACCCGCACCCGCTGCGCCTTCGAAGTGGGCGCGTTCGACCAGGGCGCGCAGGTCACCTATCTCGGCCCAAGCGGCTCGCAGATTGGCCATAAAGAGTCGATGAAAGACACCGCCCGCGTGCTGGGCCGCATGTACGACGGCATCGAATACCGCGGCTACGGCCAGGCCATCGTCGAAGAGCTGGGCGAGTACGCGGGCGTGCCGGTATGGAACGGCCTGACCGACGAGTTCCACCCGACCCAAATTCTCGCCGACCTGATGACCATGCTGGAGCACTCCCCGGGCAAAACCCTGCCTGAGCTGAGCTTTGCCTATCTCGGCGACGCGCGCAACAACATGGGCAACTCCCTGATGGTCGGTGCGGCCAAGATGGGGATGGATATCCGCCTCGTTGCGCCGAAATCCTTCTGGCCGGAAGCGGGGCTGGTTGAGCAGTGCCGCGCCATTGCGAAAGAGACGGGCGCGCGCATCACCCTCACCGACGACGTGGAAGAAGGCGTGCAGGGGACCGATTTCCTCTACACCGACGTGTGGGTCTCCATGGGCGAGCCGAAGGAAGCCTGGGCCGAGCGCGTCAGCCTGATGAAGCCGTATCAGATTAACGCGCAGGTGATGAAGGCCACCGGCAACCCGAACGTCAAATTCATGCACTGCCTGCCGGCATTCCACAACGAGCACACTAAGGTGGGCCGCGAGATCGAGATGGCGTACGGGCTGAAGGGGCTGGAAGTAACGGAAGAGGTCTTCGAATCACCGAACTCCATCGTCTTCGACGAAGCAGAGAACCGCATGCACACCATTAAAGCGGTCATGGTGGCGACACTCGGCGACTAATCACCGCCCGGCGCGCCGCGGGGTGCGCCGGGTTTCAGGAGAACATCATGGGCAAGTTCAAGTTTCCCTCCGCTTACACCATTCTCTTTTTTCTGATTGCCGTCGTGGCCGTGCTGACGTGGATTGTCCCGGCCGGGCAGTACCATATGGCAATGAACGAGGCGCTCGGCAAAGACGTCCCCGTTGCAGGCACCTACGCGCACGTCGCGGCGCATCCGCAGGGGCTGGTTTCGGTGCTGATGGCGCCGATTGCCGGGCTGTACGATCCGGAATCCGGCCAGGCCGGGGCGATCGACGTGGCGCTGTTTATTCTGATCATCGGGGGATTCCTCGGGATCGTCACCAAAACCGGGGCGATTGACGCCGGGATCGAGCGTGTAACCACCCGGCTGCGCGGACGCGAGGAGTGGATGATCCCGATCCTGATGGCGCTGTTTGCCGCAGGCGGCACGATTTACGGTATGGCCGAAGAGTCGCTGCCCTTCTATACCTTACTGGTGCCGGTGATGCTGGCCGCGCGGTTCGATCCGGTTGTCGCCGCCTCTACCGTGCTGCTCGGGGCGGGGATCGGCACCCTCGGCTCCACCATTAACCCGTTTGCCACGGTGATCGCCGCCAACGCCGCCGGGATCCCCTTCACCAACGGCATCGCCCTGCGCGTGGCGCTGCTGGTCATCGGCTGGATCATCTGCGTGGCGTGGGTGATGCGCTACGCCCGCAAGGTACGCAAGGATCCCTCGCAGTCCATCGTTGCAGACAAGCAGGAGGAGAACCTCGCCCATTTCCTCGGCAACAAGGGCGAACAGTCCCTGGAATTCACCCCGGTGCGCAAAATCATCCTGGTGATTTTCGCTCTGGCCTTCGCGGTGATGATTTACGGCGTGGCGGTGCTGGGCTGGTGGATGGCGGAGATTTCAGCGGTGTTTCTCGCCAGCGCGATCATCGTCGGCCTGATTGCCCGCATGAGCGAAGAGGAGCTGACGTCGACGTTTATCAACGGCGCGCGAGATTTGCTGGGCGTCGCGCTGATTATCGGCATCGCGCGCGGTATCGTAGTCATCATGGATAAGGGCATGATTACCCACACCATTTTGCACAGCGCGGAAGGGCTGGTCAGCGGGTTGTCCACGGTAGCGTTTATCAACGTGATGTACTGGCTGGAAGTCGTGCTGTCGTTTCTTGTGCCTTCTTCATCCGGCCTGGCCGTTCTGACGATGCCGATCATGGCGCCGCTTGCTGATTTCGCTAACGTCAACCGCGACCTGGTGGTTACGGCTTACCAGTCGGCCTCCGGCATCGTTAACCTCGTCACGCCGACCTCTGCGGTGGTCATGGGCGGGCTGGCTATCGCCCGGGTACCTTACGTGCGCTACCTGAAATGGGTGGCGCCGCTGCTGGCGATCCTGACGGTGGTGATTATGGTGGCGTTAAGTCTGGGGGCGTTGTTGTAATTTGCCGGATGGCGCTGCGCTTATCCGGCCTACGGATCGGTGCGGTGTCACCGGTTATTTCGGGAACTGATATGGGAAACATGATGGATTACGAAGAGTACTCTCCCAAAGAACAGCTGCAGCTCACGGTGTGCCAGCGTTTGATCGCCGAAAAGAGTTACCTTTCGCAGGAAGAGATTCGCCGCGACCTGCAGGAGAGAGGGTTTGACAGCATCAGCCAGTCGACCGTTTCGCGATTGCTGAAGTTGCTCGGAGTCATAAAAATTCGAAATGCCAAAGGGCTAAAGATTTATTCGTTGAATCCTCAGCTGCGCCCTGCCCCCGACGCCGCGCGTACCGTTTCGGAAATGGTGGTCAGCGTTGAGCATAATAGCGAGTTTATCCTTGTCCATACCGTCGCCGGATATGGCCGCGCGGTGGCGCGTATTCTGGATTATCACCAGCTTCCGGAAATTTTAGGCGTGGTGGCCGGCAGCAGTATTGTCTGGGTCGCCCCCCGGGTGGTAAAGCGCACCGCGCTGGTGCATAAGCAAATTAATTATTTACTCAGAACGCATTAATATTCACAAAGAACCGTTTGCATTGAGTAAAGCGTGCATTAAATCGCTTGATCCGAAAAGCGAGCTGCGTATAATGCCCGACAATTTGCCGGGAGGAAGCATGGTCAAGCGTGTACGACATAACGTCTTACCGCGTCTGAAATCAGACGCTGGCCTGCCGTTTTTCTTCCCGTTGCTAAACCTATTCCCAGAGCCCCTCATTTGAGGGGCTTTTTTTTGCCCGGCGTCAGGAGATAAACATGAATCCGCTTTATCAAAAACACATCATTTCCATAAACGACCTCAGCCGCGAAGAGCTGGAACTGGTTCTGGAAACCGCGGCAAAACTGAAGGCCAATCCGCAACCGGAGCTGCTGAAGCACAAGGTGATTGCGAGCTGCTTCTTTGAAGCCTCGACCCGCACCCGCCTCTCCTTTGAGACCTCCATGCACCGCCTGGGCGCGAGCGTGGTGGGCTTCTCTGACAGCAGCAACACGTCGCTGGGTAAAAAAGGCGAGACCCTGGCGGATACCATTTCAGTGATCAGCACCTACGTCGACGCGATTGTGATGCGTCACCCGCAGGAGGGCGCGGCGCGCCTGGCAACCGAGTTTTCCGGCGGCATTCCGGTGCTGAACGCCGGTGACGGTGCCAACCAGCACCCAACGCAGACGCTGCTGGATCTGTTCACCATTCAGGAGACGCAGGGCACGCTTGAGAACCTGAATATCGCCATGGTTGGCGACCTGAAGTATGGCCGCACCGTCCACTCCCTGACCCAGGCGCTGGCGAAATTTAACGGCAACCGCTTCTACTTCATTGCCCCGGAGGCGCTGGCGATGCCGCAGTACATTCTCGACATGCTGGACGAGAAAGGCATTGCGTGGAGCCTGCATGCCAGCATCGAAGAGGTGATGAGCCACGTGGATATTCTGTACATGACCCGCGTGCAGAAAGAGCGTCTGGACCCGTCCGAATACGCCAACGTGAAGGCGCAGTTCGTGCTGCGCGCCAGCGACCTGGAAGGCGCGCGCGACAACATGAAGGTCCTGCATCCGCTGCCGCGCATCGATGAGATCACCACAGACGTGGATAAAACGCCGCACGCCTGGTACTTCCAGCAGGCCGGGAACGGCATCTTCGCTCGCCAGGCGTTACTGGCACTGGTTCTGAATCGCGAATTAGCTCTGTAAGGGGAGACGACCATGACACACGATAACAAACTCCAGGTTGAAGCCATCAAGCGTGGCACCGTGATTGACCACATCCCTGCACAGGTGGGCTTTAAGCTGCTGACGCTTTTCAAACTGACCGAAACCGACCAGCGCATCACCATCGGCCTGAATCTGCCGTCGGGTGAAATGGGCCGCAAGGACCTGATTAAAATTGAGAACACCTTCCTGACCGACGAGCAGGTTAACCAGCTGTCGCTGTACGCACCGGACGCCACGGTCAACCGCATCGACGAGTACGAAGTGGTCGGCAAATCCCGCCCGAGCCTGCCAGAACGTATCGAAAGCGTGCTGGTCTGCCCGAACAGCAACTGCATCAGTCATGCTGAACCGGTTTCCTCCAGTTTCGCAGTGAAAAAGCGCGCGAATGACATCGCGCTCAAATGCAAATACTGCGAAAAAGAGTTTTCTCATTATGTGGTGCTGGCCAACTAATTGAGGTTGGTAATGAAATCCCGGCTGTTATAATGGCCGGGAACATTCTTAACGCTGTAATTCTGGAGAAAACATGAGCAAAGTACTCGCGACGGAAAATGCACCAGCCGCTATCGGCCCTTACGTTCAGGGCGTTGATCTGGGCAGCATGATCATCACTTCAGGTCAGATCCCCGTAAACCCAAAAACCGGCGCGGTGCCGGAAGATGTCGCGGCGCAGGCGCGTCAGTCGCTGGAAAACGTGCAGGCTATCGTTGAATCTGCCGGCCTGAAAGTGGGTGATATCGTGAAAACCACCGTGTTCGTGAAGGATCTGAACGATTTCGCGACCGTTAACGCCACCTACGAAGCGTTCTTCACCGAGCATAACGCCACCTTCCCGGCGCGCTCCTGCGTGGAAGTGGCGCGTCTGCCAAAAGACGTGAAAATTGAAATCGAAGCGATTGCCGTTCGTCGCTAATTCGCTTTGGCGATGAAAAAAGGCAGCCCAGGCTGCCTTTTTTTATGGCCCGCTACTGATTCCGCGTGGCGCGAAGCAGCGTCTCCAGCGGGTACACCGCCGCAATCACCACTTCGTCCTGCACCTTCGCCGCGTTATCCAGCTCGCTCTGAATCGAGGCGATCTCTTTGTCATCCAGCGTGCCCTGACGCGCCACCAGGTCGGTGAGCCGCAGGCCAATCGACGCCAGCTTATCCACCTCCTGGATCACCGGCTTTATCGCCTTCAGCTGATAGCTGTTTTCGCTTAAGGCCAGCGCGTCGCTGGTGTTGCTCTGCCAGCGGTTAAAGACGTGGCGCAGGGCGTCGGCGCTTTCCGTGTCTTCCGCATCGCTCACCAGGCGGTCCGCCCACTTGTGCATCTGGCGCACGGTGGTGCTTTCGGCGTTCAGCGCATCCGCAAAGCGGTTGAGCGGCTCGAACTGATGGTAGTTTCCGGCCCGGAACTTCAGGTGCTGGCGGGTGTAATACTGAGCCGGTTCAATCGCCTGCGCGAGGACCTGCAGCGGCAGGGTGTCGGCATTACCGGCGAGGCGCGTGAACTGCACCTGCTGCTGGGTATGCTGCTGCAGCCCGACCGACACCGTCGACCAGCTGTCCATCGCCTGCAGGCGGGTGTACATGTTGTCGACGTCGTTGACGTCCTGCGCGGACCAGAGCCGCTCCGCCACCGCAAACGTACGCGGCCACAGGCGAATATCCAGCACCGGCGCCACCACGTTTTCCGCCCACAGCGCCGCTTCGCCGCCGAGCAGGTTGGACTGGTTCGCCACGTCCGGCACGACGGGCGGAACGCCTTTCGGCACGTCGTCCAGACGCGTGCCGCTAATCGGGTAGCGCGTATTCCCGACGAGGAAATAACCGGAGAGTTTGTCGTTATCAACGGTGACAACCGGGCGCGTTTCGCCCATCCAGGTATCGACGGTGAAGGTCACCTGATTGTCATCCCGCCATTCAATATCCTGCACCGCGCGGCGGGATTTCCCGGCAAAATCAATAAACCCGCGCCAGCCGGCATCCCCTTTCACCAGCGTGAAGCTCCCCTCCACCGGCTTGCCCTTCAGGCGCGGCATGGAGAAGGCCCAGCTCTGGGCGCTGTCGGTATCCGCTATCACGTCCACGCCGTTTAACCCCTGCGGGACGATCTCGTTGCGGTAGTGATAGGCGGTGGACTGGGGCTGGTCGAGATAAAAGCCGGTCGACAGAATGCCCTTGTAGCCGCTCTGCGCCACCTGCCCCAGCGCGTCCTGGCCCTGCCAGGACTGGATCAGAATGCTTTTCGGCAGATCGGGATGGTAGATCTCATCCCAGCCGACCATCTGGCGGTGATGCTTCTCAAGGATCGTTTCCAGCCTGCGGTTGAAGTACGCCTGCAGCGCGTGGCTGTCCGCCAGCCTGTTGTCGCGCATAAACTGCTGGATGGCCGGATTCGCTTTCCACTGGCTGTCGTCCACCTCGTCACCGCCGATGTGCAGATACGGATCGGGGAAGATCGCCGCCAGTTCGCTGACCATCGCGTCGGCAAAAGCGTAAGTAGCGTCTTTTGTGGGATCCAGCACCGGCTTCAGCACGCCCCAGTGGCGTTCCATGGCGTACGGCCCCGGCGCGCTCATTAGCTCCGGGTAGGCCACGGCAATCGCCGAGGCGTGGCCCGGCATGTCGATCTCCGGCACCACGCGAATACCGCGCTCGGCGGCGTAACGCACCACCTCGCGCATCTGCTCAGGCGTGTAGAACAGCCCGTCGCTGGCAAGCTGGGTTAATTTTGGATAACGCTTCGAGCTGAAGCGCCAGCCCTGGTCGTCGGTCAAATGCCAGTGCAGCACGTTGAGCTTCGCCGCGGCCATGCCGTCGATCTGGCGTTTGATATCCGGCAGCGGGAGAAAGTGGCGTGCCGAATCGAGCAGCAGCCCGCGCCACGGGAAGCGCGGTGAATCTTCAATGGTCACCCACGGGATCGAGGTGTTTTCCGCCCCGTTCTGCACTAGCTGGAGCAGGGTTTCCATGGCGCGCAAGGCACCGAAGCGGGTGTTGGCGGAGATGTTCACGCCGTTGGCGTCCACCGTGAGCTTATAGCTTTCATCGCTGTCCGGCAGCGGCTGCGGCTTCACCTTTTTAGCGATGGCGATGCGGATAGTTGGTTTGTCTGGCTTTTCAGCCTGAGGCTGCAGCGTCCAGCCGGTTTGCAGGGCGATGCGCTGGCGCAGTCGGTTCACCGCATCACCGAGATCGTCCCCGCTGACGCTTACAGAAACGTTGTTGCTGAGCACCAGTGCGCCCTGGGTGGTCGGGCGTTCGACCTTCGCAGGCCAGGGCATTAAGGGGAGATCCCCTGCCGGGGCGGCAAAGGCAGAGGCGCCGAGCATCAGCCCGGCGGTTAAGAGACTGTACCGTAACATGAATGTTCCTTATCTGACGGGCCAAATAAAGGCAAAACATTCTGTTAACATGCGCTCAATTTGTCGTCAAGCGAATGCGCCGACGGAGATCACAGGTTGTTGAATTTGGGAGGAAAGCTATTGCCCGGTGGCGCTGCGCTTACCGGGCCTACGTTTCGGGAGTAGGCCGGGCAAGGCGAAGCCGCCACCCGGCAAACATAACTTACTGCCACCCATACCGACGCGCATAGAACCCTTTCACCATCTGGGTCAGCACCATATAACCGGCGAGGATCGCCACCAGCCACGGGAAGTAGCTCAGCGGCAGCGCCTGCAGCTGCAGGTAGCTTGCCAGCGGTGAGAACGGCAGCGCGATGCCGAGCGCCATCACAATCCCCGTCATCACAATCAGCGGCCACGCGGCGCGGCTCTGGATAAACGGAATGCGGCGGGTGCGGATCATGTGCACAATCAGCGTCTGCGACAGCAGCCCGACCACGAACCAGCCGGACTGGAACAGCGTCTGATGTTCCGGGGTGTTGGCATGGAACACAAACCACATCAGGCAGAAGGTCAGGATGTCGAAGATGGAGCTGATCGGGCCAAAGAACAGCATAAAGCGCCCAAGATCTGCCGGGTTCCAGTGCTGCGGCTTCTGGATCTGCTCGTCGTCCACGTTATCAAACGGGATCGCCACCTGAGACACGTCATACATCAGGTTCTGGATCAGCAGGTGCAGCGGCAGCATCGGCAGGAACGGCAGAAACGCGCTCGCCACCAGCACGCTGAAGACGTTACCGAAGTTGGAGCTGGCGGTCATCTTGATGTACTTGAGCATATTGGCAAAGGTACGGCGCCCTTCGATCACGCCCTCCTCCAGCACCATCAGGCTCTTTTCCAGCAGAATGATATCCGCCGCTTCGCGGGCAATATCGACCGCCCCGTCTACGGAGATACCGATATCCGCCGCACGCAGGGCGGGCGCATCGTTGATGCCGTCGCCCATGAAGCCCACCACGTGCCCTTCTCGCTTAAGCAGGGTGACGATGCGCTCTTTGTGCATCGGCGTCAGGCGGGCAAACAGCGTGGTGCGCTGGGCCAGCTTCGCCAGTTCGTCATCAGAGAGATGTTCAATATCGCTCCCCACCACCACGTCGCCCGCGTCCAGCCCAACCTCGTGGCACACTTTGGCCGCCACCAGCTCGCTGTCGCCGGTGAGGATTTTCACGGTAATACCGCTCGCCTTCAGCGCCTTCAGCGCCGGGGCGGTGGTCTCTTTCGGCGGATCGAGGAAGGCGATGTAGCCCTCGAGGATCAGATCGGATTCGTCAATACGCTGGTAATCCCCCTCCCGCGCGGGCAGGAACTTGCTCGCCACCGCCACCACGCGCAGCCCCTGACGGTTGAGGTTGTCGGTGACGCGCTTGATGCGGCGCAGCATGGTGTCGTCCAGCGGCACGATGTCGCCGTTATAGCGTACCTGCGTCGACACGTTGAGGATCTCCTGCAGCGCCCCTTTGCAGATCAGCTGATGCACGTTCGGCTGCTCGCTCACCACCACCGACATACGGCGGCGCTCGAAGTCGAACGGGATCTCATCCACCTTCTGCCAGCGGCCGGAGAGCGTGCGGGCGGCCTCCTCGTCCACGCCTTCCAGCACGGCGACGTCGAGCAGGTTTTTCAGCCCGGTCTGGTAATGGCTGTTCAGCCACGCGCTGTGCAGCACGCGCTCGCTGGTTTTGCCGGAGATATCGGTGTGGTTCTCCAGCACGATTTTGTCCTGCGTCAGAGTGCCGGTTTTATCGGTGCAGAGAATGTCCATCGCGCCAAAGTTCTGAATGGCATCAAGGTGTTTGACGATCACCTTTTGTTTAGAGAGCTTCACCGCCCCGCGCGCCAGCGTAGAGGTCACAATCATCGGCAGCATTTCCGGCGTTAAGCCGACCGCCACGGAGAGCGCGAACAGCGCCGCCTCCCACCAGTCGCCTTTGGTGTAGCCGTTAATCAGCAGCACGATTGGCGTCATCACCATCATAAAGCGGATCAGCAGCATGCTGACGCGGCCAATCCCTTTCTGGAAGGCATTCGGCTCGCTCTCCTGCTCGCTGACGCGCCCGGCAAGCTGACCAAACCAGGTGTTTCCCCCGGTGGCGGTGACAATCGCCTGCGCGGTGCCGCTGACGACCGTGGTGCCCATAAAGCACAGGGTGTCGCACTCGAGCGGGTTCATCTGCTGCGGGTCGCGGCTGCGCGCCACCTTTTCAACGGGCAGGGATTCGCCGGTCAGGGAAGCCTGCGCCACAAACAGATCGCGCGCCTGGATGATGCGTAAATCCGCCGGGATCATGTCCCCCGCGGCCAGCTTCACCAGATCGCCCGGCACCAGCTGGTCGATAGGCAATTCCACCCAGGCGTTTTCGCCGAGATCGTTGATCACGCGCGAGACGGTCGCGGTGTTGCTGACCATCGCCTTCAGGGCGTCCGCCGCTTTGGTGGAGCGGGCCTCCTGAATAAAGTTCAGCAGCGTGGAGATGCCCACCATCAGGGCAATCACCCCTGCGGCAAACAGATCTTCCGTCGCGTAGGAGATGAGGCCAAGCACGGTCAGCAGCAGGTTGAACGGGTTGCGGTAGCAGAGCCACAGATGCACCCACCACGGAGAGGGCTTTTGCGCCGGAATGAGGTTATCGCCATGCACGGCGCGGATTTTTTCCACTTCTGCCGCGTTCAGCCCTTCCGGGTGCCCGCCAAAGGCGCGCCAGACTTCGTTTTCATCCATCGCCGCCACGTTCAGGCAGCGTTCGGTCAGGGACGCGGGGATCGCCGCCCCCGCTATGTTTTTGGCGTTTGGCAGCGGGTCGCGCTGAACAAGACGGTGTGGCAGGTGGCGGCTCAGCAGGGCCTGCAGCTGCCGGGTGATATTTTTAAACATCGTCATTCCTCCGCATCCGCAAGGGCGGACGCAGCATTTCCTTCAGGCGTGGCAAAACCGTACCTGAGAGGCACTCAATTTTTCAAGCAGGAACGTTTGGGACGCTGCTGCCTCACATCACCGGTGAGTCAGCAGCAGGCTGGCTTACCGGAAAGAACGCATTCTCCCGTTCAGGAGAGGTGTGGGATCGGGATCCATGAAGCCTCCGGTAAGTAAAAAGTAGGGTGTCGCCGCGCAGTATAAGGATTTAAGCGTACCCTTTTTGATGATTCGGGCGGTATTATACCCCCCTGCAAATAAACCGAACGTAAACCAGATTTAGCCCATAGCGAAATCGCGCTATAGCATTAGGCTCAATTCATTACATTGTCGTTGTTACAGGGAATACAGCATGCAGAACCGCCTTACGATTAAAGACATCGCGCGTTTAAGCGGCGTGGGGAAATCGACCGTCTCACGCGTGCTGAACAACGAAAGCGGCGTCAGCGAACGCACCCGCGAGCGCGTTGAGGCGGTCATGAATCAGCACGGCTTTTCCCCTTCCCGCTCCGCGCGCGCCATGCGCGGGCAAAGTGACAAAGTGGTCGCCATCATTGTCTCGCGTCTGGATTCTCTGTCTGAAAACCTCGCCGTGCAGACCATGCTGCCCGCCTTCTATGAGCAGGGATATGACCCGATCATGATGGAGAGCCAGTTCTCGCCGCAGCTGGTGGAAGAACATCTGGGCATGCTTCAGCGGCGCAATATTGACGGCGTGGTGCTGTTCGGTTTTACCGGCATCAAAGACGAGATGCTGAAACCCTGGCAGCCGTCGCTGGTGCTGCTGGCGCGCGATGCCCACGGTTTTGCCTCCGTCTGCTATGACGACGAGGGCGCGATTATCACCCTGATGCAGCGCCTGTTTGACGAAGGCCATCGCCACATCAGCTTCCTCGGCGTACCGCACGCGGACGTTACCACCGGCAAGCGGCGCCATGAGGCCTATCTGGCGTTTTGCAAAAAGCACAACCTCTCCGCCGTGGCCTCCCTGCCGGGGCTGGGCATGAAGCAGGGCTACGAGCAGGTCGCCAGCGTCCTGACGCCGCAGACCACCGCGCTGGTGTGCGCCACGGATACGCTGGCGCTGGGCGCGAGTAAATATCTGCAGGAGCAGCGTATCGACGGTCTGCAGGTCGCGAGTGTCGGCAGCACGCCGCTGATGAAGTTTTTGCACCCGGAGATCATCACCGTCGATCCGGGCTACGCTGAGTCCGGCAGACAGGCCGCCGCGCAGCTGATCGAGCAGATCAACGGGCGCGCAGAGCCACGTCAGATCGTTATTCCTGCCCACCTTTCATAACCCCCACCAATCGGTTTATTGTGATCTTCGCCCGATTTCGGGAACGTTCCCATTTTCGCCGTCGCGCTGAAGGAGTAGGCTTGCGCTCAGGTCATTACACCCTTTCACCATCTGTCATGAGGTTTCATGATGAGTAAAGTCAAACAAGCAGATATCGATCAGCTGATCGTCCTGGTCGGCGGCCGCGAAAACATCGCAACCGTTAGCCATTGCATTACCCGCCTGCGCTTCGTTCTGAACGATCCGGCCAAAGCGAACCCGAAGGCGATTGAAGAGCTGAAAATGGTAAAAGGCTGCTTCACCAACGCCGGTCAGTTCCAGGTGGTGATTGGTACCGAAGTGGGCGATTACTATCAGGCTCTGCTGGCGACCACCGGGCACAGCGCGGCGGATAAAGAGCAGGCCAAAAAGGCTGCGCGCCAGAATATGAAGTGGCACGAGCAGCTGATTTCCCACTTCGCGGAGATCTTCTTCCCGCTGCTGCCGGCGCTGATCAGCGGAGGCCTGATTTTAGGCTTCCGTAACGTCATCGGCGACGTGCCGATGAGCGACGGCAAGACCCTGGCGCAGATGTACCCGGCGCTGAAAACCGTGTACGACTTCCTGTGGCTGATTGGCGAAGCGATCTTCTTCTATCTGCCGGTCGGGATTTGCTGGTCCGCAGTGCGCAAGATGGGCGGTACGCCGATCCTCGGTATTGTACTCGGCGTCACGCTGGTCTCTCCGCAGTTAATGAACGCTTACTTACTTGGTCAACAGGTGCCAGAGGTGTGGAACTTCGGCCTGTTTAGCATCGCCAAAGTGGGCTATCAGGCGCAGGTCATTCCGGCCCTGCTGGCGGGCCTGGCGCTGGGCTTTATTGAAACCCGACTGAAACGCATCGTGCCGGATTACCTTTATCTGGTGGTGGTGCCGGTGTGCTCGCTGATTCTGGCGGTCTTCCTGGCGCATGCCTTTATCGGTCCGTTTGGCCGCATGATTGGCGACGGCGTGGCCTTCGCGGTGCGTCACCTGATGACCGGCAGCTTCGCCCCGATTGGCGCCGCGCTGTTTGGCTTCCTGTACGCCCCGCTGGTGATCACCGGCGTGCACCAGACCACGCTGGCGATTGATATGCAGATGATCCAGAGCCTCGGCGGCACGCCGGTCTGGCCGATTATCGCCCTGTCGAACATTGCTCAGGCGTCCGCGGTGACCGGCATCATTATCGTCAGCCGCAAGCACAACGAACGCGAGATCTCCGTTCCGGCGGCCATCTCCGCCTACCTCGGCGTCACCGAACCGGCAATGTACGGTATCAACCTGAAATACCGCTTCCCGATGCTCTGCGCGATGATCGGTTCCGGTCTGGCAGGCCTGGTGTGTGGACTGAACGGCGTGATGGCGAACGGGATTGGCGTCGGCGGCCTGCCGGGCATCCTCTCCATCCAGCCCGCTTACTGGCAGGTGTTTGCCCTGGCAATGGCCATCGCCATCATCGTCCCAATGGCGCTGACCACCGTGGTTTACCAGCGTAAGTTCCGTCAGGGCTCGCTGCAGATTGTTTAACTTCATCTTTCGGGGCGCAGTTGCGCCCCTTCGCATTTGCAGGAACGCATTATGAATACCCTTCCTCACTGGTGGCAGAACGGCGTCATCTACCAGATTTACCCAAAGAGCTTCCAGGACACCACCGGCAGCGGCACCGGCGATTTACGCGGCGTGACGCAGCGTCTGGACTATCTGAAAACCCTCGGCATTGACGCCATCTGGCTGACGCCGTTTTATATCTCTCCGCAGGTGGACAACGGCTACGACGTGGCGAACTACACCGCCATCGATCCGGCCTACGGCACGCTGGATGATTTCGACGAGCTGGTCGCTGAGGCGCACGCGCGCGGCATTCGCATCGTGCTGGACATGGTGTTTAACCACACCTCCACGCAGCACGCCTGGTTCCGCGAGTCGCTGAACAAAGCGAGCCCGTACCGCCAGTTCTACATCTGGCGAGACGGCACGCCGGAGCAGCTTCCCAACAACTGGCGCTCCAAGTTTGGCGGCAACGCCTGGCGCTGGCACGCCGAGAGCGAGCAGTATTACCTGCACCTGTTCGCGCCAGAGCAGGCGGACCTCAACTGGGAAAACCCGGCGGTGCGCGCCGAGCTGAAAAAGGTGTGCGAGTTCTGGGCCGATCGCGGCGTGGACGGCCTGCGTCTGGACGTCATTAACCTGATTTCAAAAGATCAGGATTTCCCTGATGACAACATCGGCGACGGTCGCCGCTTCTATACCGACGGGCCGCGCATTCATGAATATCTCCAGGAGATGAGCCGCGACGTCTTTACGCCGCGCAACCTGATGACGGTAGGCGAGATGTCCTCGACCTCGCTGGAGAACTGCCAGCAGTATGCTTCTCTCGACGGGCGCGAGCTGTCGATGACCTTTAACTTCCATCATCTGAAGGTGGACTACCCGGGCGGCGAAAAGTGGACGCTGGCGAAGCCGGACTTCGTGGCGCTGAAAACCCTCTTCCGCCACTGGCAGCAGGGGATGCACAACAAAGCCTGGAATGCGCTGTTCTGGTGTAACCACGATCAGCCGCGCATCGTGTCGCGCTTCGGTGACGAAGGAGAATACCGGGTTCACGCCGCGAAAATGCTCGGCATGGTGCTGCACGGGATGCAGGGCACGCCGTATATCTATCAGGGTGAAGAGCTTGGCATGACCAACCCGCACTTCAGCCGCATCACCGATTACCGCGACGTGGAAAGTCTGAACATGTTCGCCGAACTGCGCGCCAGCGGCCGCGAGCCGGAGGAATTACTGGCGATTCTGGCGAGCAAGTCCCGCGACAACGGGCGAACCCCAATGCAGTGGGACGCGTCGCACAATGCGGGCTTTACCGAGGGCGAGCCGTGGATTGGGGTCTGCGATAACTACGAAACCGTGAACGCCCGCGCGGCGCTGGACGATGCGGATTCGGTGTTCTACACCTATCAGTCGCTGATTCGCCTGCGCAAAACCCTCCCGGTGCTGACGTGGGGGGATTATGAGGATCTCCTGCCGGAACACCCTTCCCTGTGGTGCTATCGCCGCCAGTGGCAGGGGCAGACGCTGATGGTGGTGGCGAACCTGAGTCCTACTCCGCAGGAATGGCAGACAGAGGCTCTCAGCGATAAGTCGCAGGTGCTGATGAGTAACTACCCGGCACCGCAAACGACGTCACTCCGTCCGTTTGAAGCCGTCTGGTGGTTGCAGCAGTAACTTTCCCTGCCGGGTGCGGCTCAGCACCCGGCTTACTTTACTGTTTTTGTTGAATAATTAATCAGATTTTTCTCGCCCGCCTTTACAATCGCTGAAGCGCCCGTCGTTTGTACTCTCGTCTTTTTACTTTGTTCTGCATCAAATAAATCGCAAACATGTTTGATGCAAATCACTATATGTAGCACTTAAAATGCACGCCGACCCAACATCTTGTATTTATCGTCTACTATTCCAACAACAAGACGGCGCTTACGCTGGCCGGAATTGTGGATAACACGAGCTGGGAACGCGGGAAGTCTTTGGCCTGGCGGGAAATGCGTCCGGTGAATACTTCTCCACCTCTGTGGATAACCTGTTTTTAATAATGGAGTGATCATGACACCGCATGTGATGAAACGTGATGGCTGTAAAGTGCCGTTTAAATCAGAGCGCATCCAGGAAGCCATTCTGCGTGCAGCTAAAGCAGCGGGAGTCGATGACGCAGATTACTGCGCCACCGTCGCAGAAGTCGTTAGCAGCCAGATGAATGAACGCAGCCAGGTTGATATCAACGAGATCCAGACCGCGGTTGAGAACCAGCTCATGGCAGGGCCCTACAAGCAGCTGGCGCGCGCCTACATTGAGTACCGCCACGATCGAGACGTGCAGCGCGAGAAGCGCGGCCGCCTGAACCAGGAGATCCGTGGCCTGGTGGAGCAGACCAACTCTGCGCTGCTCAATGAAAACGCCAATAAAGACAGTAAAGTGATCCCCACCCAGCGCGACCTGCTGGCCGGTATCGTCGCCAAACACTATGCCCGTCAGCATCTGCTGCCGCGCGACGTGGTCTCGGCGCACGAGCGCGGCGAGATCCACTACCACGATCTCGACTATTCGCCGTTCTTCCCGATGTTCAACTGCATGCTGATCGATCTGAAAGGCATGCTGACCCACGGCTTTAAAATGGGTAACGCGGAGATTGAACCGCCTAAGTCAATCTCCACGGCTACCGCGGTCACGGCGCAGATCATCGCTCAGGTCGCCAGCCATATTTACGGCGGCACCACCATTAACCGCATTGACGAAGTGCTGGCCCCGTTCGTGACGGCGAGCTTCAACAAGCACCGTAAAACCGCCGAAGAGTGGCAGATTCCGGACGCGGACGGCTATGCGCATTCCCGTACCGAGAAAGAGTGCTACGACGCCTTCCAGTCGCTGGAATATGAGGTGAACACGCTGCACACCGCCAACGGCCAGACGCCGTTTGTAACCTTCGGCTTTGGGCTGGGCACCAGCTGGGAATCACGCCTGATCCAGCAGTCGATCCTGCGCAACCGTATTTCCGGCCTCGGCAAAAACCGTAAAACCGCCGTGTTCCCGAAACTGGTGTTCGCGATTCGCGACGGCCTGAACCACAAGTTTGGCGACCCGAACTACGACATCAAACAGCTGGCGCTGGAGTGCGCGAGCAAGCGCATGTACCCGGACATCCTTAACTACGATCAGGTCGTCAAAGTCACCGGTTCGTTTAAAACGCCAATGGGCTGCCGCAGCTTCCTCGGCGTCTACGAAGACGAAAACGGCGAGCAGATCCACGACGGGCGTAACAACCTGGGCGTGATCAGCCTCAACCTGCCGCGCATCGCGCTGGAGGCAAAAGCTAATGAAGCTGAATTCTGGAAACTGCTGGATGAGCGCCTGCAGCTGGCGCGTAAGGCGCTGATGACCCGCATTGCGCGCCTCGAAGGGGTCAAAGCCCGCGTGGCGCCGATCCTCTATATGGAAGGGGCCTGCGGCGTGCGCCTGAAGGCGGACGATGACGTATCCGAGATCTTCAAAAACGGCCGCGCGTCGATTTCGCTGGGCTACATCGGCATTCACGAGACCATCAACGCCCTGTTTGGCGACACGCACATGTACGACAGCGAAGCACTGCGTGAGAAAGGCATCGCCATCGTTCAGCGCCTGCGCGACGCGGTAGACCAGTGGAAAGAGGAAACCGGCTACGGTTTCAGCCTGTACAGCACCCCAAGCGAGAACCTGTGCGACCGCTTCTGCCGTCTGGACACCGCCGAATTCGGGATTGTGGAAGGCGTGACCGATAAAGGGTACTACACCAACAGCTTCCACCTCGACGTCGAGAAAAAGGTAAACCCGTACGACAAGATCGACTTCGAAGCGGCCTATCCGCCGATCGCCAGCGGCGGCTTCATCTGCTACGGCGAGTACCCGAACATTCAGCACAACCTGAAGGCGCTGGAGGACGTGTGGGACTATAGCTACCAGCACGTGCCGTATTACGGGACCAACACGCCAATTGATGAGTGTTACGAGTGCGGCTTCACCGGTGAGTTTGAATGTACCAGTAAAGGCTTCACCTGCCCGAAATGCGGCAACCACGATGCGGCTCGCGTCTCCGTGACCCGTCGCGTATGCGGCTATCTCGGCAGCCCGGACGCCCGTCCGTTTAACGCCGGCAAGCAGGAAGAGGTGAAGCGCCGCGTGAAGCATCTGGGAAATGGGCAGATCGGTTAATCCGCTGCCACGTTAATGCCCGGTGGCGCTGCGCTTACCGGGCCTACGGACCGCTCTCTTTTGTAGGCCGGGTAAGCGCAGCGCCACCCGGCGTGGTTATTCACAATGAACTATCACCAGTACTACCCTGTCGACATCGTCAACGGCCCCGGCACCCGCTGCACCCTGTTTGTTTCAGGCTGCGTCCACGAATGCCCCGGCTGCTACAACAAAAGCACCTGGCGACTCAATTCCGGCATGCCGTTCACCGCGGAGATGGAAGATAAAATCATCAACGACCTGAACGACACGCGCATCAAACGCCAGGGGATCTCGCTCTCCGGCGGCGATCCCCTGCACCCGCAAAACGTGCCGGATATGTTGAAGCTGGTGGAGCGCATTCGCGCAGAATGTCCGGGAAAAGATATCTGGGTCTGGACGGGCTACAAGCTGGATGAACTGAATGCGCAGCAGATGGAAGTCGTGGATCTGATTAACGTGCTGGTCGACGGCAAGTTCATGCAAGATTTAAAAGACCCGGCACTCATCTGGCGAGGCAGCAGCAACCAGGTTGTGCATCATCTGCGTTGATCAAAGGCGGATATTATCCATCCGCCCTTATCTCAAAAACGACTCAAACTCTCCATCGCCACCGCCTTAAACCCGGCAAAATCCTCGCAGCTACAGAGCCGTGACATCGCCCGCTCGCGCAGGAAAGTGACGAAAATATCGTAAATCGCCATCGCCTCTTCGTACTCGCTTTTGCTGATGGCGAGCAGGAAGATAACGTGCGCGGTTTCGTCGCCCCACTGCACGCCGTGCGGGGCGAGCACGGTGTAGACCACCGTTTTCTGCGCCAGCAGGCCGAGGGAGTGCGGCAGCGCGATGCCGTCGCCGAGCATGGTGCTGACGATAGCTTCACGCTCAACAACCGAATCCAGAAACTCCGCGCCGACAAAGCCTTCGGCCTCAAGCTGTTCACATAGCTCGCGGAACAGCGTCTGCTGATCGATCGGCTTGTTGATAATGCGGAAATGGGCCGCGTCGAAGTATTTATCCAGCATCCACGGGCGGGTGCGGTCCACCAGCACCAGTTTGCCAATCTGCTCTAACTGGTAGTCGGTCGGGAATGGGGCGATCATCACCACCGGTTTTGACTTTTCGCTGACGCGGGCGGTCGCGATCACAAAGTCTTCGCTAATGGTTTCCGCCAGCTCGTACTCGCGCAGGGTGAGCGTGCGCGTCACCTCAATCTGCGGGTATTTACGCTGCAGTACCGCCTCAATCATGCGCACCATGGCGTTACCGGCGTCGCATACCAGCAGCACGCGCGGCTGACGCTGGTAGCCGATGTTGTAGTGGCGCTCAAGCCCGACGCCAATATGCAGCACCAGGAAGCCAATCTCGTTTTCGCTGATCACATACGGCGTGTATTTGCCCCAGCTCGACACCGCGGCCAGCGTCATGTCCCACGCCATCGGGTAGTGCTGCTTGATGTTATCCAGCAGCGGATTGGGGATCATGATTTGATACCGCACGCGGGTGATCATGGTTTTGATGTGCGTGAGCAGGTCCGCGTGCAGCTGCGCGTCGCTGAGCAGGTTGTAGTTATAGTGAGCGTTGATATAGCGCAGGATGTAGTTGACCAGCGCCTCGTCGTCGTCAGCGTTAATGGCGCTGGGCGCGATCTCCTGAATCTGCCGCGCCGCAATGTGCACGCACAGCCAGCTCTCCTCCGACGGCGAAAGCGCCTTGCCCGCCAGCTGCTGGATGGTCACCGCGATATCCTTCGCCGCCTCGCGCACGTTCTCTTCCACGTCTTCGGCATGGAATTCCGGCAGCGGGTAACCTTCGCTGATGCGACGTACCGATACCGCGCAGTACAGGCGCAGGAACAGCTCGCCTTCATCGGTCAGGCGAATGTGGTGACGGGTCAAGGCGTCGTGCAGCACCGGCACCATCTGCTCCGCCACGCCCGCATTCAGCGCCACGTCGGTTACCAGCGGGTTCAGGCTGTCCTGCTGCGCCAGCTCCCAGAGCAGATCGGTCAGGCAGGCGCGGGTCGACATCTCGCTGCCAAACAGCTTCATGCCGTGGCGCGGACGGGTTTCCAGCGTCAGGTTGTAGCGATGAAACCACTCGCGCACCTCCGCCATATCGCTTTGCAGCGTGGCGCGGCTGACGAACCACTCGTCCGCCAGATCCTCCAGCTTAAGCGAAAACGCAGAGGTCAGAAAACGCACCACCAGATAATGCACGCGCTCCGGCCCGGTCCGCGGGATACGCAGCGCGCGCGGGTGGGATGCCTGAAGCTGCTGATAGCGCTCGGCATCCTCAATTTTGAGCTGGTAGCCGTTGCCCCGGCTCAGGATGAACTGCGCGCCGTGGCTGGCCAGCAGCGCGTTCAGGGCGGTGATGTCCGCACGGACGGTTCGCGTGGAGACCGACAGCCGCTGCGCCAGCTCGTCCTGCGGCAGCGTCTCGTTTTGCAACAGGTCGAAAAGTTGCGCCAAACGTTGGTTCGGAAATCGCACGTCGTTGTCCTCTTACGGCTTAAGGTGAAATGACCATCTGGGATGGGCTGCCGACCGGGGTATAGTCCGGTTCGAAGGTTAATTTCCCGTCCGGCGCCACGCGGAAACGGGTAATGTTGTCGCTGCGCTGGTTCATGACGTACAGCCAGCGCCCCTGTTTATCGAGCGTCAGGGTGCGCGGGTAGTCACCGCGCGTCCACACATCGTCCTGATGCGTCAGCGTGCCCTCCGCCGTTACGGTAAAGTGGCCGATGCTGTTATGCAAACGGTTAGCCACATACAGCTGCTTACCGTCGGCGCTTAATGCGAGCCCGGCAGCAAAGCTGGTGCCTTTGTAACCTTCCGGCAGAGCAGAAACCGTTTTACCCTCTTTCAGGGTGCCGTTGGTATTCACGGTATACCGGGTGAGCGTAGACGCCTCTTCGTTAATCAGCCACAGGGCATCGCCCTTCGGCGTAAAGACAAAGTGGCGCGGCCCGGCGCCTTTCGAGGAGGCGCTGATAAACGGCGGATCGTTCGGCGTCAGCTTTCCTGTCCGATCGTCAAAGCGATATTGGTAGATGCGATCCAGCCCAAGATCGGTGGAAAACACGTATTTCCCGCTCGGATCGGCGGCGATCATATGCGCATGGGGGCCGTTATGATCGCTGATCGCGAAACTGCCCTCGACGGCAGCTTCCGGCTTCGCCGCGCCCGGTTCGCCTTGATCCTGATGTGTGTCCGTGGCGTCACCCAGGCTGCCGTCTGCGTTAACGGGTAAAACGGCAATGGAGCCGCTGACGTAGTTCGCCACCAGCAGATGCTGGCCGTTCGGCGTCAGGGAGAGATACACCGGCCCGGCACCGCCGGAGGCCACCTGACTGAGCTCGCTCAGCTCACCGTTATCGCCGACGCGCAGCGCCTGCACCACGCCCTGCTCCACTTCGCTTGCCAGATACAGCGTTTTGCCGTCCTGTGAAAGGGTCAACTGCGCCGCATTCGGCAGTTTGCTTACCCGCGTTTTATCGTTCAGCGCGCCGGTTTGCGGGTTAACAGTAAAACGGTACAGCCCTTCACCGTTTGGATTATAGGTACCCACCCAGGCGTATTGCGTCTGGGCGACAGCGGCGGTGGCGAACATTGAGAGTGAAGCGACAAGCAAGGTACGGGTGTGCATGGTGGCTCCTGTATAGGTGTGAGTTCTACTTCACCAGCTTCTTCGTCATCGCCAGCAGGGTACGCACATCTTCCGGACGCGTATCGCCGCTGGCTTTGTCGATAATCGAGCTGTAGATATGCGGGATGATTTTGCTCACGCCCGCGTCGAGGGCGATCTGCAGGATCGCCTCATAGTTTTCCAGATCGATACCTCCGGTCGGCTCCAGCCAGAAGTCGTGACGGGCGCAGGCTTCCGCTACCGCTTTGTACTCGTCACGGCACTTCAGGCCGCCCATCGGGAAGTATTTGATAGAGCTGCCGCCGAAATCTTTCAGCAGAGCAATCGCCGTTTCCACCGGCACAATGCCGTCCGGCGCCGCGCTGCTCAACGGGCCGGTGGAGATTTTCACCATCCCGACGGTACCGGTCGGAGAGACCAGACCGTTGACCACGGAGTCGTTCTGCCCCAGCAGCGCGCGGCTGGTGGCCACGCCGGTAAAGACCTGGTTAACGTGCTGCGGCTGCACCTGGCGGGAGATTTCACTCACCATCGCCGACTGGTTCGGATCGCCCGCGCCCAGGCCAACGGAGAGCGCGTTATCAATCAGCTTCGCGTATTCGCGCATATCGGCAACGGCGCTCGCCACGTCCGGGTAATTTTTGGAGAGCACGCCCACCAGCACGTGGCCTTCCGCCGCCTCGTAGATGGCGCTGGCGTTGGCCTTTGAGCCAGCCAGCACGTTCAGACAGACGCGGTCACGGTAAAAGTTGGGGGTCAGTTTCATGCGTTTTTCTCCTGTCCTAATACTTCACTAATGCGGCGGTACACAATGTTCAGCTGGTCAGCATTCACGCTGCGCACGTCCGCCTCGATAATCCCTTCGTTGGCCTTGTAGCCACGGAAGTAAATGGCGTACTCGCCCTGCTTGAGCTTCGCCACCAGGTCCCCCGTGCCGAGGCCGGTGGTGGCTTCGTCAAACTTAATCTCGGTGCGGGCGATGTCGCGTCCGGCGCTGTCCCAGACCACGCGCGCGGTCACACCGTTCAGGGTGTTGAGCGCCTCGATAAACGGCGTCATTTTCGCCACCATCTCGGCACCGCTCTCTTTGGTGGCCGTCAGATAGTGTTCGATGGCGCAGGTCAGGCCAAGAATGCCCTCTTTACCCACCTTCATGGCGCGGCCAATCCCCGCCGTCTGGCGCTTCACCCACTCAACGTACTGGGTCTTGCCGATCACCAGCCCGCTGGTTGGGCCTTCGATCGCCTTCGCACCGCTGTAGATCACCAGGTCCGCGCCGGCGCGGTAGTACACGTGCAGATCTTCTTCCGCCGCGGCATCGACGATGAGCGGCAAGTCGTGTTTACGTGCGACAACCGCCGCCTGCTCGACGCTGAGCATGCTTTTCTGCACGCAGTGGTGAGATTTGATGTACATGATCGCCGCCGTGCGCGGGGTAATCGCCGCCGCCAGCTGATCGGCGGAACATTCGTTGGCGTAACCCGCTTCCACCAGCCTGCCGCCGCCAAGCGCCACCATGGTGCCCACCGGCGCGCCAAAGTTCACGTTGTGCCCTTTCGGCAGGACGATCTCGTTGTTCTCAATCGGGGTCACGTGCAGGTTTTCCAGCAGCCAGTCGCTGTCTTTCACCAGCACCGCGGCCACGGACTGGGCAATGCCCGCCGACGCGCAGGAGACCACCGTCGCCCCTTCCACGTCCAGCAGCTTCGCGATGTATTCTCCGGTTTTATTGACCAGATCCTTCATCTCGAAATAGTGATTCATGCCGTCCATCGCCGCCTGTACCACCTCCGGACGCGGCGTGGAGACGCCCAGCGCCGTCATGCGGCCAGAGGTGTTGATAACCTGCTTTAAGCGGTACTTCTCATAAATCGAAGGCATGTTCCGTGCTCCCTTGTTCAGTCATGTAGCCCTTGCCCGCGCGGATCGCGGCAAGCGGCACCAGTATGTGTTCAGCCTGTAGGCTGTCGTTTTCGGCATCCGTCAGCACCGTCGGCTGACGTTTAAGGGTGAACAGCGTCAGGTCGGCATCGAGACCCGGCTGAATGCGGCCTTTGCGCGTCAGGCGCAGGCCGTCGGCGGCGTTCGCCGTGACGCAGTCAATCACCTGCGGCAATGACATGCCGATGGCGAGGAATTTCGACATCACGCTTGCCAGCGAGCCCACCGGGCCGTTGATGCGGTTGCGGCAGTAGATGTCCGAGCTGATGGTGTGCGGCAGAATGCCCATCGCGATGGCGCGTTTCGCCACCTCAAAGCTGAAGCTTGCCGTGCCGTGGCCGACGTCCAGACGCACGCCGCGCTTCAGCGCAGACGTAATGGAGGCGCGCAATTCGCCGGAGGGCGTCAGAATGCGATTAGGCTTGCCGTTGTAGCAGTGGGTGATGATGTCGCCAGAGCTCAGCAGCTCGGCAATTTCGTCGAGGTTCGGCGGGTTGTTGCCAATGTGCACCATCAGCGGCAGGTCGCCGTTCTCTTTCTGAATGGCTTTGGCGCGCGCCAGCGGCGTGATGCCGTTGTCACCGACCACGCTGCTGCTCATGCGCGCCTTCAGGCCGACGATAAAATCAGGATGGCGTTTCACCGCCTCTTTCACCGCGTCGGCGTCAATATTGGCCATGTTGGCCAGCTCGTTCTGGGCAATCAGCCCCACGCGGGAGATGTTCAGCAGGGCAAAGACCTCGGTGGAGGCCTTGCGGGTAATCGCGTAGAAATCGTCCACGTCGTCGGCCCCGGTGCTGCCCGCGTCTACCACGGTGGTCACGCCGGTGGCAACGCCCACGCTGTCCGGTTCGTCGTGGTAAATCGGGGAGTTCGGATAGCAGTGTACGTGGGAGTCAATCCAGCCTGCGCTGACGAACACGTCACCGTTTAGCTCCACCGTTTTGCGGGCGGGAGCGTCTATGTCGCCCGTCGCGGCGATCTTCCCGTCCTGAATGGCGATATCGGTCAGGGTATCGTCGGCGAGGCGCGCACGGCGCAGGAGTAAATCAAACATGAGGATCTCCTGAAAAGGCAGGCGCCGGAGCGCCCGCGGGTATTAAAGGGCAACCGGGAACAGCCAGCCCAGAATCATTGCGCCGAGGATAGCGCCACCGGTAATGGGCTTCTGCCAGATGTAGAACAGCAGCGCACCCAGCAGAGAACCCACGCCAATCGGAATGGAGGCGGTCATGGCGCTGAGGATAATCAACGGTCCGAGGAAGCGGCCGGAAGCGTTGCCCGCGCCCATCATCACGTCTGCGCCGTAGGTGGAGTTGCTCTGGTTGATGGTGAACTTACGCGCCAGGATGATGACGTAGCCAATCGCAAGGCCAATCACCAGGCCGGTGATCAGCGCGGCAATGAAGTTGGTCACCGGGAACATGATCCCCGCGCCCAGCAGCAGCGCCGGAACCCCGAGGCCCACGCCGGTCTGGATCGCCCCGCCGATGTCGAGAATACCGACCAGCGAGCCTTCGATAATACGGGCGAACAGGAAGCTCGCGCCGAACGCCGCCACCGCGCCGTAAACGCCGGTGTCAATTCCCGCTTTCAGCATCGCCACGAAGGCCACTTCGTTAAACGCGCCGATGCCGTAGAGGTAGTACATGTGCGTCCCGGCAAACACGCCGGAGGAGAGCAGGCCAACGAAGATCGGGAACGACCAGTCGGCATACCAAAAACCTTTATTCTGTTCCATTTAGAGGCTCCTGTTATTTACCGCTGAGCGAGTTGTGGATCATGTCGAGCCAGTTGGGCACGGTCAGATGGAAGGATTCGATCATCTTCATGTCGAAGCCGCGGAAGAAGCCGCTCAGCACGAACAGCAGAACGATCGCCGCCATCATCACTTTGGTGACGTGGTTCCAGCCGCTCTCTTCCACGCCTTTACCGATCAGGATCCCCAGCACCAGGCCCGGTACGGCGTTGCCCATAATCAGCTGCGCCGCGCCGCCAAAGATGGTGGCCCAGAAGCCCGATTTTTTACCCGCATCGATGGCCGCCAGCCAGAAGATCACCGGCATCACGGTGTTGACCAGCAGGTTCGCGGCAGGCACCAGCACCTTCACGGCGGTGACCTGAAGCGCAGCGGGCACGGAGGAGGCAGTCAGGTTAAGGAAGGTCACGACGATCATGCCGATCACGCCGCAGGCAATCGCCATTTTGCGCGGATCGTGCAGCGTTTCGCCGACGTTACGGTTTTTGATCATCAGCGCGGCCGCACCCCAGTTCGGGATGATGCGGTGGTCAACGTCCTGTGTGAAAGCCCCTGCGGCCACGGAAGAGGCCCAGGCGTTAAAGAAGAAGCCTAACCCAAAGGAGAAGTGGGACGCCGGATCCCCTTCGCAGGAGTTCAGTTCCCCCAACGTACGAAACGCGCCCATACCCTGAGTGGTAGGCGCATGAAACATGCGTGCAGCCCCGGCCCCGACACCGACGCCTACCAGGCCGCCGATGATGAGCGATTTTATTAATATAATTAAGAACATCAGTCTGCCCTTTTATGAATAATCAGCGTTGCGTGACGAAATCCACCTGGTCGAGATTGATGGCGGTCACGTTGACGGTCACATCCAGCTCCACGCTGTAGGTGCGTCTTTCCCGGCGCAGAAAGAAGAACAGAAACGCTTCTTTTCGCACCGCTTCTTGCGCCTGAACGACCTGCACATCCTGTGGCTCAATACGCAGTAAGATATGCGGTGAGGCTTTCATCACCGCGGCCTGAACGTGGTTGAGCGCGTCGGCAAAGGCGCGCGCTTTGGCGTCGCCCTTCCCCTTCACTCTCACCGTGGTTGTGAACTGTTCTTTCATGCTTATGCGCCGTATTTTTTCTGCCACGCCTGTACCAGACGCTCGCCCAGCTCTTCTTTATCCATAAAGCCAAAGCCCAGCACGTTGCAGCCTTCGTTGATGGCGGTGACGCCTTCATCCACGGAACGCATACCGTATTTGGCCTTGTAGCCATATTTGGTCTGGGCGGTGATGGCACCCGCGCCGCCGCTGCCGCAGAAGGAGATGCCGAAGGTGGCGTTTTCTGCTTTCATCACGTCACCGAGCTTCATGTCTGCCGCCATGCCCGGTACGACAACCGCGCGTCCACCTGCTTTTTCCACACCGGCCGCCACTTTCTGACCTTTACCCAGGCGATCGCCAATCACGACTGTAATCTGTTCCATGTGTTGCTCCTTAAAGGTTGTCTTTCGCGACTTCAAAGTGAACGGAGAGCAGCCAGGCCTCTTCATCTGGAAGGTTGCCAAACTGCGCCACCACTTCACGGGCAAGCCGCATTGAATCCGGTGAAATTTCGTCAAACAGCTCTGCTTCAACCTCCGGCAGCGGCTCGCCGGTCACGGACCGGTGCGCCATGGCGCGCACGTGGGAAGTAAGCATCTGCTCCTGTACCGCATTGGGGATGATGTTGTTCCGGGCCAGCAGGGCATAAACCTGCTGCAGCATGGTGTTCGCGAGCTGTTCTGTTTGCTCTGCCTGTTCCCCAACGTCGTTCATTACCGCTCCGTTAATCACTGGTCTTACCCCGTTAATGGCTCTGGAATAAAACTAACGTTGGGGGGGAATTGTTTGTAGCGAGTTGTTTTCCACTTCGAAGTGGAAAGGGGAGCCGCAGCAGTGATCTGTGCCACATAAATACGGTGAATCTGGATTAATCACGGCATTTGCGTGATGAATATCACGTATTCCAGCGGCAAAACGCGCGCCGGGGAAGCGAAAACGTTCAGGCGTGGTGACGCAAAAATGTGATGGCGATAGGGTTTACTTATTACCGCGCAAAAAAACGGGGGCCACTGGCCCCCGCTGATTATTTGTCAGATGCGCGATCGGTTAACGGTATTTCTTGTGATACGTATTACGGGTCGTCACAAACTGCTCGGCCGCCGCCTGGGCTTCCTTCACTTTGCCTTCGTTAGCGAGCTTCAGCGCGCCGTCGATCTGGCCGACCAGCACGTCAAAGCCGTGGCGGTAGTCTTTCATCTCTGCACTGTCTGCCGCTTTGCTTTCCAGTTTAGGAGGCGTCGCTTTTTGTGCGTCCAGCGCCGCTTCACGCATTTTGGTCAGCGCGTCTTTCATTTCCGCCGCATTGTCGGTTTTCTGCACCACCTTCAGGTTTTGCCCGAGGATGCCCATGTCGTCTTCAAGATCGGCAGCAAACGCAGAAGAGCCAAGAACCAGCGTTGAAGCCGCGACGATCGCTAACAGATGTTTACGCATTGCTCACTTCCTTTTTTATTATTAACAAAACGCTATCTCTATTGTCCGGCGATTTTCATTTCCGGGAGTAATACAGAACCACACTGTATATTGCTGCGTGTTTCAATATCGTTACCGACCGTAACGATATTGCGCCACATATCCTTCAGATTGCCAGCGATGGTAATTTCGCTCACCGGATACTGGATTTCGCCGTTTTCAACCCAGAAGCCCGCCGCGCCGCGAGAGTAATCGCCGGTGATGCCGCTGACGCCCTGACCCATCAGCTCGGTCACCACCAGACCGGTGCCCATCTCTTTCAGCATCTGCTCAAAGTTGAGGCCCAGCCCGGCAATGCGCCAGTTGTGAATGCCGCCCGCGTGCCCGGTGCTTTTCAGCCCCAGCTTGCGCGCGGAGTAGTTGGTCAGAAGCCACTGGGTCAGAATGCCGTCTTTCACGATGTCACGACGCTCCGTGCGCACGCCTTCGCTGTCGAACGGCGTGGAGGCCAGGCCTTTCAGCAGGTGCGGATGCTCTTCGATGGTGAGCCATTCCGGCAGGATCTGCTTGCCCAGCGAGTCGAGCAGGAAGGTCGATTTACGGTACACCGAACCGCCCGCGATAGCGCCCACCAGATGGCCAAACAGACCGGTCGCCACTTCGTTGGCAAAAATCACCGGGGCTTTCATGGTGGAGAGTTTACGCGGCGACAGGCGAGACAGCGTGCGTTCGGCGCACGCTTTACCCACCCACTCCGGAGACTGCAAATCCCCCAGCGCGCGGCCAATGGTATAGGCGTAGTCGCGCTCCATGTCACCGTTCTCTTCGGCGATGACGCAGCTGGAGAGCGAGTGGCGGGTAGAGCAGTAGCCCTGCAGCATGCCGTGACTGTTGCCGAAGACTTTGATGCCGTAGTGGCTGTTAAAGCTGCCGCCTTCGGTATTGGTGATGCGCTTGTCGGCCTGCAGGGACGCCTGCTCGGCGCGGGCAGCCAGCTCAATCGCTTCGTCCGGCGTCACTTCCGCCGGATGGAACAGGTCGAGATCCGGCGCGTCAAACGCCAGCAGATCTTTATCCGCCACGCCGGCGTAAGGATCCGGTGAGGTGTAACGGGCGATATCCAGCGCGGCCTGCACCGTACGGGCGATGGCATCCGGACTGAGATCGGTGGATGACGCACTGCCTTTGCGATTCTGGTGATATACCGTGATACCCAGCGCGCCGTCGCTGTTGAATTCAACATTCTCCACTTCGCCATAGCGGGTGCTCACGCTAATGCCGGTGGTTTTGCTGACCGCCACTTCGGCGCCATCTGATTTTTCTGAAGCAAGCATCAGCGCGGTGGAGACGGCTTCTTCCAGAATCTTACGCTGCGCTTCAACTTGTGAGGTTACTTTCATCGCAAATGCCATACTGTAAGAGAGAGTTAACTGAAGTCTAACAGAGAACCGTTTTTCAGTGCGCGTCTTAACTGGTAACATTAGCCTCTTTTTTTAAGGAGCCTGACATGACTAAGCAGCCCGAAGACTGGCTCGACGACGTTCCCGGTGATGACATCGAAGACGAAGATGATGAGATCATCTGGGTCAGTAAAAGTGAAATTAAACGTGACGCCGAAGAGTTAAAACAGCTTGGCGCGGAAATGGTAGAACTGGGTAAAAACGCGCTGGATAAGATCCCGCTCGACCAGGATCTGCGCGATGCCATTGAACTGGCACAGAAAATCAAAAAAGAAGGCCGTCGTCGCCAGCTTCAGCTTATCGGGAAAATGCTGCGTCAGCGCGATGTTGATCCGATCCGCCAGGCGCTGGATAAGCTGAAAAACCGCCACAACCAGCAGGTTGCGCTGTTCCATAAGCTGGAGCAGATCCGCGATCGTCTGATTGAACAGGGTGATGACGCCGTACCGGAAGTGTTGAACCTGTGGCCGGATGCCGACCGCCAGCAGCTGCGTTCCTTGATCCGCAACGCGAAGAAAGAGAAAGAAGGGAATAAGCCGCCGAAGTCTGCGCGCCTGATTTTCCAGTATCTGCGCGAGCTGTCTGAGAACGAAGAGTAATCCGTTCCCCTCACCCCGGAGGGGCGAGGGGGAAAAGAACGTAGGCCCGGTAAGCGCTAGCGCCACCGGGCTTTTTTTTACGCCTCGGCGGCCGCTTCCGCTTTCTTCGCCAGCCCGTCCAGCAGCTTCTGATGGATCCCACCAAAACCGCCGTTGCTCATCACGAGAATATGGTCGCCGGGCTGAGCGGCTTTCACCACCATATCCGCGAGCGCATCCACATCCGCGCTCCAGTGCGCAGGCTGGATGCAGGCATCGGCCACTTCCGCCACCTGCCACGGAATATGCTGCGGCTGCAGCAGGAAGACTTCATCGGCACGTCCTAACGACGGCGCGAGATCGTCTTTGCAGATGCCCATCTTCATGGTGTTCGAGCGCGGTTCCAGCACCGCCAGAATGCGCGCGGTACCGCCAACTTTGCCACGCAGGGCGGCAAGCGTCGCCAGAATGGCCGTTGGGTGGTGCGCGAAATCGTCATACACGGTGACGCCGTGGGCTTCACCGCGCAGCTCCAGACGGCGGCGGGCATTGATAAACGAACCCAGCGCATTCGCCGCATCCGCAGGCTGAACGCCCACGTGACGCGCTGCCGCAATCGCCATCAGGCCGTTGTGCATGTTGTGTTCGCCCACCAGGCCCCACTTCACCTCGCCCACTTTTTCGCCGTCGAGCAGCACTTCCCACTCGGAGGCATCGGCGTTGAGTTTCTTCGCCTGCCAGTGGCCCTGCTCGCCCACCAGCTCCTGCTCGCTCCAGCAGCCCATTGCCAGGGTCTGCTTCAGGTTGATGTCGTTTTCCGGCAGGATGATGCGGCCCTGGCCCGGCACGATGCGCACCAGGTGGTGGAACTGTTTCTGTATGGCTTTCAGGTCGTCAAAAATATCCGCGTGGTCAAACTCAAGGTTGTTGAGGATCAGCGTGCGCGGGCAGTAGTGCACGAACTTGGAGCGCTTGTCGAAGAACGCGCAGTCATACTCGTCGGCTTCGATCACAAAGAACGGGCTGTCCCCCAGGCGCGCAGAGACGTCGAAATTACCCGGTACGCCGCCGATGACGAAGCCCGGCTTGTAGCCGCAGGCTTCGAGGATCCAGGTCGCCATGCCCGCGGTGGTCGTTTTGCCGTGAGTACCGGCAACGGCAACCACCCAGCGGTCGCGCAGGACGAAGTCATGCAGCCACTGCGGGCCGGACATGAACGGAATATTGCGTTCCAGTACCGCCTCAACGCACGGATTGCCGCGGGTCATGGCGTTGCCAATAATCACCAGGTCCGGCTCGGGATCCAGCTGGCTGGCATCGTAGCCCTGAATAAGAGAGATGCCCTGTTTCTCCAGAAGTGTGCTCATTGGCGGATACACATTGGCGTCCGAACCTGTCACCTCATGGCCCAGCGAGCGCGCCAGCATTGCCAGTCCGCCCATGAAAGTGCCACAAATCCCCAATATATGAATGCGCATACGTCACTATCCTTCTTCAATGTGGCGCACATTTTACTCACATGTTAGCGGCTGTGAAACGCATTTCAGGTAAATCCGTATGTTGCTGGCGCGATTCACCTCTGCGCTACTATTTGAATATTTGTTAAGATTGTTGGGCTTTAGTCGTTTTAGTGAACATACAATCGCTCTACTCACAAAGATGCAGGGAAAGTGTTATGAAAACGTTAGGTGAATTTATTGTCGAAAAGCAGCACGAGTTCTCTCATGCTACCGGTGAACTCACTGCTTTGCTGTCGGCAATAAAGCTGGGCGCTAAGATCATCCACCGTGATATCAACAAGGCCGGTCTGGTCGATATCCTGGGTGCCAGCGGTGCCGAGAACGTTCAGGGCGAGGTTCAACAGAAACTCGATCTGTTCGCAAATGAAAAACTGAAAGCTGCACTGCGCGCGCGCGACATCGTTGCGGGTATCGCCTCCGAAGAAGAAGATGAAATTGTTGTTTTCGAAGGGTGTGAACACGCGAAATACGTTGTTCTGATGGATCCGCTCGACGGCTCCTCCAACATTGATGTTAACGTTTCTGTCGGTACCATTTTCTCCATCTACCGCCGCGTCACGCCTGTTGGCACGCCGGTGACCGAAGAAGATTTCCTGCAGCCGGGCATTAATCAGGTTGCTGCCGGTTACGTCGTCTATGGCTCCTCCACCATGCTGGTCTACACCACCGGTTGCGGCGTACATGCCTTTACGTACGATCCTTCCCTGGGCGTTTTCTGTCTGAGCCAGGAACGCATGCGCTTCCCGGAGAAGGGCAATACCTACTCCATTAACGAAGGTAACTACATCCGCTTCCCGAACGGCGTGAAGAAGTACATCAAATTCTGCCAGGAAGAAGATAAAGCGACGCAGCGCCCGTACACGTCCCGCTATATTGGCTCTCTGGTCGCGGATTTCCACCGTAACCTGCTGAAAGGCGGCATCTACCTCTACCCAAGCACCGCCAGCCACCCGGACGGGAAGCTGCGTCTGCTGTACGAATGCAACCCGATGGCGTTCCTGGCCGAACAGGCGGGCGGTAAGGCGAGCGACGGTAAAGAGCGTATTCTGGAGATCGTGCCGGAAAGCCTTCACCAGCGCCGTTCGTTCTTCGTCGGCAACAACCACATGGTTGAAGACGTTGAACGGTTTATCCGCGAGTACCCGGACGCGTAATCCCTCTCTTCAGGGGAGCCGATCCGGCTCCCCTGTTCATTTATATATTTTACCGTATAAGTGTTTATAAAAAACACGCTTTAATATTCGCCACTGCTCCTGCATTATTTCCATAACAGTTTGACAGATATTTCGTGGAGCAGAAACGCAATGAAAAATTATTCCCGTGCTAATACCGGCATTGATTTAAATCTTATCCCTGTATTTATTGAAATCGTCCGCTGCGGCAGCATGGCAAAGGCCTCTTTGCGTCTGGAGATGTCACGCCCTGCGGTGAGTCTGGCATTAAAGCGTTTTAATCAACTCTTTGATGAGCCGTTATTTCTCCGCAAAGGCTTATATCTTGAGCCGACGGAAAAAGCATTAGCCTTAACCAGCTCGCTGGAAATATTAATGGGCGAAATTCACGATAATATCGGGGCGCTTAATTCCGGAAGGAATAAAACCCCGGCACAGAACGTACCGGGGCTGGGTAATATTATGCCGCGTTCTGAGTCGTCACTTTGAATGATGACATAGCTTCCATCAGCTGACGCGACTGCTCCTCAAGGGAGCGGGTCGCGGCGGAGGATTGCTGCACCAGCGCCGCATTCTGCTGCGCGGTTTCATCCATCTGGTTTACCGCAATATTCACCTGCTCAATGCCGCGGCTCTGCTCCTGAGACGCGGTCGCAATCTCACGCATCAGTTTGGTCATGCGCAGCACTTCTGTTGCGATCTCATCCATCGTTTCGCCCGCCTGCTGGGCCAGCTCGCTGCCCTCGTTAACGTGGGTTTGCGAATCACTGATAAGAGAACGAATCTCCTTCGCCGCGTCGGCGCTGCGGCTGGCCAGGTTTCGCACCTCGCCCGCGACGACGGCAAACCCGCGCCCCTGCTCGCCCGCGCGCGCCGCCTCTACGGAGGCGTTAAGCGCCAGGATATTGGTCTGGAAGGCAATGCCGTCGATCACGCTCAGGATGTCAGCGATGCGCGCCGAGCTGCCGGAGATATCGCGCATTTTTTCAATCACGTAGCAGACCATTTCGCTGCCGTGATCGGCCGTGTCGGACACCGACTTCGCCAGCTGGTGCGCCTGCTCGGCGTTATCGGCGTTGAGCTTCACCGTGGCGGTGATCTGTTCCATGCTCGCCGCCGTCTGCTCCAGCGACGTGGCGGTGGATTCCGTTCGCTCGGCGAGATCCCGGTTCCCCAGCGTCAGCTCGCGGCTGCCGGTGTCAATCTGCGCGCTGGCATCGCGTACCCGCAGAACCGAGTTCATCAGCGACTGACGCATCTCCTCAATGACCGCGTTAAGGCGGTTAAACTCCTGGCTCGCGGGCGCGGCCAGCGTATGGGTTAAATCGCCCGCCGCCACGTTCTCCAGCTGAGCAATCGACGCCGAGAGCGGCTTGAGCAGCATATGGCGCAGCGCCAGCCAGGCCAGCACGATAATGCCCGCCGTCAGCAGCGCGGCGACGATAATCAGGATCAGGACGCGGGTTTTGCTCGCCTGCACGGCGCTCACTTCCGCCTGACCTCGCGCTTCGCTCCATTTCTGAAACGCCTGCATGTCGTTATCAAACGCTGACGCCAGCGGGATCAGCGTCTTCTCCAGCAGATCGTAATACCCGTCCGCGCTCTGGTCGTTGAGGGTTTTCAGCATCGGGTTGATCCCCTGCTGGTTATACGCCGCCAGGCTGGCTGCCACTTTATCGAGCAGCTGCTGCCCCTGCTCGTCAGCCACGCCGCCGTCGATCACGCCCTTCAGCGTTTTCTGGGCCAGGGCAACTTCCTGATTGATGTTTTTTACCGCGCTGGCCGCATCGTCCAGCATGCCGATTTCCATCATGCGGACGGCCTGACCCGCTTCATTGCGCGCGCGGAGGATCAGCGTATAGCCTGAATTAAGCTGCACCATCTGCTCACCCTGAAGGTGATTAATGCGCTGCAGCGAAGAAGAACTCTGTGTGAGGGCATAAATGCCAATGCCGCTGACAATCAGCAGCAGAAGGGTCATAACGGCCAGTAAAGAGAGCAAGCCGGTACGAATCGATAGCGTTTTCAGCATGATATTATTTCCGGTAGCGAGATATTTCTGGGCATAAAAAAAGAGTATCGGCCGCTACCGGAAAATGTTTAGACTTTCAGCATGTTATCGCTCTGTTACCGATGTGTTCACGCGGGTAACAGGCGAGCTTTGACGGTTCTCCCAGAGCACCGTCAGGCCGCGCTGCAGGGCAATAAAAATAAACAGCAGAATGCCGATGGCGATCTTCGTCCACCAGGAGCTGAGCGTGCCGTCAAAGTTGATATAGGTCTGGATCAGCCCCTGAATCGCCACGCCGAACAGCGTCCCCAGCACCGTCCCCACGCCGCCGCTGAGCAGCGTGCCGCCGATGACCACAGAAGCAATCGCATCCAGCTCCACGCCAACGCCTGCAAGGGCATAGCCCGCCTGGGTATACACCGAGAAGACGATCCCCGCCAGCGTCGCCAGGCCGGTCGAGAGCATATAAATGCGGATGGTGGTGCTGCGGGTCGAGATCCCCATCAGGTTGGCCGACGTGGCGTTGCCGCCAATAGCGTAAACCTGATTGCCAAACCGGGTACGGTGGGCGAGGAAGATGCCAATCACTACCACGCCCAGCATCAGCAGCCCCATCGCGCTCAGGCGGCCGCCGCCGGGGATTTTCCACGCCAGGCTGGAGAGCGTGTCGTACACCGGATGGTTAATGGGAATCGACTCTTCCGACACCAGGTAGCTCACCCCGCGCAGGAAGAACATCCCCGCGAGGGTAATGATAAATGCCGGAATTTTTAACGCGTCGATCAGCAGCCCCATAAAGGCGCCAAACGCACAGCCCATCGCCAGCACCAGCGGAAACGCCACCAGCGGAGAGATGCCCCAGAAGCCGATCGCTTTCGCGAGGAACACGCCCGTAAACGCGATCACCGAGCCGACGGAGAGGTCGATCCCGCCGGAGAGGATCACAAAGGTCATGCCGACGGCGATGATGCCTAAAAAGGCGTTATCGGTCAGGATATTGCAGATCACGCGCGTCGAGGCAAACCCCGGGAACTGGGTCAGGCAGTAGAGATAGCCCAGCACAAACACGCCCAGCGTGATCATTAACGGTAAATTACGTTTTATCATGGCCACGGATCCCCTTAATGATGCTGACAAAGCGCGGCGACTGGACGATCAGCACGCAGAGCACGACCACCGCTTTCACCACCTGGTTGAGTTCCGGCTGGAATCCCGAAAGCAGGATCCCGGTGTTCATGCCCTGAATGATCAGCGCGCCGATCGCCGAGAGCAGCAGGTTAAAGCGCCCGCCCATCAGCGACCCGCCGCCGATCACCACCGCCAGGATCGCATCCAGCTCCAGCCAGAGCCCGGCGTTGTTGGCATCGGCTCCGCGAATATCCGCCGCGACGATCACGCCGGCGATGGCGGCGCAAATACCGCTCAGCACGTAGGTCAGCATAACCATCAGCCGCGTGTTGACCCCGGCGTTGCGCGCGGCGCGGATGTTGATCCCGACGGCCTCAATGAACATGCCCAGCGCCGTTTTGCGGGTGAAAAGCCAGAACACCACGAGCGTCACCAGGGCAATCATCACCGGCGTCGGGAAGAACAGAAGGTTGCCGCTGCCGAGCCACGCCAGGCTCGGGGAGTTAAAGGTGACGATCTGCCCGGACGTAATCAGCTGCGCCACGCCGCGCCCGGCCACCATTAAAATGAGCGTGGCGACAAAGGGCTGGATTTTCAGCACCGCCACCAGAATGCCGTTCCATAATCCGGCCAGCACGCCAGTGCCTAAGGCTGCAAGCAGGACCACCGGCAGGCTATGCCCGGCCACGGTCATGGAGGCTGCCGTGGCCCCGGCGATAGCCATCACCGCGCCGACGGAGAGATCAATCCCGCCGGTGGCGATGACCAGCGTCATCCCGATGGCCAGCAGCGCCACGGGCGCGGCGCGGTTTAAAATGTCTATCGGGCTGCCAAACAGGCGGCCATCCTGCACGATAATCTGGAAGAAATGCGGCGCGACCAGGCTATCCACCAGTAAAACCACCAGCAGCGCCGCGATTTGCGGCGTGCCGGTCGGCCAGCTGAAGCGGCGCTTTGACTCACCGGTTTGCGAAAGCGAACGGGACATCACGATTCACTCCTTATGCCGCGATGGCATTCATGATCGCCGGAACGGACAGCTTATCCAGCGGGATCTCTGCCACCTGTTTACGATCGCGCATGATGATGACGCGATCGGCATAGCCCACCAGCTCTTCCAGCTCGGACGAAATGACCAGCAGGGCCAGACCGTCTGCGCACAGGGTTTCGATAAGCCGGATAATTTCGGCGTGCGCCCCTACGTCAATGCCGCGGGTCGGTTCGTCGAGGATCAGGAACTGGGGTTTGGTCAGCAACCAGCGGGAGAGCAGCACTTTCTGCTGGTTACCACCGGAGAGGAACTCGATGGGCTGTTCCGCGCTCGGGGTGCGGATGCCGAGCTGGCGGATAAAGCGCTCAGCAATGGCGTTCTGCTCTTTGCGTGGGATCGGCCGCAGCCAGCCGCGCTGCGCCTGAAGCGCCAGAATGATATTTTCCCGCACCGAGGCGGCGGCAATAATGCCGTCCGTTTTCCTGTCTTCCGGGCAGAAGCCCACCCCCAGGCAGGAGGCCTGATGCGGCGATCGCAGGGTTTGCGGTTTGCCCTTGATCAGCGCGCTGCCGCTGTCGGCGGGCTTGATCCCGAAGATCACCTCGGCGGTCTCGGTACGCCCCGAGCCCAGCAGGCCCGCCAGCCCGACAATTTCGCCCGGCCGCACCTCAAGGTTAAACGGCGAAATGACCCCTTTTTTGCCGTAATCGCTGAACGCGGCGACCGGCTTCTCGCTCAGCAGCGTGCGGCCCGCGCGCTGAAGGGCGTTGGTCTCCAGCTCGCGGCCCAGCATCATTTTGACCAGCTCGATCTGCGGCAGCTCGCGGGTTTCGCGGCAGCCGACAAAGCTGCCGTTGCGCAGCACCGTAATGCGATCGCTCACCTCATACACCTGATCGAGGAAGTGGGTAACGAAGATCAGGCTGACGCCCTGATCGCGCAGCTGGCGCATCAGGGTAAAGAGCATTTCCACCTCCTGGGTATCGAGGCTGGCGGTGGGTTCGTCGAGGATCAGCACCTTTGCCGAGAGATCGATCGCGCGGCAAATGGCGACGATCTGCTGCATCGCCACGGAAAAGCGGTTCAGCGGCTCGCGGACGTCGAGAGAGAAGCCGTAGGATTCCATCAGCTTTGTTGCCCGCGCCTCCATCTCTTTACGGCGCAGCAGCCCAAAGCGTCGTGGCTCACGGCCAATAAACAGGTTATCCGCCACCGACATATTCGGCAGCAGGTTCACTTCCTGGTATACCGTCCCGATCCCCAACTGCTGGGCATGGGCGGTGTTTTTGGGCGAAATGGCGTTGCCTTCCAGCCAGATGGTGCCGCGGTCGGCATGATAAACGCCGGTCAGAGATTTAATCAGCGTCGATTTTCCCGCGCCGTTTTCCCCCAGCAGCGCCATGATCTCCCCGCGCCGCAGGCTGAAATCAACGTTATCCAGCGCCTTTACGCCGGGGAAGAATTTACTCAAGCCCTCTGTGCGGAGGATTTCCTGGTGTTGTTCAGTGGTCATGGTTTCCCCCTGCATCAAGCCGGATGGCGCTACGCTTATCCGGCCTACAAAAGAGCGTATCGTAGGCCGGGTAAGCGCAGCGTCACCCGGCATGTTCAGACAGGCTTAGTAGCCCATATTTTTCTTCTTCTCTAACTCTTCTTTCGCCGTGTCAGGCAGGTAGAGCGTGGATTTGGTGACCGTCACTTTCTCCGGCATCGTGCCGTCTTTCTTGAATTTCTCCAGCGCGTCGAATGCCGGGCCGGCCATGTTTGGCGTCAGCTCCACGCTGGCGTTGGCTTCGCCGTCGATCATCGCTTTGTAGATATCAGGCACGCCGTCGATAGAGCCGGTGAGGATATCTTTGCCCGGCTTCAGGCCCGCTTCTTTAATTGCCTGAATCGCGCCGATCGCCATGTCATCGTTGTGGGCGTAAACCATGCAGATGTTCTTGCCGTTGTTTTCAGCCTTAATGAAGCTCTCCATCACCTCTTTACCTTTGCTGCGGGTAAAGTCGCCGGACTGAGAGCGGATAATCTTGATGTTTGGCGCTTTCGCGATGGCTTCAGCAAAGCCTTTTTTACGATCGATGGCCACGCTCGCCCCGACGGTGCCCTGCAGTTCAACAACGTTACACGGCTTGCCGTCGACCTGTTTTATCAGCCAGTCGCCAATTAGCTGCCCTTCCAGCACGTTGTTGGCCGTCACGGTGGTCATATAGAGAGATTTGTCTTTGACGTCGATGGAACGATCGAGCAGGAAGACCGGGATTTCAGCGTCTTTCGCTTCCTTCAGGACGGGTTCCCAGCCGGTCGCCACGACGGGTGCAATAAAGATGGCATCCACGCCCTGGGCGATAAAGGAGCGCACGGCTTTGATCTGATTCTCTTGTTTTTGCTGACCATCGGCGATTTTCAGGGTAATGCCGCGTTTCTGAGCTTCGCTTTTCGCCACGTTGGTTTCTGCCGCTCGCCAGCCAGATTCAGAGCCGACCTGCGAAAAACCTACGGTTAAGGGAGCGGCCATCGCCATAGACGACATGGCTGCCGAAACTGCTGTGACAAGGAGTAAGCGCTTCCACATATGAACGTCCTCGTAGGGTGAGTTATTGTTGGTTAAAAGATGTTCTGCGGAATGACTATAGCCCATGAAATATGTAACGAATTGCGTTACATCACACTTCAGAAAAGTGAATAAAACGTTAATCACAAGTTTGTAATCGTTTTCATTTCTCCATGAAAAATGCGGCTGAGTTTATGGATTTTTCTGTCATGGAATCGGTCTGAAAAGTGGGAAGAACGTGGAGAGAAGGCGAAAACAGGCGGAGACATTCAGCGCGAGTTGGCTATAATACCTGCCACTTGTTTACCATCCATTTTAAAGGACACCGACATGAGCTTACTCAACGTCCCAGCGGGTAAAGAACTGCCAGAAGACATCTACGTAGTTATCGAAATCCCGGCTAACGCAGATCCGATCAAATACGAAGTGGACAAAGAGAGCGGCGCCCTGTTCGTAGACCGCTTCATGTCTACCGCGATGTTCTATCCGTGCAACTACGGTTACATCAACCACACCCTGTCTCTGGACGGTGACCCGGTTGACGTGCTGGTCCCAACGCCATACCCACTACAGCCAGGCGCAGTGATTCGCTGCCGTCCAGTTGGCGTGCTGAAAATGACCGACGAATCCGGTGAAGATGCGAAGCTGGTTGCGGTACCGCATACCAAGCTGAGCAAAGAATACGATCACATCAAAGATGTGAACGACCTGCCAGAGCTGCTGAAAGCGCAGATCACTCACTTCTTCGAGCACTACAAAGACCTCGAAAAAGGCAAGTGGGTTAAAGTTGACGGCTGGGACAACGCAGAAGCAGCGAAAGCGGAAATCATCGCCTCTTTCGAACGCGCTGCTAAGAAGTAATTCTTACTGCCAGACACAAAAAACAACGCCACCTTACGGTGGCGTTGTCGTTTTTCAGTACTGGTCTCTGTCTAACCAGTTACCGCTTACGATCCGCGTTAACCCGTCGACTGGACGCTGGTAGACATACATCCACGCGCTTCCGTACGGCGTCTGGATCAACTGGCGTGCGTATTCACCGCCCCTGGTGCGCAAGGCATCAAGTTCGGCAAGCGTCGCGTTATCAATACGATAAACTTCACCCTGTACTGTTCCTTCGCCCGGAACCGCGCCTGGATAGTGGCCCAGGCTGTACAACTGGTAGTTCTCGATATTGTAATTCCCCAGTAGCTGGGCATTGGTCATCCAGTGACTGTTGCCTTGCCTGGTTCGTAAACTGCCGTAGACAAATATTCGCATTGCTAAAACTCAAACTGATAGAGCAGATCAAGTGCCTGGTCTACGCCGGACACTGCTTCCAGATATAGCTTAGGCATCAGGCGATAGCGTAACGTGAGTGTTGCCAGTGAGTCAAAGATCCCCACACCATATTTTACCTGCAGACCCGGCAGTACATAGCCGCTGACCACCACCTGCGAGGAGTCACCCACGCCCTGGGTGTCCAGCGCCAGATTGCTTACGCCGAACGTCTCGCCGATTTTACCCACAACCTGCCCACTTTGTGCAACCCCCAGCCCCACTAACATCGAAGTCATCGCCGCGCTGTCGCTCTGACCGCTGTCGAGACCTTGACCACGCAGCAGGTAAGAGAGGGCTTCCTGCTGGGACATCGCCGGGTCAGAGAAGATCTCCGCCTTCGGTTCGTCGGCGGAACCGGTGACGCGTACCCCGGCAATGACGTCGTTTTCCGTCGCTTCCGGGTTACGAATCGCTTCGATGTTCAGCAAGGGTTGATCCGGTGGACCGGAGAACAGCAGCTCGCCTTTGCGGACAATCAGATCCTGACCATAGGCGTGGAATCGCCCTTCAGGGATATTGATCTGCCCGTTCAGGCCAAGCCCTTGTTTATCCTGCGCCACCTTCAGGTCGCCCGTAAGCCTCGCCTTCAGCCCAAACGCATCCAACCGCACGTTATTCCCCACGTGCACGATAAGGTTACTATTAATCGGGATGCCCGCGCTCTTCTGTTCGACCGGTTTCAGATTTTCATTGAGCATAACTTCATCACTTGAGACGCCGACCGCACTTTCCGGCACGTCGTGAACCACGATGCGCGCCCACGGCACGTCAACGCGACCGTCAAGCGTGAAGAGGCTTGGCGTAGCTTCAAAGACCACATCAGGCGAGACGTCCAGTCGCACCATCGGCGGTACGGTGATGCGCACCTTACTGCCCTTCGCGGCAATACGGGCGCGCCAGTTGTCGAGCTGGCTCCAGTCCGCGTCGCCGCTCAGATTGATTTGCCCCTGCTGCGTCAGTACCGATCCGCTCAGCGTCGAGCTCATGCCGTTGAAGTTCATCGCGATCTGGCTGGGCTGCATGTCAAACGGCATAAAGTTGCCGTCAATATCCACGCCGCTGAGGCGCAGCTGGCCGAACAGCTGTGGGCTTTGCGCATTGCCCGCCAGGCGCAGGTTGGCATTTACCATGCCCTCGGCTTTTTCCCCGCGTGCGAAAATCGGGTTCACCATCGCCAGGTTGAAGTTGCGGATAGTGACGTTGCCGCCCAGATTTCGCCGTCCCTGTGGGTCGGTAATTTGAACCTTGCCGTCAAACTGACCGTTGTTGGTGAGACGAATCAGCCAGCCCAGCTCCGCACGGTTGTTATGCAGGTCTGCGCTCAGGTTCAGGGTGTCGAAGGCCACCGGCAGCGGCGCGTCATTCACCTCCTGCGTCACCTTCACGTTACGCCCGGACAGCGTGACGCTGCCCTGCGGCAGCCCCTCTTTGGTGGTGTCCCAGGCGACATCGGCTTTTCCGCTGAAGACGCCGCTGGCCTGGGTAGTATCCGGCATAAACGGTTTCAGCATCGCCAGATCGAAGCGGTTGAGGTTGATCTGCGCGCGTCCTTCCGCGCCCGCGTCGATGGTCTGCGGCACGCACAGTTCCGCATTCGGGTTGGTCCAGCAGTGCGGCCCAATGCTGATCTTCTGCTCGGCGTTGCGGTAGTCCAGCGCGATGGCGCGCGACAGCGCCAGCGGCCCGACCGGCGTATTAAACCGGGTGTTATCCAGCGTCCCTTTCCAGCGCTCCTCTTTGCGGTCGAAGCTGCCGGTCAGGTGAAGCTGGCCGGAGACCGGCTCGCCCTGCACGCGCAGCTGGAGATCGTGCTGCTTTTCGTTCCCTTTGGCGTCCAGGGTCACCAGGTTAATGTTGACGTCCGGCTGAGAAATGCGATCCACGCGCAGGTTCAGGTTTCCGCCGATCTGGTCAGTGGATTTCACATCCCCTTCCACGCGAACGCGGGCAACGCTCAGCGCCTGCCAGCGCAGGTTATTGGCGGTAATGTCCGCCAGCAGCTGCGGCGCGTCTACCGTGCCGCGCACCTTCAGGAGCCCCTTCGCCGTACCGCCCAGGCCCGGCAGGGCGTTATCCAGATTCGGCGCATCGATGGTGGCGTCCAGATTGAGATCTTTCACCCCCAGCTCGCCTTTGATATCCGCCGTGTTGCGGCCCAGCGCCACGTGCAGACCCGGGATAATCCACTGCAGGTAGCTGTTGCCTTTCACCGAGCCTTCAACGTTTACCTTGTTCTGCTTCACGTTCCCGGTGAGCTTGATCTCCGGCACGTCCATCTGCCACGTGCCGCCGTACAGGCTGCCGCGGGTTTTGATCAGGCCATCCAGCTTCGACGGCCAGTCCGGCACCTCTTTGGCGGTGTTAATGCCCGTCAGCTTCAGCTCGCCGCGCCAGCTGATCGCCTGCTGCCAGTCGAGCAGTGCGGTTAACTCGGTTTTGCCTTCCAGCGCCGCGACGGTCAGCTTGTCGAGGTTAACCTGCTGTTCATTGCCCTTCGCATCCAGGGTGATGTTCGCGGGCGGCACGCCCTGCCCCTTCACTGCGGTGCGGAACGAGAGCGTATAGTCGGTCATCTTGCCGCTCAGCTTCAGCTTCAGGTCATCGGCCTGGTACTGTTTTTCGCCGGTGAATGGCCAGTAAAGCTGCTTGCTGACCACCTCAAGATTGAGCGGCAGCCCGGCTTCCGCCAGCTGGGTTTGCGCACGCAGGACCATGTCTACCGGGCCGGAGAGATTGACCCCGACATCCAGCTTCTCGCGCAGCGCCCCGCCCACTTTGACCTTCACCTTCTCGCCTTTGAGCGGGTCGATGTTCAGGGCGCTATTCAGCGTGATATCCACCGGCCAGTTGTCGCGCAGCAGGGCGTTGCCTGACGCGTTCACCGAGCCCTGATTGGTGTCGATATCCAGCGCGTCGAGCTTCATGTTGCCGTCAATGCTGCTGACTTTCAGCAGCATGTTATAGACCGTCAGGTCGGTATCGCCTGTCAGGCGCAGCTGCTCGCCTTTGAACTCTTCAATATTGAGGTTCAGCGGCAGATGCACATCGGTCATTTCCGGCAGGACAGGCTTCGAGAAGAGGTCTTTCAGCGTTTCGCCCAGCGGCTTCTCTTCCGGCTGCGGGTTCTGGATCTTCGGCTCGACGATCTCTTCCTGCGCCACGTCGGCCACTTTCGGCAGCGCGATCAGCAAGCCCTGCAGGGAGGTTGGCGTCAGGGTGAGGTTTTTCTCCTGCCAGCGCAGGCCGGAGCTGAAATCCATCACGGACACGGTGGTGTCGTCGATTTTGACATTGACGTTATCAAGCGCCACCCGATAAAGCGCGATAGGGTACGGCGTGGAGAGATTCAGCGGACCGCTGTCCTCTTCCTCTACTGGCGCAGACTTCGGCATTTTCTTCGAATCTATCGCCACGTTGACGTCTTTTAGCGACAAGTCGTTGACGCAGAGCTTGCTGTCACGCAGACAGCCCAGCTTCACCGCCAGGTGAAACTCCCCGGCGTTCACCGCCACGCCCGGCTGCTCATAGCGGATGTTCTTCAGGCGCAGGTCGCGCCAGCCGCCCGTCACCTGGCCAATCTCCAGCCCCGGCACCCAGCGGTTCGCGGCATTAAACAGCAGATGCAGCCCGGTCGTCGTTCCCACCAGAAACGCCACCGTACCGAGCAGCAGCACGATAAAAATCAGCACCCCGAGGCTTATCTTCTTCCATAAACTCATAATTCAGGCCCCAGACCGATGTAAAACTGTAATCCGTGTTCTTCTTTGTCGCCCACCGGCACGGCGAAATCGAGCTTGATGGGCCCGACGGGTGACTGCCAGCGTACGCCGACGCCCGCGCCGGTTTTAAACTCGCTGCGGCGGATATCGCTCACCGCTTCGCCGCCGTCGACGAACATGGCGCCCCACCATTTTCCGCTGACGTTGTACTGGTACTCCAGCGAGCCGGTAGCCAGCTTAGAGGCACCGATCAGCTTGCCGTCATCGTCCTTAGGCGCGATGGATTTGTATTTATAGCCACGGATGCTGCGATCGCCCCCGGCGAAGAAGCGCAGGTCCGGCGGGACCTTGTCGAAGTCGCCGGTTTCAATCCAGCCGAGGTTGCCGCGCACCACAAAGCGGTGTTTGTCATACAGCGTGCGGATCCAGACGTTCTGCGCCTGAATCACCGAGAAATCCACGTCGGAACCCCACATGGTGTTGGAGTAATCGATAGAGTAACGCTGGGAATCGCCCCAGGTCGGCATCAGGCCGCCGCGCGAGCGGGTGCGGCTGATCATCACCCCAGGATAGAGCAGCATGGTGGTGTTGGTGACGTTGGCCTGGGTAAAGTGATCCAGGCTCCAGCGCAGGTTGATGGCGCGCTGCCAGCCGCTGGAGAGATCCCAGTAACGCGACACGGCAAGCGTGGTGGAATCGGACTCGGTATCGTTCAGGTCGGTGCGCTTAAAGCCCCCCTGAACCAGGTAATATTGCTCAAGCGGATTTTTCAGCAGCGGCATTTTATAGCTGAAATCGAGCTGCTGTTCCGGGGCGGAAATGCTGGCGCTGGTGGTCAGGCTATGGCCGTAGGAGTTCATCCACGGCTTTTTCCAGGTGGCCTTCACGCGCGGGCCAACGTCCGTCGAATAGCCCACACCGGTTTCAATGGTGTTCTCGGTGCGCGGCGAAACAACGCCGTGCAGCGGCAACACCTTGGTTTTTCTAGACTTATCAAATTCAGGGGCGACAACCACGGAGTTAAACCAGCCGGTGGCTGAGAGCCGTCGGTTCAGCTCACCCAGGTCGCTCGACTGGTAGTAATCCCCTTTTTTAAAGGGCACGAGGTTTTGCAGGTACTCTTCACGAATTTGCGACCCTTCGAACGTCACGTCGCCAAAGCGGTAGCGTTCTCCGCTATCGTAGTCGATATCCCAGAAGGCCTGACGTCGCGCCAGCGCAATGCCCAGCTGGCTTTTATTGAACTGGCTGTCAAAGTAGCCCTTACGCAGGGAAACGCTGGTCAGCTCTTTTTTGAAGTGGTCGTAGTCACCGTGGTTGAGCACGGTGCCGATTTTCGGCCGCGTGCTGAGCAGGTCCAGGTAATCCCGGTCGGTACGCGCCCCGCCGCGCAGGATGACGTTGGTGCCGCCAATCAGCACCGGCTCGCCCGGCGAAACGCGGGCAATAAGCACCTGGCGCCCCTTCTTTGGGGCGGGCGGAGATCGAAATCAATGGTGGGTTCGTAATACCCTAGCGCTTTTAGTCCTTCACGGATGGCATCATCGACGCGCGCGCGGAAACGCCGGTCCGGCGTCACCTCATCACTCTGGATGGTCGATAGCTGCGCACGCACGTTTTTTTGTAGCGCCCCGGATAACCCCTCAACCTGCAAACGGACATTCGCCGCGCTGGCAATCCCGCTTGTCAGCAACAGACTGACTAAACATAACTGGCGGATTTTTGTCACGTTTTCTCCTGAATATCCCTGTTTCCACCCTGGAAGCAAATGAAGTGCCGCTCCGCGGCAAAATACGGCCTGTTGGCCAAAAACCCGAATCTCGGGTTGAAAATGGGTGTAACACCCAAATATTTCTTATGATTAAATCTAGACTCATTCAGCGCATTTATTGTGTTCAATTAAACGCGCCGTGACAACCTTAACCGAAACATCGCACCCCGGGAGGCCCCACCGTGAGTTTATTCGACAAAAAGCATCTGGTTTCACAAGCTGATGCATTACCGGGACGCAACACCCCTATGCCTGTGGCAACTTTACACGCCGTCAATGGCCATTCCATGACTAACGTTCCTGATGGCATGGAAATCGCCCTGTTCGCTATGGGCTGCTTCTGGGGCGTTGAGCGCCTCTTCTGGCAGCTGCCTGGCGTTTACAGCACGGCAGCCGGCTACACGGGCGGTTACACGCCGAATCCAACCTACCGCGAAGTCTGCTCCGGCGAAACCGGCCATGCGGAAGCGGTACGCGTAGTGTACGACCCGACGGTAATCAGCTACGAACAGCTCCTGCAGGTCTTCTGGGAAAACCACGACCCGGCGCAGGGCATGCGTCAGGGCAACGACCACGGCACGCAGTACCGCTCGGCTATCTATCCTCTCACCCCTGAGCAGGATGCCGCCGCGCGCGCCAGCCTTGAGCGTTTCCAGCAGGCCATGCGTGAAGCGGGCGATACGCGCGAGGTGACGACGGAAATCACCACCGCGAAACCGTTCTACTACGCCGAGGACGATCACCAGCAGTATCTGCATAAAAACCCGTACGGCTACTGCGGAATCGGAGGTATCGGCGTCTGCCTGCCGCCACAGCTGGCCTGATTATCAGCCGTTAGATCGTCGCCCGTACCGGGCAGCACCCGCTGTCCGGTCTGTTTTATGTAAAAATGTGACCTCTGGCAGATTTACATCTCTTTACGCTATACTAGCCGCTGAAATAATCGGCTCAACGCTACGAGCTGATGTTCAATGTGTTTCCACACAAATGGTATCAACTCCCCTTCTGAGGATCTGGCGAGAAGCCGGATAAACTATGTTAAACAGTATTTTAGTAATACTTTGTCTGATTGCCGTCAGTGCATTTTTCTCGATATCCGAGATCTCGCTGGCCGCGTCCCGTAAAATCAAACTGAAGCTGCTCGCCGACGAGGGCAACATCAACGCCTCTCGCATTCTCAAAATGCAGGAAAACCCCGGTACGTTCTTTACCGTGGTGCAAATTGGTCTGAACGCGGTGGCTATCCTGGGCGGTATCGTGGGCGATGCGGCATTTTCCCCGGCGTTTTATAGCCTCTTTGCGCAGTACATGTCCGCCGAACTGGCCGAACAGCTGAGCTTTATCCTCTCCTTCTCGCTGGTGACCGGGCTGTTCATCCTCTTCGCCGACCTGACCCCGAAACGCATCGGTATGATTGCGCCAGAAGCCGTGGCTTTGCGTATCATCAACCCGATGCGCTTCTGCCTGTTTGTGTTCCGCCCGCTGGTGTGGTTCTTCAACGGCCTGGCAAACGTCATTTTCCGCATCTTTAAGCTGCCGATGGTGCGTAAAGATGACATCACCTCTGACGACATTTATGCGGTCGTGGAAGCCGGTGCCCTGGCCGGGGTACTGCGTAAGCAGGAACACGAGCTGATTGAGAACGTATTCGAACTGGAATCCCGTACCGTGCCCTCTTCCATGACGGGCCGTGAAAGCATTATCTGGTTCGATTTACATGAAGATGAGCAGAGCCTGAAGAACAAAGTGGCGCAGCATCCGCACTCCAAGTTCCTGGTCTGTAATGAAGATATTGACCACATCATCGGTTACGTCGACTCCAAAGACCTGCTGAACCGCGTGCTGGCGAACCAGAGCCTGGCGCTGAACAGCGGCGTGCAAATCCGCAATACCCTGATTGTGCCGGACACCCTGACGCTCTCAGAAGCGCTGGAAAGTTTCAAAACCGCCGGGGAAGACTTCGCGGTGATCATGAACGAATACGCGCTGGTGGTGGGTATTATCACCCTCAACGACGTCATGACCACGCTGATGGGCGACCTGGTAGGCCAGGGGCTGGAAGAGCAGATTGTTCAGCGTGACGATAATTCATGGCTGATTGATGGCGGCACGCCAATTGAAGATGTGATGCGCGTGCTGGATATCGACGAGTTCCCGCAGTCCGGAAACTACGAGACCATCGGCGGTTTTATGATGTTTATGCTGCGTAAGATCCCGAAACGTACCGACTCGGTGAAGTTCTCCGGCTACAAGTTTGAAGTGGTGGATATTGATAACTACCGCATCGACCAGCTGCTGGTGACGCGCATCGACAACAAACCGACCGTACTGGTGCCGAAGCTGCCGGATGCGGAAGAGAAGGTGTCGGCGTAAGGTTCCTGTCCCCACAAACATCAACGGCTCCCATCGGGAGCCGTTTTTTTAACTACTGCATAGCACGTTGGTTAAGCCATCTCAGTTTGCAGACGCATAACCTGACGGTTGACTTCGGACATCACAGACAGGTGCTGTTTGTCCTTCACTTTTGGGACAAGGATTTTGCCCTTATCAAACTCAAAAGCGCCAACATCCTTGATATACAACCGTCCACGGAACAGGATCTTCACGTACTTCGCCACCTGAAGCGGGTTGTAGCGTTGGAAAATTTTCATTCTTGTATCTCCTGCGAATCATACGCTCTTGCGGTGCCACAATCGGCCCGACTGTCCTGAGCGCAAATTTTAATGCCCAATGACTATAGACCAGAACTACGGTGTTACCCAGTGTGCATAAGTTTATTTACCGTTTGATTACAATTATTCAGAATAATCTTTGCAAAGCGTGACTGAGCGCAGTATAAGCCGTCGTTTTTTCATGGATATGTGCGTTCACCCGCAAAGTGGCATCGGGATTGCGGGAAAACCACATTGATCGCACTTATCATTAAAAGTGCATGACCAAGTGGTCGGATCACCTGCAAATAATAAGGAAACGCCATGACCCTACGTACTATCCTTGCAGCAGCCAGCCTGCTGCTGCCCCTGTGGGCGAGTGCTCACAACATTGAAAAAGGACAACGTGTACCGCCAGTCGGCATTGTTGACCGGGGAGAATTGATTCTCGACAATGATAAGTTTAGCTATAAAGCCTGGAATAGCGCGCAGCTCGCGGGCAAAGTGAGAGTTGTACAACATATTGCCGGTCGTACATCTGCAAAAGAGAAAAATGCCAACCTGGTGGAGGCCATCAAGGCGGCAAAATTCCCACACGATCGTTACCAGACCACCACGATCGTGAATACCGATGACGCCATTCCGGGCTCCGGGATGTTTGTGCGTTCAAGCCTTGAGAGCAATAAAAAGCTCTATCCGTGGTCGCAGTTTATCGTCGACAGCAACGGCGTCACCCGTAAGGCCTGGCAGCTGGAGGAAGAGAGCTCTGCGATTGTCGTGCTGGATAAGAACGGCCGCGTACAGTGGGTGAAAGACGGGGCGCTGACCCAGGAAGAGGTGCAGCAGGTTGTCGACCTGCTGCATAAGCTGCTGGCTCAATAAATAGAGACGCGGAAGCCGGGATTGAGGAAGGATTCGCGCGGGGTGTAGTCCAGCGGCTTGCCCTGCCAGTCATGAACATGCGCCCCGGCGGCCGCGGCAACGGCGTGCCCGGCGGCGGTATCCCAGACGTTCGTCGGCCCAAAGCGGGGATAGAGCTGAGCTTGTCCTTCCGCCACCAGGCAGAATTTCAGCGATGAGCCAATCGAGGTGGTCTGGTGTTCACCCAGCTGCTGCAGATACTCCTGCAGCTCGCTGTCGCTGTGCGAGCGGCTAATCACCACCAGCGGCGGACGCGCGTCGCGCACCTGGATCTGCTTGCGCACGCCGCACTCTTCCTTCCACGCCTTTCCTTCCGCAGCACTGTACATCACCTTCATGACCGGCGCGTAGACCACGCCCAGCACCGCTTTACCCTTCTCAATCAGGGCGATATTGACGGTGAATTCACCGTTGCGCTTGATGAACTCTTTTGTCCCGTCCAGGGGGTCCACCAGCCAGTAGCGCTGCCAGTGCTGGCGCTCTTCCCAGCTTTGCGGCGCTTCTTCTGACAGGACGGGGATGTCCGGCGTTAAGGCCTGTAACCCTTTCAGGATCACCTTATGCGCCGCGATATCTGCCGCCGTGACCGGAGAGTCGTCCGCTTTGCTGACAACCTCCATGGGTTTACTACCGTCATACACCTGCATGATGGCATCCCCCGCATCCCGTGCGAGCTGACAAATTTTATCTAGCATTTTCCACCTCTTTGTTAACGCAGTGAGGTTAACTCTTTGTTTTAGTTATATCGTAATGTGAACAATTCCGCTATCTGTGAAGCAATTCCGGTTTCAGGTTGCTTTTTTCTGTCAGGATTCACATTTATGTAAGCAACACGTTATAGATACATACTCTTTTGTGGCCTGGATCGAAAAAAGGACTCTTCTGATGATTAAGTTTAGCGCAACGCTCCTGGCGACGCTGATTGCGGCGAGCGTGCAGGCAGCGACGGTCGATTTACGTATTCTGGAAACGACCGATCTGCACAGCAACATGATGGATTTCGATTACTACAAAGATACCCCGACGGAAAAATTCGGACTGGTACGCACGGCGAGTTTGATCAATGCGGCGCGTGGCGAAGTGAAAAATAGCGTGCTGGTCGATAACGGCGATCTCATTCAGGGCAGTCCGCTCGGGGACTACATGGCGACCAGGGGGCTGAAAAAAGGCGAGATCCATCCTGTTTATAAAGCGATGAACACCCTGGACTATACCGTCGGTAACCTCGGCAACCATGAATTCAACTACGGTCTGACATACCTGCACGATGCCCTGGCAGGCGCAAAATTCCCGTACGTTAACGCCAATATCATCGACGTTAAGACCCAAAAGCCGCTTTTTACGCCTTACCTGATTAAAGAGACTGAGGTTGTCGATCAGGACGGGAAAAAACAGACGCTGAAAATCGGCTATATCGGTTTTGTCCCGCCGCAGATCATGACGTGGGATAAGGCCAACCTCGACGGTAAGGTGACCGTTAACGACATCACCGAAACCGCGCGTAAATACGTGCCGGAAATGCGTGAGAAAGGCGCCGATCTGGTGGTCGTTCTCGCCCACTCGGGCCTCTCCGCCGATCCATACCAGGCCATGGCAGAAAACTCCGTTTACTACCTGAGTGAGATTCCGGGCGTTGATGCAATCCTGTTCGGCCACGCCCACGCGGTCTTCCCGGGCAAAGACTTTGCCAGCATTAAAGGGGCGGATATTGAGAAAGGGACGCTTAACGGCGTGCCGTCGGTGATGCCGGGCATGTGGGGCGACCATCTTGGCGTGGTGGATCTGGTGCTGAATAACGACGGCGGCCGCTGGAAGGTCACGCAGTCAAAAGCAGAAGCGCGCCCAATTTACGACGCTGCGGCGAAAAAATCGCTGGCGGCGGAAGATAAAAAACTGGTCGACGTGCTGAAGCACGATCACGACGCCACGCGCGAATTCGTCAGCAAGCCGATCGGCAAATCCGCCGACAACATGTACAGCTTCCTGGCGCTGGTGCAGGACGATCCGACCGTTCAGGTCGTCAACATGGCGCAGAAAGCCTATGCCGAACACTTTGTGCAGGGCGATCCGGATCTGGCGAAACTGCCGGTACTCTCCGCCGCAGCGCCATTCAAAGTGGGCGGGCGTAAGAATGACCCGGCAAGCTATGTGGAGGTCGAAAAGGGCCAGCTCACCTTCCGTAATGCCGCCGATCTCTATCTCTACCCGAATACGCTGGTGGTGGTTAAAGCCACCGGGAAAGAGGTAAAAGAGTGGCTGGAGTGTTCTGCCGGACAGTTTAACCAGATTGACCCACACAGCAGCAAGCCGCAGTCGCTGATTAACTGGGACGGCTTCCGCACCTACAACTTCGACGTGATCGACGGCGTGAACTACCAGATTGACGTCACCCAGCCGGCGAAATATGACGGCGAGTGTCAGGCGATCAACCCGCAGGCGGAGCGCATTAAAAACCTGACCTTCAACGGCAAGGCGATCGACCCGAATGCCACTTTCCTGGTGGTGACCAATAACTACCGTGCCTACGGCGGTAAGTTTGCCGGTACGGGAGATGGCCACATCGCCTTTGCCTCGCCGGACGAGAACCGCTCTGTGCTGGCGGCGTGGATCAGCGCCGAGTCGAAAAAGGCCGGCGAAATTCATCCGGCGGTGGATAACAACTGGCGTCTGGCGCCGATCCACAGCGATACGCCGCTGGATATCCGCTTTGAAACGTCACCGACCGAGAAGGCAGCCGCGTTTATTAAGGAGAAGGCGCAGTATCCGATGAAACAGGTGGCGACGGATGATATTGGGTTCGCGATTTATCACCTGGATTTAAGTAAGTAGCGGCGATTGTGCCGGGTGGCGCTTCGCTTACCCGGCCTACGGGATGGAAGATTATGGGTAGGCCGGGTAAGGCGAAGCCGCCACCCGGCTTTTACGCCGCGCGATCGTCCCGATTCGCCATCACCTTCGGCGTATTCACCTCAATCCAGTCCGCCAGCGCGGCGACTTTCTCGCTGACCTCGATCCCCATCGGGGTCAGGCTATACTCTACGTGCGGCGGCACAACCGGGTACGATACGCGATCGACAAACCCGTCCTGCTCCAGCGCCTGAAGCGACTGGGACAGCATCTTTTCGCTCACCCCGCCCATTTTACGGCGCAGATCGCTAAAGCGATGCGTTCCCTGGCGCAGCGCCAGCAGAATCAGTACCCCCCAGCGGCTGGTAACGTGTTTGAGCACCTCTCGTGAAGGGCACTGTTCCGCGAAGAGATTGCCATCGCGCAATTGTTCGCTGAGCGTCGGTATCGTTGTTTTCATACTTACCTTTTTGTACGTACTTACTAAAAGTTAGCTATGGTGCTAGTGTGCCACAACACCAGACAAACACGAAGGAGATTCATCATGATCGCGATCACCGGCGCCACCGGCCAGCTTGGCCATCTCGTTATCGAACAGCTGTTGAACACCGTACCGGCTAATCAGATTGTGGCCATCGTACGTAACCCGGCAAAAGCTGAAGCCTTAAGCCAGCAGGGAATTGTGGTTCGTCAGGCGGACTACACGGATGAAGCCGCATTCACTGCCGCGCTGAACGGCGTGGATAAGCTGCTGCTGATCTCGTCCAGCGAAGTCGGCCAGCGCGCGGCCCAGCACCAGAACGTGATTAACGCCGCCAAAGCGGCAGGGGTGAAATTTATCGCCTACACCAGCCTGCTGCATGCGGATACCTCGCCGCTCGGTCTGCACGTTGAACACGTTGCCACTGAAAAAGCGCTGGCGGCGTCCGGCATTCCTTATGCCCTGCTGCGCAACGGCTGGTATACCGAAAACTATCTGGCGAGCGCGCCGCCTGCGCTGGAACACGGCGTGTTTATTGGTGCGGCAGGCGAAGGCAAAATTGCCTCTGCCACCCGCGCAGACTATGCCGCGGCGGCAGCGAAAGTGATTGCTGAAGAGGGCCATGCGGGCAAGGTGTATGAACTGGCGGGCGACCACGGCTGGACGCTGAGCGAACTGGCGGCTGAACTGAGCAAACAGAGCGGAAAGCCGGTCACCTACCAGAATCTCAGCGAAGCGGAGTTTGCTGCCGCGCTGAAGAGCGTCGGCCTGCCTGCCGGGCTGGCCGATATGCTGGCGGACTCCGATATCGGGGCCTCCAAAGGCGGGCTCTTTGACGACAGCCATACGCTGAGCAAACTGATCGGGCGCCCAACCACTACGCTGGCGGAGAGCATTAAAGCCATCCTGTAATGGTTACGGGATGGTTATTTTTTGTGGCATCCCCTCGGGTCATCTTTGATAATGAAAAGATGACCCACGAGGAGGCTCACCGTGCAAGGCGTACCGGAACAGTTTAATGATGAAAGAGACAGCGCGCGCTTTCGCCATCTGGCGCAGCTGCCGGGCCTGGAGCTGTATCACGCGCATATTTCTGACTACGCCTTTGAGCCTCACACCCATGAAGCCTTCGGCATCGGCACGATTGAAACCGGTGCCGAACGCTTTCGCTATCGCGGCAGCCAGCATCTCGCGGCGGAGAAATCCGTCGTTACCATGAACCCGGACGAGATCCACACCGGCGAATCCGCCACCGAGGGCGGCTGGCGCTACCGGATGGTCTATATCGAACCCGATCTGCTGGAAGAGGTGACCGGCCTCCGACACTGGTGGTTCAGCGACGTGACCCGTCATGATCCGTTACGCTCACAGCAAATCGGCAGGCTTATTTACGGCTTGTGGCACACGGACGATCCGCTTGCGCAAAAAGGTTTACTGCTGGATCTGATTGAGACCTTCCAGCCGTTTGCCCACCACGCGCCACGGGTCCAGGAAGGCGCGCACCGCTTCGAACGGGTACGCGAGTACCTGCACGACAACTATATGCGCGCTCTGACGCTGGACGAGCTGGCCAGCGTCGTCTCGCTCAGCCCGTATCATTTCCAGCGCCAGTTCAAAGCCCATTTTCACGTGACGCCGCATCAGATGCTGATGGCCATTCGACTCTGGCGCGCCAAAGCGTTTCTCACCCACGGCATGCCCGCCGCAGAGGTTGCCGCCGCAACCGGGCTGACCGATCAGTCACATCTGACCCGCGCGTTTACCCACCGCTACGGCATTACGCCCGTGCGCTACCAGAAGCAGGTTACACGGCGCTAATGCGCAATCTCATACAATACGCGCGCATTCGCCCCTCCTACACTGACTACAGCGTAAATACCTGTGGATGGAAAAATGATTAGTGGAGTGTTGTATGCCCTGCTGGCCGGGATGATGTGGGGACTGATTTTTGTCGGCCCGCTGATCGTGCCCGAGTATCCGGCAATATTACAGTCGACCGGACGTTATCTGGCGCTGGGGCTGATTGCCCTGCCCCTGGCGTGGCTGGGACGCGCGCGCTTGCGCCAGCTCAGCCGTCAGGACTGGGGGACCGCGCTGGCGCTGACCATGATGGGCAATCTTATCTATTACGTTTGCCTCGCGAGTGCCATTCAGCGTACCGGTGCGCCGGTATCGACCATGATTATCGGCACGCTGCCGGTCGTCATCCCCGTCTTTGCTAACCTGCTCTACAGCCAGCGCGATGGCAAACTGGCGTGGTCAAAAATGGCCCCGGCGCTGGTCTGCACCGCCCTGGGGCTGATATGCGTTAATATTGCCGAGCTGCGCCATGGGCAGGGCGATGTTGACCTGTGGCGGTACGGTTCTGGCATTCTGCTGGCGTTCATTTCCGTGGCGTGCTGGGCATGGTATGCCCTGCGCAACGCGCGCTGGCTGCGTGAGAACCCGGACAAGCACCCGATGATGTGGGCGACGGCGCAGGCGCTGGTCACGCTGCCCGTATCCGTCGTGGGGTATCTCGGCGCATGCCTCTGGCTGGGCCATCAGCAGCCGGACTTCGCCCAGCCCTTCGGGCCAAGACCGTGGGTGTTCATTGGCCTGATGGTTGCGATCGCGGTGCTGTGCTCATGGGTGGGCGCGCTGTGCTGGAACATTGCCAGCCAGAAGCTGCCGACGGTGATCTTAGGGCCGCTGATTGTTTTCGAAACCCTGGCCGGACTGCTTTATACCTTCCTGATGCGCCAGAGCGTGCCGCCGCTGTTCACGGCCTGCGGGATCGTTCTGCTGGTGGTGGGGGTAGTGATGGCGGTGAGAGCGAAGCCGGAAAAACCGAGGGTCGTTCCGGCGTCGGAGGTGTGATATTTGCCGGGTGGCGGCTCCGCCTTACCCGGCCTACAAGGAGCCGTTTCGTAGGCCGGGTAAGCGCCAGCGCCACCCGGCATGATGTTAAAACGTTTCCCAGTTTGCTTCAGACGCCGCCGCGACAGGCTGCGCTTTTGGCACATAGGTTTTTACCGGCGCCGCTTTGACCGCCTGGTTGCGGGTAATTTTGAACACCGCCACCGCTTCGTTCAGGCGTGCAGCCTGATCTTCCAGCGCCGCCGCCGCGGCCGCAGACTCCTCCACCAGTGAGGCGTTCTGCTGGGTCACGCGGTCCATCTCGGCTACCGCCTGGCCCACCTGGTCGATACCGCGGCTCTGCTCGTCAGAGGCCGAAGCAATTTCGCCCATAATGTCGGTGACGCGAGTAACCGCATTGACGATCTCAGCCATCGTCTCCCCGGCTTCGTTAACCAGCTGCGAGCCCGCGTTCACGCGTTCGCCGGAGTCATCGATCAGCGCTTTGATCTCTTTCGCCGCCTGAGCGCTGCGCTGGGCAAGGGTACGCACTTCCCCTGCCACCACCGCAAAGCCACGGCCCTGCTCGCCTGCACGAGCCGCTTCCACCGCCGCGTTCAGCGCCAGAATATTTGTCTGGAAGGCAATCCCGTCGATCACGTTGGTAATTTGCGCGATTTTGCTGGAGCTGGTGGCGATTTCGTCCATCGTCCGCACGACGCCTTCCACCACGTTACCGCCCTTCTTCGCCGTGGAGGAGGCATCCAGCGCCAGACGGGAAGCCTGACGCGCGTTATCGGCGTTCTGCTTCACGGTCGCCGTCAGTTGCTCCATGCTGGCTGCCGTCTCTTCCAGAGACGCGGCCTGCTGCTCGGTACGGGAAGAGAGATCGTTACTGCCTGCGGAGATTTCGCCTGCACCGGTGTAAATGGTATCTGCGCCTTCGCGCACCACGCCCACGGTGTTCGCCAGCGAAGTTTGCATCTCCTGCACGTTACGCGCCAGGATGGCCATTTCATTTTTACCGTCGGCCTGAATCGGCTGGGTGAGATCGCCTGCCGCAATGGCGCGAATATGGTTAATCACCTCTTCCAGAGGCAGCAGCAGCACGCGGCGCATCGCAATCCAGCTGGAGATAATCACCACGATCACCAGCAGCATGACCGCAGAGAGGATCCACAGGATGCGTTTGTAATCACTTTCGTTATCCTGAATGCCTTTATCCGTGAGCGCGGCCTGCGCTTCACGCCATTCACGATAAACCGTCTGCATCGCATTCTGTTTTTGTTCGGCATTCTGCTTGAACATATCTTCCAGATTGCCCTGGCTCAGCAGAACGTTCATTTGCGTCAGCGTTGCAGAGTAAATGCGGTACTGCTCTTCGAGTTGGTTGGTCAGGTTCTCATCCAGGCCTGGCGTATTCGGCAAGGCATAGTATTTATCGTAATGAACCTGGGCTTCAGTCAGCAGATTTTTCGCCGTGCTCACCAGCTCATTCAGCTGACCGCCGTTAATTTGCGAGGCCATGCTGCTTTGCAGGCGCAGCATCCCGCGGTTCAGGGTGACGCGCGCCTGGTTCAGACTGATCCACGCATCGGTAAACTCCGCCACGTTCTTGCTGGAGAGCTGCGACACGGTAAAGTTGTCTTTATCGTTATTCAGGGCGTTGATAAAGATACCGGCGGAAATCACTTGCATGATGCCGAGCACAAGCAGCACCGAAATCAGAAGGGTAATGACTTTTATACGTTTAAACATGCGTTGCCTTTGTTATATGCAGGTTTGTCTGACGTGGATATATCGGCAGGTGCAGCGGGTTGTTTACTGTTTCTCCACCTTTAAAAAGTTTCGAAACCACTTTCCTGAACCCATTCAGAGAGTTAAATCGGATATTTTTTTGTGATCTGCATCTCACTTTTACCCGTTCCTCTAAAGGGTTATAGCGTCGCTTAAAAGATGCATTTAATATGCACTTTATATTATTGATGATGAGGTAACTGCTATGGCCTTTCGCGACCAACCCCTGGGCGAGCTGGCGCTCTCCATTCCTCGCGCTTCTGCGCTGTTTCGCAAATACGATATGGACTACTGCTGCGGCGGTAAGCAAACCCTGGCACGGGCGGCCTTACGCAAAGAGCTGAACGTTGAGGTGATTGAAGCCGAGCTGGCGAAGCTGGCCGAGCAGCCCGTCGACAAAGACTGGCGAACCGCTCCGCTCGCAGAAATCATCGACCACATCATCGTGCGTTACCATGACCGTCACCGTGAACAGCTGCCGGAGTTGATCCTGCAGGCGACCAAAGTCGAGCGCGTGCATGCCGACAAACCTTCCGTTCCGCGCGGTCTGGCGAAATACCTGACCCTGCTGCACGAAGAGCTTTCCAGCCACATGATGAAAGAAGAGCAGATCCTCTTCCCGATGATTAAACAGGGAATGGGAAGCCAGGCGATGGGGCCCATCAGCGTGATGGAAAGCGAGCATGATGACGCGGGCGAACTGCTGGAAGTGATCAAACACACCACCCACAACGTCACGCCGCCGCCAGAAGCGTGCACAACGTGGAAAGCGATGTACAACGGCATTAACGAGATGATTGACGACCTGATGGAACACATCAGTCTTGAGAACAACGTTCTGTTCCCGCGGGCACTAGCGGGGGAATAAAAAAGCCCGGTGGCGCTAGCGCTTACCGGGCCTGCAACGTCCTCGAACGTAGGCCGGGTAAGCGTCAGCGCCACCCGGCAACATGCTTAACGCATGCCAGCCATCCGTTTCTTACCGATAAACATCCAGCCCAGCCCCAGGGCGATAAACCACAGCGGCGTGACGATCAGCGCCTGACGGGTATCATCTTCCAGCGTCAGCAGAACCAGCACGAAGACGAAGAACGCCATGCACACCCAGCACATCAGCTTGCCCAGCGGCATCTTGTAGATCGATTTTTCATGCAGGTGTGGGCGCTGTTTGCGGTACACCAGATAGGAACAGAGGATGATGGTCCAGACGAACATAAACAGGATCGCTGAGACCGTGGTAATCATGGTGAACGCGCCAATCACGCTTGGGTTTACGTAGAGCATCACCACGCCGCCCAGCAGGCACATGCAGGAGAAGGTCAGCCCTTTCGCAGGTACCGCACGCTTAGACAGCTTGGCGAACGCGCTCGGCGCCACGCCTTCCTGCGCCAGACCAAACAGCATACGGCTGGTTGAGAACACGCCGCTGTTCGCGGAAGACGCCGCTGAGGTCAGCACCACGAAGTTAATCAGGCTCGCCGCCGCAGGCAGCCCCACCAGCACGAACAGCTCAACGAACGGGCTCTTGCTTGGCACCACCGAGCTCCACGGCGTCACGGACATAATGATGATCAGCGCGAAGACGTAGAACATGATGATACGCACCGGAATGGAGTTGATGGCGCGCGGGAGAGACTTCTCCGGATCTTTGGTTTCCGCAGCGGTCGTTCCGACAAGCTCAATCCCTACAAACGCGAACACCGCAATCTGGAAGCCGGCAAAGAAGCCGCTGATACCTTTCGGGAACCAGCCTCCATCATTCCACAGATGGGTAAACGACGCCTGAACGCCGGTTGGTGACTGGAAGTAGGTGAGCACCATCACCAGGCCCACCACGATGAGCCCGACAATGGCCACGATTTTGATCATCGCGAACCAGAACTCCATCTCACCGAACATTTTAACGGTGGCGAGGTTCAGGCTCAGCAGCAGAACAATAACCGCCAGCGAGGCCACCCAGTCCGACAGCCCGGGGAACCAGAACTGCGCATAGGCGGTTATCGCCACGACGTCCGCCATACCGGTCACGACCCAGCAGAACCAGTAGGTCCAGCCGGTGAAATAGCCCGCCCATGGCCCGAGCAGGTCTGAAGCGAAGTCGCTGAAGGATTTGTATTCGAGGTTCGAGAGCAGCAGCTCACCCATTGCACGCATCACGAAGAACAGCATAAAACCGATAATCATATAAACGAATATGATTGACGGTCCGGCGAGACTGATGGTTTTGCCTGACCCCATAAACAGCCCGGTACCGATGGCACCCCCAATAGCAATGAGCTGAATATGACGGTTTGTGAGATTGCGCCGTAGCGACTGTTCAGACGACGCCTCTTCGTCGGCGACGACTTTGACCTGATCTACCATGTGATATTTTCCTGTTTATGCCTGTCTGTGTTGTTAAGGCTCTTCTGGCCTTTAAATACGTCAAAAAAATGACGTTCCCTTGTTAGGGCTAATCGATATTAGGTAAGAATCGGCGGGATGAATACTATGATTTAGATATTATGTTAATAATATGTTGAAAGTGAGTGTCATATCACTCATGCAGCGCGAAACAGCTCACAAAAATACACGCAACAGTTTCGTTTGCAAGATAAAATATTGATTCCGTCTTAACTATAGGTTTTCACGCTATTTTCCCCTCCCCAACCGGGGAGAGGAAATAAGAAAAGTCGATTACAGAATTTCCAGCAGCTCGACTTCAAAGACCAGAGTGCTGAATGGCGGGATGGACGCGCCAGCGCCGCGCTCGCCGTAAGCCAGGTTATGCGGGATAGTCAGTTCCCATTTGGAACCGACTGGCATCAGGGTCAGCGCTTCGATCCAGCCTGCGATAACGCCATTCACCGGGAACTCAGCCGGTTCGCCGCGCGCGACGGAGCTGTCGAAGACGGTACCGTCGATCAGCTTACCGGTGTAGTGTACGCGAACGTGGTCGGTACGCGCCGGGATTGCGCCATCGCCCTGATTGATCACACGGAACTGCAGACCAGACTCGGTGCTGTTCACGCCTTCACGCTCACGGTTCTCTTCCAGATATTTCACACCTTCGGCGGCCATCTCTTCAAAGCGCGCGCGACGCACGGCGTCAGCACGCTCGTGGATTTCACGCAGCGCACGGTGCACAACGTCAACCGGAACGGCAGGCTGTTTACCTTCCAGCGCGTCAGCGATACCCGCCACCAGCGCTTCAGGTAACAGACCTTCCAGGCCGGATTCGCTCAGCTGCTGTCCTACCTGCAAGCCGATACCGTAACTTGCCTGCGCTTCGATAGTGTCAAAAGTCGGGGTGGTCATGGGTTTTCCTTCCATCACATTTAAAGTAGCGGGCAGCATATCAGCCATGCCCTTATGGGTAAAACTTTGTCTGAAGTTAAGGTGACAAACCGCGACGAAACAGAAACAATAGAGAGAACCAGGATTAATCCCGAACTGATGTCACGGATGTCGGGTTTACTACGCCGTTCAGGCAGTTAGCAAACTATACTTCGGGGCACAGGATAAAAAATACGCGGAGCAGGAGGAGTGCCATGCCCGGGCGATTTGAACTGAAACCTACCCTGGCGAAAATCTGGCAGGCGCCGGACAATTTTCGCATCATGGATCCGCTGCCTCCTCTGCATCGCAGAGGGATCATCATTGGTGCGCTGATGGTGATTGTGGGCTTCCTGCTTCCTTCCGGTGGCGATGATGTTGATACTGCCCCCGTCACCCGCAATGCTCAGCTGGACCTTCAGTCGCAAACGCGACCGCAGCCTGACGCACAGCCGATGCAGACGCAGCTCGTTACCCCGTCTAACGATCCGGGTCAGGTCGCGCCGGTTGAGCCAGAGCCGATTCAGGACGAACAGCCACAGGAACAGGCCGCCGCCCCGTCTCAGCCTCAGACCCAACAGCCCACCGGCATTGAGCAACAGTGGCGTTCCTATCGCGTAGAGCCAGGTAAAACGCTGGCGCAGCTGTTCCGTGACCACAACCTGCCGCCGACAGACGTGTATGCCATGGCGAAGGTGGAAGGCGCGGGTAAACCGCTCAGTAACCTGCAGAATGGCCAGATGGTGCAAATTCGCCAGAATGCCAGCGGGGTGGTGACAGGATTAACGATTGATACCGGAAATGGACAACAGGTGCTGTTTACCCGCCAGACAGACGGCAGCTTTATCAGGGTACGTTAAGGGCGGGGTTCTGTAAAAAGCAAAACGCCGGCACAAGGCCGGCGTTTCAACGTGAGCAGAGTAAAAAATTACTCAGCTACAACGTTAACAACCAGTTTAGCGAACACTTCGCTGTGAACCTGGAAGTCAACTTCGTGCTCACCAGTGGTACGCAGAACGCCGTTCGGCAGACGAACTTCGCTCTTAGCCACTTTAACGCCTGCTGCAGAAACTGCATCAGCGATATCGCGGGTACCGATGGAACCGAACAGTTTACCTTCGTCGCCAGCTTTGGACGCGATGGTAACGGTGCCCAGTGCGTTGATTGCTTCAGCGCGAGCGTTAGCAGCCGCCAGAACGTCAGCCAGTTTGGCTTCCAGTTCAGCGCGACGTGCTTCGAAAAACTCTACGTTTTTCTTGGTAGCTGGAACAGCTTTACCCTGTGGAACCAGGAAGTTACGAGCGTAACCCGCTTTAACGTTTACCTGATCACCCAGGCTGCCCAGGTTTGCTACTTTATCAAGCAGAATAACTTGCATTACCTTATCCTCTTAAAGTCGTATTAATGGACCGTGCCCGATTACTGATGACGATCAGTGTACGGCAGCAGGGACAGGTAGCGAGCGCGTTTGATAGCGCGAGCCAGCTGACGCTGATATTTTGCACGAGTACCGGTGATACGGCTTGGGACAATCTTACCGCTTTCGGTGATGTAGTTTTTCAGCGTTGCGATATCTTTATAGTCGATCTCTTGAACGCCTTCCGCGGTGAAACGGCAGAACTTGCGACGACGGAAATAACGTGCCATATGGCTAGTCTCCAGAATCTATCAAATCAATCTGCTCGGCATGCAGAACCATTTTGCTCAGACCGTTCTTTGCCTTGTGGCAAGAGATGAACCCCTGAACGATTACTGCACTACCGACCGTTAAACTGTGAGTAATGGCCTGGTTTTCGTGTCCGCTAATAATAACGGGCATTTGGCACCACGCCTGCCGGTGAAACCCGGCTTCCTCTTGCACAGAACGATGCTCAAGCACGAACTGGCAATGCGGAATTCCTGATGGACTGACCTTTCGAAGGGGAGCCCTGCATACGATGCCGGACAACGCCAGACGGTTGGTCATCAGAAATTACTCTTCAGAATCCCCAGCATCAGAATCATCTGCGGTTTCGTTTGCGAAATCATCGCGACGCTCACGGCGCTCGTCTTTCGCTTTAACCATCGGAGATGCTTCGGTCACTGCGTTTTTGGTACGCATAACCATGCTGCGGATAACGGCATCGTTGAAGCGGAAGTTAGTTTCCAGCTCATCGATCACTTCCTGCGGCGCTTCAACGTTCATCAGAACGTAGTGTGCTTTGTGCAGTTTGTTGATCGGATAAGCCAGCTGACGGCGGCCCCAGTCTTCCAGACGGTGGATCGTGCCCGCTGCTGCAGTGATTGCACCAGTGTAGCGCTCGATCATACCCGGAACCTGTTCGCTCTGGTCAGGATGGACCATAAAAACGATTTCGTAATGACGCATCGAATTGCTCCTTACGGATTATTCAGCCTCCTGTCTGGGTCAGCCGAGGCCCGGGGAGGCAAGGAACGTGTTAAAGGTCGGCTGAAAAATTGACGCGTCATAATACTTGCGCGCCCCTGGAAACTCAAGCTGATTGCACAAATAATTCGCACAAAGCGCGAAGCGGGTCTAAGTGGGTGATTTAAAATTACTCACACCCGTAAGCGGTGTTTTTTTGAACAACTGCATCAGAAATGGTCACGCATCCCCGCCGGAGGAGTGATTACACTTTAATCAGAGATAACCGAAACAGAAGAAGGAGCATCCCCCCTCTCACAGCACGCAGTCGTGGAGCGCATATCATGAAAAAAATCGCATTAGCCATAATGGCGGCGCTTTTGCTCAGTGCAAACGCGATGGCAGCCATCAAGATAGACAGCCGACAGGCCAGAAACATGGATGATGTGCACAGCTTAGGCGTAATCTATATTAATCATAATTTCGCCACCGAAAGCGAAGCAGATCAGGCACTAAATGAAGAGACCGACGCCCAGGGCGCAACTTATTACCACGTGATGTTAATCCGTGAGCCCGGCAGCAACGGCAATATGCACGCCAGTGCAGATATTTACCGATAACGCCTTAACGCTAGCACCAGGAAAGCCAACAACGAGAACATAGCCATAGTTGACGTTGCCCCCTGCCCGGGGGCTTTTTTTGTGAATGGCTCCGGAATACCACCGGTTACAACTGTTTTTCGGTATTCCAGAGCACTTATTCACTTCTGCCCGTAATAGGCATTCGGGCCATGCTTGCGCATGAAATGCTTGTTCATCAGGTAATCATCAATGCCCTGAAGCTGTGGGTTAATGCCGCGGGCAATCCACGCCATACGTGCCACTTCCTCCATGACGACCGCATTATGGACGGCGTCGTGGGCATCTTTTCCCCAGGCGAACGGGCCGTGCTGATACACCACAATCCCCGGCGTATGCAGCGGCTCGCATTCTCCCAGCGTGTCGATAATCACCTTTCCGGTGTTGAGTTCGTACTCTCCTTCCACTTCATCCTGCGTTAATGCGCGCGTGCAGGGGATGTCGCCAAAGAAGTAGTCCGCATGTGTCGTGCCCAGCGCCGGAATCGCCAGCCCCGCCTGTGCCCAGGCGGTCGCGTGCGTGGAGTGAGTATGCACCACACCGCCAAGGGACGGATAACGCCGATACAGCGCCAGATGGGTCGCCGTGTCCGAAGAAGGACGCCATTTACCGTCAACGACGTTTCCTTCAAGATCGACCACCACCATATCGTCAGCGTTCATGGTGTCATACGCCACACCGCTCGGCTTAATCACGATCAGCCCCTGCTCGCGATCGATAGCGCTGACGTTACCCCAGGTGAAGGTGACCAGGCCATAGCGGGGCAGATCCATGTTGGCTTCAAAGACCTGCTGTTTAAGCTTAAGCATGTTCAGCCTCCAGTAATCCCGCGCGCGCCATACGCTCGCGCACCCAGTCCCGCGCCTTTGCTACTTCCGCAGCAGGGTTGTCCGACGTTTCGCTCCACATCTCAATCAGGTAAGGCCCGCAATAGCCTGTCTGCTTGAGCGTCTCGAAGCACCGTTCGAAATCCACCACCCCGGCGCCGAACGGTACGTTTTTAAACACGCCAGGACGGGTATCTTTGACGTGCACCGCCACGATATGCCCTATGCCTGCCTGCAGCTCCATCTGCACGTCGTTATCCCATGCCGACAGGTTGCCGATATCGGGATAAAGCTGGAACCACGGGTTGTTCAGATAGTGCGCGTAGCCCAGCGCCTTACTGATGGAGTTCATCAGCGGGTAATCCATGATCTCCATTGCCAGCGTGACCTGCGCACGGCTGGCCATCTCAACGCTCTCTTTCAGACCATCACGGAAACGACGGCGCGTTTCATTGTTGGCTTCCTGATAGTAAACGTCATAACCCGCCAGCTGGATCACGCGGATACCCACGTCCTGCGCAAAGCGGATGGCTTTACGCATGATCTCCAGCCCCTGCGCGCGCACGGCATCATCTTCGCTGCCGAGCGGAAAACGACGATGAGCGCTCAGGCACATGGACGGCACGCGCACGCCCGTTTCCGCGATGGCGCTTACCAGTGCCAGGCGCTGTTCGCGGCTCCAGTCGAGGCGAGCAAGACGCTCGTCCGTCTCATCCACCGACATTTCGACAAAATCGAAGCCCAGCTGTTTTGCGAGCTGTAACCGCTCCAGCCAGCACTCCCCCGCAGGGAGTGCCTTTTCATAGATGCCAAGCGGGACCTGTTTTGACAACATACCCGCTCCTTAGCCCCAAAGCTGAGCGATTGAGCGTTTGAACTGACGCGCCGCTTCCACCGGGGACGCCGCATCACGAATGCTGCGACCGGCAATAAAGACGTGAATCGGGATGCCCTTGAACAGCGGCAGATCTTCCAGCGCCAGACCGCCAGTGACGGTCACTTTGAAGCCCATATCGGCCAGACGTTTGATGGCGCTGATATCCGCCTCGCCCCACGCCACACCTGCGGCCTGCGCATCACGGCTGCGGTGATACACCACCTGCTGAATGCCTGCGTCACGCCATTCTTGCGCCTGCTCCCAGGTCCAGAAGCCGGTCAGCTCAATCTGCACGTCGCCATTAAACTCTTTTGCCACGTCCAGCGCGCCTTTGGCGGTGTTGATATCCGCACAGCAGATCACGGTGACCCAGTCGGCGTTGGCTTCGAAGCACATGCGGGAGAGGATTTTGCCTGCGTCGGCGATTTTGGCATCCGCCAGCACGATTTTATGCGGATAGAGCGCTTTCAGGTCACGAACCGCACGAACGCCTTCGCCCACGCACAGAATGGTACCCACTTCAATGATGTCCACTTCTTCCGCAATCAGGCGGGTGGTTTCGTAAGCGTGAGACAGCGTTTGGTTATCCAGCGCAACTTGCAACATGGGTAATGACATATTCAATTCCTCTTAAACGGCCGCCGCAGGGGCGTTATCAATTAAATCCAGCACGTCCTGCGCGGTGCGGCAGGCGCGTAAACGGTCAAAATTGGCTTCGTCATCAAACAGATTGACGATCTGCATGATGCCCACCTCCTGGTGGGTATTGGCATCGACAGCCGCCATAGTGATAAGGATGTCGACCGGGTCGTTATCTTCGTGGTTAAACACCAGCGGCGTTTTCAGCGTCACCAGCGCGAAGCCGGTTTTCTTGACGCCCTCTTCCGGGCGGCCATGCGGCATCGCCAGGCCTGGCGCAATCACAAAGTAAGGGCCATGCTGCGCTACGCCATCCAGAATCGCCTGGTAGTAACGAGGCTCGACAACGTCAGCCTTAACCAGCAGATCCACACTCAGCTTCACCGCTTCCTGCCAGGTACTGGCTTCGGCCTGTAAAAGGATGGAGTTATTCTCTGCCAGCGAATCACGTAGTTTCATATGGCGTCCTTACTTCACGTCTTGTGGGAAGTGTTCTTTGATCACTTCCAGCAGTTTTGGTCCGAAATCCGCAGGCGACAGCATGTTACGTACGCCCACCACATATTTATTACCCGACACACTAATTTCGCCGGCGATATGAGTAGAGGCGATGATGATGTCCGCGCCGTTCAGCTCACTTTTGTATTCACCCACTGCGCAGCTGTTCACCGTGTGGTCGATGTTGGACTGGGTTAAAAACTGGTCCACTTTCATCTTCATGATCATGGAGCTGCCTTGCCCATTACCACACACAGCCAGGATACGTACGGTCATAATCGAAACTCCTTAATGAGCAGACACTTCTGCTGTTTGTTTTTCCGCATCTTCTTCAGCTCGCAGCGAACGGCCAGCGAAGAACATATAAGCCAGAGCAATCAGGATGATGATGGCCATAAAGATCAGTCCGATGGAGGCAAAACCCTGCATCATCGGCGGTGCCAGAATTGACCAGTCCGCCATGCCCATCCAGGCGCTCATACCGGTGAGCTTGACCGCCCACACGCAGCCAAAGATTTCAACCATGCCCATTACCAGGCAGATCTTGAGCGCCGCGCGCCAGCCGCCGAAGTGGTTAGCGAATACGCCGATGGTGGCGTTGGAGAAGAACATCGGGATAAAGCCCGGAATAATCAGGATTGAGGAGCCGCAGCCGACCAGGATGCCCACCGCAATCAGCTGGCCGATGGTGCCCCACATAAAGCCCCAGACCACCGCGTTTGGCGCGAAGCTATAGATAGCGGCACAGTCGATGGCCAGTACCGCGCCAGGAATCAGGCGCTGAGAGATACCGTTGAAAGCTTCAGACAGTTCGGCGACGAACATACGCACGCCCTGAGTAATGATGAAAATAGCCACGGCGAAAGAGAAACCGGTCTGCAGGATGTAAACCGTCCAGTGGGTTTTCCCCGCCATCGCCTGCACCACATCAATACCGAAGGAGAGCAGAATGGCGCCGAAGAAGAGGGTCATCACAATCGCGGTCGACACGATGTTGTCATGGAAGATATTCAGCCAGCCAGGCAGCTTAAGGTCTTCAACACTCTCTTCTTTTTTGCCCAGGTACGGCGCAACTTTATAAGCAATCCAGGCAGCAAACTGTTGCTGGTGACCGATGGAAAAACCGCAACCGTCGGTCACTATCTGGGTTGGCTTGTACATCATGTTGGAGGTGATACCCCAGTAGAGCGATACCAGCACCGCGGTGCAGATAATCGTGGTCCACATTGGGTAACCGAAGATATAGAGAGAAACCGCAATCAGCCCCGCCTGCTGGAACATAATGTGCCCGGTGAGCATGATGGTGCGAATACCGGTAATGCGGCGCAGCAGAACATAGATAATGTTCAGCGCCAGCGCGAGCAGAACGGCGTAACCTACCCAGCTATAGGCATCGCCCATACGATCGATGGTCGCCATCATTGAGGCGTAGGTATCAGAGATAGCCCCATTAATGCCATACACTTCCGACATTTTGGCAACGACTGGCTTAAACGTGCTGGTCAGTATGCCCGACCCCGCCTGCAACAGCATGAAACCGATAATGGTTTTGATGGTGCCTTTAATAATCACGCTGACGCTTTTACGCAGCAGGATATATCCCAGGCACGTCACGATACCCAGCAACAGCGGGGCGTTGGTCATTACCTGATTAAAGAAAACGGTAAAGACGTTGTAGAGGATCTCCATAACTCTCTCCAGAAATGAGAACACGAGGGGCAATCCCTGTGCGGTTGGTGCCATCACTCTATTAATCACAAATAATCACCACAAGATTGAATTTGATTATTTGTGACGCATCACGCAATTTATTTCCCTTCAGTTAGTAATGATTTTCACTACCGCACAAATGAAATAAATTAGTCCTTATAATTCATGAAATTAATGTTTATTACGCGATAATCTAACAAGTAACAAGCAGAGAGTCTGTGACGTTGAGCAGATAAAATTCCGCATTTTCGCTATTGCAAAGCGCGTAAAATGGTGCCAGCATTAATCACAACGAATCACAATGTGATTACTTTTGATTAAAACCAGGAGTCAAAACGATGAGTAAAGTGAACACCATCACCCGTGAATCATGGATTCTGAGCACCTTTCCGGAGTGGGGTAGCTGGCTGAACGAAGAAATCGAGCAGGAACAGGTTGCTCCTGGCACGTTTGCAATGTGGTGGCTGGGCTGCACCGGGATCTGGCTGAAATCAGAAGGTGGCGCCAATATCTGCGTCGATTTCTGGTGCGGCACCGGCAAACAGAGCCACGGTAACCCGCTGATGAAAAAAGGCCACCAGATGCAGCGTATGGCCGGCGTTGAAAAACTCCAGCCGAACCTGCGTACTACACCGTTTGTGCTTGATCCTTTTGCCATTCGTCAGATCGATGCCGTACTCTCTACCCACGATCACAACGACCATATTGATGTAAACGTGGCGGCAGCGGTGATGCAAAACTGCGCGGACGATGTGCCGTTTATCGGGCCGCAGACCTGCGTGGATCTCTGGATTGGCTGGGGTGTGCCGAAAGAGCGCTGCATCGTGATGAAACCGGGCGACGTGGTGAAAATCAAAGACATTGAAATCCATGCCCTGGATGCCTTTGACCGTACCGCTCTGATTACGCTGCCGGCCGATCAAAAAGCGGCAGGTGTACTGCCAGACGGCATGGACGAGCGCGCGGTGAACTACCTGTTCAAAACGCCGGGCGGCTCCCTGTATCACAGCGGTGACTCCCACTACTCCAACTACTACGCTAAGCACGGTAACGAGCATCAGATTGACGTGGCCCTGGGCTCCTACGGCGAGAACCCGCGCGGTATTACGGATAAAATGACCAGCGCCGACATGCTGCGCATGGCGGAAGCGCTGAACACCAAAGTCGTTATTCCGTTCCACCACGATATCTGGTCAAACTTCCAGGCCGATCCGCAGGAAATTCGCGTGTTGTGGGAGATGAAAAAAGACCGCCTGAAGTACGGCTTCAAGCCATTTATCTGGCAGGTAGGCGGCAAGTTCACCTGGCCGCTGGACAAAGACAATCTTGAGTACCACTACCCGCGTGGTTTCGATGATTGCTTCACCATTGAGCCTGACCTGCCGTTTAAGTCCTTCCTCTGATTCCGAGGCCACATCGCCAGACTTGTGTCTGGCGATTTCATATTTATTTTAGTAATTTCACGCTATTTCAAATATCATCTTTTCAAATCAATTCTTATCGGAATAGCTCATGACGGAAGCGCAACGGCATCAAATTTTACTGGAACTCCTGGCGCAAACAGGGTTTATCACCGTCGAGAAAGTGATCGAACGTTTAGGGATTTCCCCTGCCACCGCGCGGCGAGACATTAACAAGCTGGATGAAAGCGGCAAGCTGAAAAAAGTTCGCAACGGTGCGGAAGCCATTAGCCAGCAGCGCCCCCGCTGGACGCCGATGAACATTCATCAGGCGCAGAATCACGATGAAAAAGTGCGGATCGCCAGAGCCGCGTCGCAGCTGGTGAATCCCGGTGAGAGCGTCGTTATCAACTGCGGCTCTACGGCGTTTTTGCTGGGCCGCGAGATGTGCGGCAAGCCGGTGCAAATCATCACGAACTACTTACCGCTCGCCAACTATCTCATCGATCAGGAGCATGAGAGCGTGGTGATCATGGGTGGTCAGTACAATAAAAGTCAGTCGATTACGCTTAGCCCACAGGACAGCGAAAACAGTCTCTACGCCGGACACTGGATGTTTACCAGCGGCAAAGGCCTGACCGCTGAAGGTTTGTATAAAACCGATATGCTGACCGCGATGGCGGAACAAAACATGCTCAACGTGGTAGGCAAACTCGTGGTGCTGGTCGACAGCAGTAAAGTCGGTGAACGCGCAGGCATGCTGTTCAGCCGCGCAGAACAGATCGACCTGGTGATCACCGGCAAAGGGGCTAACCCCGAGATCCTCCAGAAGCTGGAAGATCAGGGAGTAAAAGTGCTGCGCGTTTAAAGGTGCTGGCGGAAAAACGCTACCGTGGCGTCCAGCGCCGCTGGCGTAATGCGGTGGCGAACGCCTGATTCCCACAAACAAGTCAGATTACCGTCCAGCCCGTCCTTCTTTAACGCCTGCTGCAGGCGGAAGGTACCGTCAGGTGGCACCACATCATCCGCATCACCGTGCCACAGCAAAAGCGGGCGATCTGCGAGGCGCGGCAATGCCCGGGTTACTTCCCACTCTTCCAGCCTCGCAGTGATTTCCGCTAAATCCTGAGGGGGAAAAAGGGTCTTCGCCAGCGAGGTAAAATAACCCGAGCCCATCAGACAGGCGACCGACTTCACTTCTGGATGGTGCGTCATGATCCCCAGGGCTGTCATACCGCCCATCGACGCCCCGGCCACGGCCAGACGATGCTCGGCCACCAGCCCTGCCTCATAAAGCGCATCGCGCAATCCGGCAAACTCGGTCAGACTCCCGTGCAGTATGTGCCAGAACTGCCCAAGGCGCGCCTGCTCATTACCCATAAATCGTGCGCCGTGGTCAGGCGCATCCGGCATCACCACGCGAAAACCTGCCTGCGCCAGCGCGACCGCAAAGTAACTGTAAACCAGCTTCGATGAGGTAAACCCATGATAAAAAACCACAACAGGCAGCGGTTTATCACGTTTACCCGCTGGCATAGCGTGTAAAATTTCATGGTCGCCGAGATGGCGTATTTCAATTTCAATCATTGTCGACCCTGCACGAATGGATGATTCATAATGTTGAGAACTGGATTACGGTTTCAGGCTATTTTCATTCGAAAATTACGTCCCAGCTAACACTTCGGGAACATTCCCCCAAAACTAAATTCACAGACAACTACACTATGGCTATCAGGAAACGAGATATGGTTATGCACAGGTTTGCTGCTTTATTGCTGGTGTTTCTGCTCAGCGGCTGTAGCGCACTGCAGGGAACACCGCAACCCGCTCCCCCGGTTGCCGATCATCCGCAGGAGATTCGTCGTAATCAGACGGAAGGATTACAACGAATGGGCACCGTCTCCGCGCTGGTTCGCGGTTCGCCGGATGACGCAGAAGAGGCAATAAAGGCACAAGCCGTCGCCGCCAAAGCAGATTATTACGTCATTATTATGATCGACGAAACCATCATAACGGGGCAGTGGTATTCACAGGCCATTTTGTACCGAAAATAATGGTTTACCTTTGAACGACATTTACACTGCTTTGCGTCCATAGACATTTTCCTGTCCACAATAAACTCCATGCCAGCGACAAGGGATGGGAGTTTATTCGCGAAGGATTGCCCGGCGGATACCGGAAATATGTGAAATGGAGCTGACGATGAAACGAACTCTTGCTTTGACCTCTCTGTTGCTCTCCGCAGGCCTGGTGAGCACCACCGCGCAGTCAGCAGAATTCGCCAGTGCTGACTGTGTAACTGGCCTGAATGAAATTGGCCAGATCTCCGTGAATAATATCTCGGGGAGCCCGCAAGACGTTGAACGCGTCGTGGCATTAAAGGCCGATGAGCAGGGTGCTTCCTGGTATCGCATCATCCAGATGCAGGAAGATAACCATATCGACCACTGGCGGGTACAGGCCATTCTCTACGTGTAAACTCCCTCCTGATAAAAGCCACTTATTTTTAGTGGCTTTTCGCTTTTGCAAATTTTTTATCTTATGAAAAACCAATCAATAACAACAAAATAACATTTTGTTACATTAATTCAGTAAACGTAATCTCCGCTCTGCCGTTGAAGAACCATACCTATTCAATGATGAGCAATTTATGATCAACGTTTTTCGCCGTGCAGGCCTGGGGGCGAAGCTGTCGCTGCTGACGGGCGTCAGTGTCGCCACGCTGTTTCTGCTTTTCACTTTTCTGCTCAGTCAAAAAGCCAGCCAGCAGCTTGAAGCCCTTGCGGTAGAAGACCTGCACAATCAGTCCACCGGCATGGTCGACATGGTGCAGATGTTTAACACCAGCCTGAGTGAAGAGGTTGAGAGTTATACCCGGCTGTTTACCACCTTTTTACCGCAGCCACTGAATATTGATACTTCCCAGGCTCAGACGATTAACGGACTCAGCGTCCCGCTTCTGAAAGGCGGTGACACCGGACTGCATCAAAACAACACCCTGTCTGACGAGTTCCTGAACCGTACGGGAGCCATTTCGACGCTGTTTGTACGCAGCGGTAATGACTTTGTTCGCGTAGCCACCTCCCTGCGCAAAGAGAATGGCGAGCGGGCGATGGGCACCGTGCTGGATACCGCCAGCCCGGCCTTTGCCGCCGTCAACAGAGGGGAAGTCTACCGCGGACTGGCGCTGCTGTTTGGCAAACGCTATATCACCCAGTATCAGCCGGTTAAAAACGCCGAAGGACAGGTCATTGCGATCGTCTTTGTTGGCGTGGACATTACGCACTCCTGGAACGTCATGCGCGAGAAAATCCTCACCCGCCGCCTGGGCGAGAGCGGTCACTTCTTCGTGCTGGATCGCAGCAACGGCAAAACGCGCGGGCAATACCTGTTCCATGCCGGTGAAGAGGGGCAGTTGCCGAAGTGGGACGACGCGACGCAGCAGCAGCTTCTGGGTGACAAGCCCGGCACCCTGGAACGCGTAAGCGACGACGGCCGCACGCTTAAAATGGCGTATACCCCGCTGCCAGGCTGGAACTGGACTATCGTGGGCGAAGTGGATAAATCGGTGCTGCTCTCAAGCGTTAACGCCATGCGCGATCGCTTCCTGCTGGCCGGCGTGGTCTTATCTATCCTGTTTGCTGGTCTGTTCGTGGTCCTTATTCGCCGTGTGCTGACCCGACCGCTGAGCCATGTGATCCATCTTGCCCGGCAATATGCTGCAGGGGATCTCCGTTCCAGCCTGCCCGTGACGCGTCAGGACGAGGTCGGCCAGCTGATCGACGCCATTAACGGCATCGGCGGCGGCCTGCAAAAAATTGTTCTTCAGGTTCGCGAGGCCGCAGGCGAGATCCATTTGGGCACTAACGCGCTGGCGTCCGATACCGGCGAGATTTCTGAGCAGATCAACAAGCAGGCCAGCAGCGTGGAAGAGACCTCCGCCAGCATGGAGCAGCTGGCCGCCACCGTACAGCAAAATGCCGCCAACATGGAGCAAACGCAGCAGCTGGTGTGTGAAACCTCCCTCGCGGTCCATCAGGGCGGTGAGACGGTCACCCATGCCGTGTCGACCATGGACGACATTCGCGAGGCGTCAAAACGCATCGAAGACATCACGCGCGTGATTGAGTCCATCGCTTTCCAGACCAATATCCTGGCGCTGAATGCGGCAGTGGAAGCGGCCCGCGCGGGCGAGCACGGGAAAGGGTTTGCGGTGGTTGCGCAGGAAGTTCGCGCCCTGGCCGGACGCAGCGCCAACGCGGTGAAGGAGATTGAACAGCTGATTGGCGATACGCTCAGGAAAGTGAGCGAAGGCCATGCGCTGTCTGAACAGACGCGCCTGGCGATGGATGACATCATCATTCATATCGATAACATCAGCCAGCTGGTCACCGAGATTAACCATGCCTCACGCGAGCAGTCCGCAGGGATTGGCCAGGTGAATCTCGCCATGACCCACATTGGCGAAGCGTCGCATATTAATGCGGATCGTATCTCACGCAGCGAACAAACCGCTCAAACGCTGCGCGAGAAGGGGTCACATCTGGCTCAACTGGTGAGTCTGTTCCAGCTAAAAGACTAACCGACTCTGCCCGTCGCACGCAGCAGCAGGTCATTTTGCACCTGCTCGCTCATCAGCGTACCGCCACGGGTATCCAGCATCATGCGGCACCACGCCTGCGCCACCGGGGGCGATGCGTGCCGCAGCATTTCGCTTCCGGCACCCAGCAGGAAAAGCTGCTGCGTAATTTCCCGCCCCTGCGCCTCCTGCGGTTTACGCAGTTTTTGCTGAAGCTGTCGCCAGCTGCGGTCGAAGTGTCTGTCCTGCCCTTTTACCTGTGCAAACTCATCGGCAAGCAGATCGTGAATACCCGGCTGCTTCGCCAGCACGCGCAGCACGTCCAGGCACATGATATTGCCGGACCCTTCCCAGATGCTGTTCACCGGCATCTCGCGATACAGGCGGGGAAGTTCGCTCTCCTCGCAGTACCCGACTCCGCCCAGCACCTCCATCGCTTCCGCCACAAACGGGATGCCCGCTTTGCACACGCTAAATTTCGCGGCGGGGGTAAACAGCCGCGCCCATGCCGCTTCCTGGGGATCCGCGCGTTTATCCCACGCCCGGGCCAGGCGGAACAGCAGCGCCGTTTGCCCCTCCAGCACCAGCGCCATCCGGCTTAACACCTCACGCATGAGCGGCTGATCGATAAGATTTTTGCCGAAGGTCTGACGCTGATGCGCGTGGTACAGCGCCACGGACAGCGCACGACGCATCAGTCCGTGGCTGCCCAGCGCGCAGTCAAAGCGCGTCAGGCCACCCATTTTGAGGATCTGCCTTACCCCTTCGCCCTCTTCCCCCAGCAGCCAGCCGGAGGCATCAAGAAACTCTACCTCGCTGCTGGCGTTGGAGCGGTTCCCGAGCTTGTCCTTAAGGCGCTCCAGTCGGACGGCGTTGCGCTGTCCGTCAGGTAAAAAGCGCGGCACAAAAAAGCAGGACAACCCGCCCTTCGCCTGTGCCAGCACCAGATGCGCATCGCTTTGCGGGACGGAGAAAAACCATTTATGGCCCACCAGCCGGTAGCTGCCGTCGCTGCATTTTTCCGCTTTGGTGGTGTTGCTCAGCACGTCCGAGCCGCCCTGTTTTTCCGTCATCCCCATACCGATCAGCAGGCCGCGTTTTTGCGCGCCAGGCGCCAGATGAGGATCGTAGCGATCGCTGAGCAGAGGCGTCAGCCAGTCGTGAAATAGTTTAGGGAGTGCCTGCTGCAGGAGCGGTGTCGCGGCAAACGTCATGGTGACGGGACAAAGCGTGCCTGCCTCAACCTGAGCATGAAGCACAAAGCGTGCGGCCCGGGCGACAAACGCCCCCTTACGCGCCTCCTCTTCCCATGCCAGGTTATGTACCCGATTGGCACACAGCCCCTGCATCAGCAGGTGCCATGCCGGGTGAAAGCGAACGTCATCCAGTCGCTCTCCGGTGGCGTCATAGCGAAGCAACTCCGGCGGATTCACGTTCGCCAGCCTGCCCAGCTCCAGCGACTCTGCGGTACCTAACTGCTGCCCGATGCTGGCGAGCAGTTCGATATCCCACTCGGCACCCTCACGCGAGACTGCGTCACGCAGCGCGCAGTCCGAGAGAAAAAGGTTGCTGTTAGAGAGTGGTGCAGGTTGATTGAAAACGGTATGAGTCTGCCAGTGCATACTGTCTCCCTCCTTCAGTGGCAATGACGATAAGTATGGACAGACCGCGCACACGCTGCATGGGAGGGGAGTCACACGTTCACGATCCCGCTGATATCATTCGTGAAATAGCTCACAGAACATAAGAATAAACTATTTCATGACTTCGCTTTTGTTGAATAATTTATTCTCTCCCCCTTTCAGTGAGGAAAGTTATGCAACCGGATGCGCACAAGCGAGCATTAATTGCCGGCTCCATTGGTAACTTTATCGAGTGGTATGAGTTTGCGGTCTACGGTTTTCTGGCGACCGTCATTGCGAAGAACTTCTTTCAGCTTGAAGGGGAAGCGGGGCTTACCAGCCTGATCCTCACCTACGCCTCATTTGCCATCGCCTTCTTCTTCCGCCCGCTGGGGGCGGTGGTGTTTGGCCGCATCGGCGACCGGATTGGCCGTAAGCCGACGCTAATCATTGTGCTGGTGCTGATGACGCTCGCTACCGCCGCCATCGGCATTGTGCCGGTCTACGCCAGCATCGGGATTGCCGCCCCGCTCATTATTACACTGCTTCGCATCCTGCAGGGACTGTTCGCGGGCGGCGAGTACGGCGGTGCGGTCTCGCTGATGACGGAGTTCGCCCCGCGAGGCAAGCGCGGGCTCTATGGTGCCTGGCAGTCCTTTACCGTGGCGCTGGGGCTGTTAGCGGGTGCCGGCATCGTGGCGCTGCTCTCCGCCCTTCTCACGCCTGAAGCCCTGCACGACTGGGGCTGGCGCATTCCTTTCTTCCTGGCGCTGCCCATGGGCGCTGTTGCGCTGTGGCTTCGCGTCAGCATGGAGGAGACACCCAGCTTTGTGCAGCAGCAGGACAAACCGGCCGTCGCTCAGGCGGACATTGCCGCCACGCTCCGGGCCATCGTGATGGGGATTGGCCGCGTGATGGTCTGGTCTGCGGCGGGGTACACCTACCTGGTCATTATGCCGACCTATCTGCAGTCGGCGCTGCACACCGGGTTTAATCAGGCGCTGTTGATCGCAGTGATTTCGAACGTTGGGTTTGCGCTGACAATCATTCCGTCGGGGATCCTGAGCGATCGGATCGGGCGTCGCACGGTGATGATTATCGCCACCGCGCTGCTGCTGATCCTCGCCCTGCCGCTGCTGAAACTTCTGCAGGCGGAGTCCAGCACGCTGGCGGTGAAAGCGATAGTAGTATTGATTGCGGGCGGTCTGGTGGGCATGCTGGCGGGGCCGGGCCCGGCGATGCTCTCTGAGATGTTCCCGACCCGCGTGCGCTATACGGGGCTGGGGCTGGCCTACTCGTTATCGAACGCGATTTTCTCGGGATGCGCAGGGTTAATCATAACCGGGCTGATTAAGCAGACGGGCAATCTGGATATTCCGGCGTACTACGTGATGGCGACGGCAGTAGTGAGTATTTTCGCGCTGATGACGCTGAGGAAGGATGACCATTTGCGGTCACTGGAAGAATGAGGTTAATGCCCGGTGGCGCTACGCTTACCGGGCCTACGGTACCGTGCCTTTGTAGGCCGGGCAAGGCGAAGCCGCCACCCGGCATAACAGGCTACCCGCGCTGACGCACCGCTTCAAACAGGCAGATGCCCGTCGCAACAGACACGTTCAGAGAGGACACGCTGCCCGCCATCGGGATGCTGATCAGCTCGTCGCAGTGCTCGCGCGTCAGGCGACGCATACCTTCACCTTCCGCTCCCATCACCAGCGCCAGACGGCCGGTCATTTTGCTCTGATACAGGGTATGATCCGCTTCACCGGCAGTACCGACGATCCAGATGTTCTCTTCCTGCAGCAGACGCATGGTGCGCGCCAGGTTGGTCACGCGGATCAGCGGAACGTTTTCCGCCGCGCCGCAGGCCACTTTCTTCGCCGTCGCGTTCAGCTGCGCGGAGCGATCTTTCGGCACGATCACCGCATGCACGCCCGCCGCATCCGCGCTGCGCAGACACGCGCCGAGGTTGTGCGGATCGGTAACGCCATCGAGGATCAGGAAGAACGGATTCTCGAGCTCAGCGATCAGATCCGGCAGATCGTTTTCCTGATACTGACGGCCCGGCTTCACGCGGGCAATGATCCCCTGGTGAACAGCACCTTCACTTTTCTCATCCAGGAACTGGCGGTTAGCCAGCTGGATCACCACGCCCTGCGCTTCCAGGGCGTGGATCAGCGGCATCAGACGTTTGTCTTCACGCCCTTTCAGAATAAACACTTCCTGAAAACGCTCCGGTGCGCGCTCGAGAAGGGCCTGCACCGCGTGGATGCCGTAAATCATTTCACTCATTGATGGTTCTCGTAATAAGTATTTCCCCTCTCCCGGTTGGGGAGAGGGTCAGGGTGAGGGGAGAATTTACTCCGCCTGCTTTTTCTTAGCCGCGCGCTTCGCTTTGGTGGCGGCCGCTATTTTCTGTGTCTTCGCGGAAGGTTTCTTCGCGGCACGGGCTTCTTTCTTTGCCGCCTTCGGCTTCTGCTTCTTCTCGACGCGGAACGCGCTGTCCGGCTCGAAGTTCACCTTCTTACCGGCCTGACGGCGCTTGCCGCTCGTTTTGCCGTTTCCGCCTTTTTTCGCTCTTTCGCGCTCGGTTTTACCGACGTTACGCGGCGCGCGCTCGCTGGAGATCAGGCTGAAGTCGATTTTACGGTCGTCCATATTCACGGCCTCAACCTTCACTTCCACACGGTCGCCCAGACGATAGGTCTGGCCGCCAGATTCGCCGATCAGACGCTGGCCGACCTGGTCGAAGCGGTAGTAGTCGTTATCCAGGCTGGAGACGTGCACCAGACCGTCGATAAACAGCTCGTCCAGACGAACGAAGAAGCCAAAGCCGGTCACGCTGGCAATCACGCCTTTGAAGACGTTACCGACCTGGTCCAGCATAAAGTCACATTTCAGCCAGTCCGCCACGTCGCGGGTGGCTTCATCGGCACGGCGTTCGGTCATGGAGCAGTGCTGACCCAGCTGCAGCATCTCTTCCATCGAATAGTGGTAGCCACCGGTTTCAGTGGTGTTCCCTTTATGGCCTTGCTCCTGCGCCAGCAGATACTTGATCGCACGGTGCAGAGAGAGGTCAGGATAACGACGGATCGGCGACGTAAAGTGGGCGTAAGACTGCAACGCCAGGCCGAAGTGACCGCGGTTTTCCGGATCGTAAATCGCCTGCTTCATCGAGCGCAGCAGCATTGTCTGCAGCATTTCTGCATCAGGACGATCGCTAATGGATTCCAGCAGCTCGGCGTAATCGCGCGGCTCTGGCTTATTGCCGCCCGGCAGCTCCAGACCGAGCTCGGCCAGTACGGAGCGGAACGCGGTGATGGCTTCCGTCGACGGTTTATCGTGAATACGAAACAGCGCAGGCTCTTTGGCTTTCTCAACGAAGCGTGCCGCCGAGATGTTCGCCAGGATCATACACTCTTCAATCAGCTTGTGCGCATCGTTACGCTGAGTCTGCTCGATGCGCTCAATGCGGCGCTCGGCGTTGAAGATAAATTTCGCCTCTTCGCTCTCAAAGGAGATCCCGCCGCGCTCTTCGCGCGCCTGATCCAGCGTTTTGTAGAGGTTATGCAGCTCTTCGATGTGTTTGACCAGCGGCGCGTACTGTTCGCGCAGATCCTGGTCACCCTGCAGCATATGCCAGACCTTGGTGTAGGTCAGACGCGCGTGCGAGCTCATCACCGCTTCGTAGAATTTATAGCCAGTTAAGCGCCCTTTGTTGGAGATGGTCATCTCGCACACCATACAGAGGCGGTCAACCTGCGGGTTCAGGGAACACAGGCCGTTAGACAGCACTTCCGGCAGCATCGGTACAACCTGCGACGGGAAGTAGACCGAGGTACCGCGGCTGCGCGCTTCGTTATCCAGCGGGGTATGCGGACGAACATAGTAGCTTACGTCTGCAATCGCTACCCACAGACGCCAGCCGCCGCCGCGTTTTTTCTCGCAGTAGACGGCGTCATCGAAGTCACGGGCGTCTTCACCGTCGATCGTAACCAGCGGCAGGGAGCGGAGATCCACGCGGCCCACTTTGGATTCTTCCGGCACTTCTTCACGCAGGCTTTCGATCTGCTCTTCAACCGCTTTTGGCCAGATGTATGGAATTTCGTGGGTGCGCAGCGCCATATCAACGGCCATGCCGGTGCCCATATTATCGCCCAGCACTTCGACGATTTTACCTACCGCTTTAGTGCGACGGGTTGGGCGCTGGGTGAGTTCCACCACCACCACAAAGCCCATGCGGGCGCCCATCACCTCTTCAGGTGGGATCAGAATGTCGAAGCTCAGACGGCTGTCGTCCGGCACCACGAAGCCCACGCCCGCGTCGGTAAAGTAGCGGCCAACAATCTGGCTGGTTTTTGGCACCAGGACGCGCACGACGCGCGCTTCTCGGCGACCTTTACGGTCAGCGCCCAGCGGCTGCGCCAGAATTTGGTCGCCGTGGATGCACATTTTCATCTGTTCAGATGAGAGATACAGATCGTCTTTACGGCCTTCCACGCGCAGGAAGCCGAAGCCATCGCGGTGACCAATGACGGTCCCTTTCAGCAGATCGAGGCGTTCTGGCAGCGCGTAGCACTGGCGGCGGGTAAAGACCAGCTGCCCGTCACGCTCCATCGCGCGCAGGCGGCGGCGAAGGGCTTCAATTTGCTCTTCACCTTCAATGTTTAATTCAACAGCAAGTTCTTCACGATTGGCGGGTTTTTCGCGTTTTGTTAAGTGTTCAATGATGAACTCGCGGCTGGGGATAGGATTCGCGTATTTTTCGGCTTCGCGTTCCTGGAAAGGATCGTGTGACATGTCGGTTCCTCCGTTGTCAGCTCCGGTGGAAATTTTCTTCATTCCACCAGCAATAATTTATAAAGCGGTTGATTCTCTTCAACCAAATCGGCCAGCGTGTAGTTATCCAGCTCCTTGAGAAAACTTTGCACGGCCTTAGAAAGCGCCTTTTTCAGGCGGCAAGCGGGCGTGATGTGGCAGAACTCGCTGCTGCAGTTCACCAGAGACAGCGGCTCAAGTTCACGTACCACATCGCCAACACGAATACTCTGTGCCGGTTTACCGAGACGGATCCCACCATTCTTCCCGCGGACGGCAGCAACGTATCCGGCACGACTAAGTTGATTGATTATTTTGACCATATGATTACGGGATACGCCGTAGACCTCTGTGACTTCAGAGATACTGGTCATTTTCCCATCGGGTAACGACGCCATATAGATCAGGGCGCGTAAGCCGTAATCGGTGAAACTTGTTAACTGCACATCAACCTCAGGAAAAAGGGAAATCGCGGACAAACCGCAGAGATATTCATTAATGATGATAAACCAGCCAGATAGTTAGCGGCTAATTTATTTGACAGACGGGGCGAAAAAGCGGAGATCCAGGAGCGGTCGCCGGATGGCGCTACGCTTATCCGGCCTACGGGTCTCCCCGCAGGCCAGCAGTCACGAAGATTATGCGTCGAACGGGTCGCGCAGGATCATCGTTTCAGTACGATCCGGACCGGTAGAAATAATATCGATCGGCACTTCGGTCAGTTCTTCAATACGCTTGATGTAATCCAGCGCCGCCTGCGGCAGGCCGCTACGCTCTTTCACACCGAAAGTGGTCTCAGACCAGCCCGGCATGGTTTCGTAGATTGGCTCAATGCCTTCCCAGTCGTCAGCAGCCAGCGGCGTGGTGGTCACTTCGCGGCCATCAGGCATACGGTAGCCTACGCAGATTTTCACTTCTTTCAGGCCGTCCAGTACGTCCAGCTTGGTCAGGCAGAAGCCAGACAGGGAGTTGATCTGCACTGCACGACGCACGGCAACCGCATCCAGCCAGCCGGTACGACGACGACGACCGGTGGTCGCGCCAAACTCGTTACCCTGCTTGCACAGGAACTCGCCGGTTTCATCAAACAGTTCGGTCGGGAATGGACCTGCACCCACGCGAGTGGAGTACGCTTTGATGATGCCCAGAACGTAATCCACATAACGTGGACCCAGGCCAGAGCCGGTCGCCACGCCACCCGCGGTGGTGTTGGAAGAGGTTACGTACGGATAGGTACCGTGGTCGATGTCCAGCAGCGTACCCTGCGCACCTTCGAACATGACGAAATCGCCACGCTTGCGCGCCTGGTCCAGCAGATCGGACACATCAACAACCATACCGGTCAGAATGTCTGCAATCGCCATGACGTCATCCAGCACTTTCTGGTAGTCAACAGCGTCAGCTTTGTAGAAGTTCACCAGCTGGAAGTTGTGATATTCCATCACTTCTTTCAGTTTTTCAGCGAAGGTTGCTTTGTCGAAGAGGTCACCCACGCGCAGACCGCGACGAGCCACTTTATCCTCGTAAGCCGGGCCGATACCACGACCGGTGGTGCCGATCGCTTTCGCGCCGCGTGCTTTTTCACGCGCAACGTCCAGCGCCACGTGATAGTCCAGGATCAGCGGGCAGGCTTCGGAGAGCAGCAGACGCTCGCGAACCGGGATACCACGGTCTTCCAGACCTTTCATCTCTTTCATCAGCGCCGCTGGAGACAGCACAACGCCGTTACCGATGATGCTGGTGACGTTTTCGCGAAGAATGCCTGATGGAATAAGATGGAGGACGGTTTTTTCACCGTTGATTACGAGAGTATGGCCTGCGTTGTGACCGCCCTGGTAGCGCACAACATATTTAGCCCGTTCAGTCAGAAGATCAACAATCTTCCCTTTACCTTCGTCACCCCATTGGGTGCCCAGTACGACGACGTTGTTACCCATTTTTTTCAAAATCACCGTTTGCTTAAAAATGGATTCTACCATCGCTTTTTCAGATATACAGCACTTTTTGACCTCAGAATATCCCAAATCCGACCACTTTTTGATCAGCCAATCGTTTTCCTCAACATGTAGTAGATCACGATGCCCGCAACCACAAGACCGCCGCCAAAACGACGTAAAATATTATCCGGCAGTTGGCTCATGGTGGCGATCATTCGACGCCAGGCGCGTGGATAGAGCATCGGTCCCAGACCTTCCAGCACCAGGACCAGGGCCAGCGCGAGCCAGATCGTTGAATTCATTTTTGTTCCTTATAAAAGAAAACCACCGCTCCGTGGGGAGCGGTGGTTTGAATACTCAAACGAGCCTGAGTTTATCGCGTTGCGTTAGTCGGCGTCTTCATATAACGGAAGAAATCGCTGTCCGGGCTGAGCACCATCACATCCTGGTTGCTCTGGAAGCTATTCTCGTAAGCACGCAGGCTACGGATAAAGGCATAGAAGTCAGGATCCTGACTGAAGGCATCGGCAAACAGCTTCGCCGCCTCGGCATCACCTTCACCACGCAGGATACGGCCCTGACGCTCAGATTCCGCCAGCGTTTTGGCCACTTCGTAGTCCGCAGCAGCACGCAGCTTCTCCGCCTCTTCCTGGCCCTGTGAACGGTGACGACGGGCGACCGCTTCACGCTCGGCGCGCATACGGTTGTAAATCGCCTCGGACACTTCGACCGGCAGGTTGATCTGCTTGATACGCACGTCTACCACTTCAATACCCAGTGCAGCCATACTGTTCGGGTTGATCACCGGCACTTTACCGTTGGTTTCAGCCTGAACGCGCTCAGCCGCTTTGGCAATCGCATCATCTGCTGCCGGCGTTGAAACTTCATCTTCAGTGCCCGCTGTGCCGGAGTTCAGCGCATCGCGAACTTCCAGGGTCAGACGGCCACGGGAGTCGGTCACGATGTCTTTCACATCCAGACGACCAATCTCAGAACGCAGACGGTCAGAGAACTTACGTTTCAGCAGCACTTCTGCCTGAGAAACGTCACCGCCGCCCGTTGCCAGGAAGTAACGGCTGAAATCGCTGATGCGCCATTTGATATAGGAATCAACGATCAGGTCTTTCTTCTCTTTGGTCACGAAACGGTCGGCCTGGTTATCCATGGTCTGGATACGCGCATCAAGCGTTTTCACTGACTGAATGAACGGCACCTTGAAGTGCAGGCCCGGTTCGTAGATCACCGGGCGTTTGTCGCCATCACGCACGACGCTGCTGAACTGGAACTTGATCCCACGCTCGCCCTCTTTCACCACAAAGATCGAGGTATAAAGCACGACCAGTACGATGACGATGATCGCAATAACTGACTTACGCATCCTTATTCCCCCTGACGCTGGTAGTCGTTACGCTGCGCGTTAGCACGGCGTTGGTCCATAATGTCACCATCGCTCGAAGAAGACGTGGTTGTTGCGCTTGTGCTACCGGATGACGCAGGTGGCAGACGCAGCAGGTTGTTCGCACCGCTGTTGTCTTTTGCTGCCGATGCAGAACTGCCTTTCAGCATCTGATCCAGCGGCAGCACCATCAGGTTTCCGCCTTTACTGTCGTTAACCAACACTTTGCGGGTGTGGCTCAGCACTTTTTCCATGGTCTCAATATAGAGACGCTCACGGGTAATTTCCGGCGCCGCTTTATATTCCGGCAGGATCTTCGCGAAGCGAGCCACTTCACCCTGTGCTTCCAGGATGGTCTGGGTCTTATACGCACGCGCTTCTTCCAGAATACGCTGCGCCTGACCGTTAGCACGTGGCTGAACTTCGTTGGTGTAGGCTTCTGCTTCACGGATGTACTGCTGTTCGTTTTCACGTGCAGCAATCGCATCGTCAAAGGCCGCTTTTACCTCTTCCGGCGGACGTGCAGCCTGGAAGTTGACGTCCAGCAGGGTAATCCCCATGTTGTATGGACGAATGGTCTCTTCCAGCTCACGCTGGGTATCGCTACGGATAACGGTACGACCTTCGGTCAGGATACGGTCCATGGTGTATTTACCGATCACCCCGCGCAGGGCGCTGTCGGTCGCCTGGCGCAGACTGTCATCGGCGCTGGTCACGCTAAACAGATAACGCTCAGGATCGGTCACGCGGTACTGCACGTTCATCTCAACGCGCACCACGTTTTCATCAGACGTCAGCATCACACCAGACGCCGCCAGTTCACGGACCGATTCCACGTTGACCGCGGTCACGTCGTCAATGAAGGTCGGTTTCCAGTTCAGGCCCGGCTCAACCAGATGGCTGAACTTACCAAAACGCGTCACGACACCGCGTTCCGCTTCTTTAATGGTGTAGAACCCGGTAGCAGCCCAGATGATTACCACTGCAGCGGCAACAATACCGACTACGCGGCCACCCATTTGCGGGCGCGGCCCCTGGGTGGAATTTCCACCTGAGCCAGAACCTTTACCTCCGCCAAGACCACCAAGCTTCTTGCTCAGCTTGCGGAAGATATCATCCAGATCCGGCGGCCCCTGCTCGCGACCACCTTTGTTGCCATTTCCCCCAGAGTTGCCGCCTTGATTATTGCTGCTTCCCCACGGGTCGCGGTCCTGTCCGTTATTACCGGGCTGATTCCACGCCATGTATATGCTCCATATTTGTTATGCAAGGGCGAATTATTCAGGCATCCCCTTTCTGATCAGACGATATAGTCGACCAGCGCAGGTTCTTGTTTACAGAGGCGACGCCAGTCAACGATCGGCATACGCACCTGCATCCCCACGCTGCCGTCATCCTCCATCCACTCTTTTTCTATCGCCTGAAGCTGATAAAACCGGCTGCGCAGCCTGCCTTCCTGTGGCGGCAGTCGCAGCGTGTGCTGAGCTACCTCACCGGAAAGACGTTCTGTCAAAGCCTGGAAAAGCAGTGGCACACCAAGACCGGTCTGGGCAGAAAGCCAGACCCGAATCGGTTTGTTCTCTTCATCTCTGTCGATACGCGGTTCGAAATCGTCCAGCATATCGATCTTGTTCATCACCAACAGCGTTGGGATTTCGTGGGCGTCGATCTCTTCGAGCACCACGTTCACCGCGTCGATGTTCTCCTGCACGCGCACGTCTGCCGCATCAATCACGTGCAGCAGCAGGGTCGCCTGTCGCGTCTCCTGCAGGGTGGCCTTGAACGCCGCCACCAGGTCATGCGGCAGGTGACGGATAAACCCTACGGTATCCGCCAGCACCGTTTCACCGACGTCTGCAACGTCAATACGGCGCAGCGTCGGGTCCAGGGTCGCAAACAGCTGGTCTGCGGCGTAAACCTGGGCCTCGGTTATCTGGTTAAACAGAGTGGATTTACCGGCGTTGGTATACCCCACCAGCGACACCGTCGGGATGTCGGCTTTGGTGCGTGCCCGACGCCCCTGCTCACGCTGTTTCTCGACTCTTTCCAGACGCGAGAGGATCTGGGTAATTCGGCCACGCAGCAAACGACGGTCGGTTTCGAGCTGGGTTTCACCCGGGCCGCGCAAACCAATCCCGCCTTTTTGTCTTTCAAGGTGGGTCCAGCCACGCACCAGACGCGTTGCCAGATGACGCAGCTGCGCCAGCTCAACCTGCAGTTTCCCTTCGTGGGTACGTGCACGCTGAGCAAAAATGTCTAAAATCAATCCCGTGCGATCGATAACACGGCATTCGCAGAGAGCTTCCAGGTTGCGCTCCTGGGCTGGAGACAGCGCATGATCAAACAACACGACTGACGCGCCGGTTGCTTTTACGGCATCCGCAATTTCGACTGCTTTACCTTCACCAACAAAATACTTTGGGTGCGGCGCTTTACGGCTACCGGTAATCACCTGCATTGCTTCGACACCGGCGGAAGAGACCAGAGATTCAAACTCCTGGAGGTCTTCCATATCTTTGTCTTGCGAAAAATAGATGTGTACCAGCACCGCCTGCTCACCGGCATCATAACGGTCAAACAAGCGTAAACCTCTCTAAAAAGATCAGCGGGGAACGCAGGATCCCTGGCTCCCCGTGTGGATAACAGTGCGAAACCTTATTCGGTCTCGTCGCTGTCCTGCGCTGGCGTTGAAGAACCCTGCGCGTTGCTGCCATGATGGTAGTTACTACCTGTGCCGCCGCCAGCGTTATTGCTGTGATGAGATACCGGACGGGACGGAACAACTGTAGAAATAGCGTGCTTATAGACCATCTGACTGACCGTGTTTTTCAACAGAATCACGAACTGATCGAAAGACTCAATCTGACCTTGCAGCTTAATACCATTCACCAAATAAATAGAAACTGGAACACGTTCCCGACGCAATGCGTTCAGGAACGGATCTTGTAAAGATTGCCCCTTAGCCATTCTATCTTTTCCTTATATGCTTGTTTTGTACTTAGAACCTTGCGATTCTGAAAAATTGCGCACGATACGCCTCAATTGTACACATTCAGTGAGCGATATCACCAACAACCTCAATCACGTCGCTTAACGCCTGTTGTGGTTTTTCACTGTCTAACCAGTGAACCCCTTCCCAACCGCGCAACCAGGTGATCTGGCGCTTCGCTAACTGTCTCGTGGCGCAAACACCTCGATAAACCATTTCATCGTATGAAATCTCACCTTCAAGGTACGACCACATCTGGCGGTATCCCACACAACGAATGGAAGGCATGTCCGTATGCAAATCTCCACGGGCAAATAGCGCCCGCACTTCTGCTTCAAAATCTGAAGCTAACATCTGATGAAAACGCTGCTCAATTCGCTGATGGAGCAGTTCACGGCTCGCCGGGGCGATGGCGAACTGATGCACCTGATACGGCAGAGCGTCTCCTGACGTTTGCGTCAGTTCCGTTAAAGTTTTACCCGAAATGAAAAAAACTTCCAGTGCCCGGGAAAGCCTTTGCGGATCATTTGGATGGATCCGCGCTGCGGCAACCGGGTCAATCTCCGCCAGTTGCTGATGCAAAACGTCCCACCCCTGCTCTGCCGCCTGCTGCTCAATTTTCGCTCTTACTTCCGGGTCCGCGGATGGCAGAGGTGATAACCCCTCCAGCAGCGCCTTGAAGTAGAGCATGGTTCCGCCAACCAACAGCGGTATACGCCCCGCCGCCGTTATCTCGGCCATCTCGGCTAAGGCATCCCGGCGAAAATCCGCTGCGGAGTAAGCCTGAGCCGGGTCGAGGATATCCAGCAAACGGTGCGGTGCCGCGCGCAGTTCTTCTGCGTCAGGCTTCGCCGTGCCGATGTCCATCCCTCGGTAGATGAGGGCGGAGTCGACGCTAATCAACTCTACCGGCAAAACTTTACGCAACTCAATGGCGAGCGCCGTTTTGCCGGAGGCCGTTGGGCCCATTAAAAAAATTGCCTTAGGCAGGCTCGCCTTACTTACGTCAATCATGTTTCAGGGCGTTCATCGCCGTTTTTAAATCAACAGGTTGTAATAACCCACCCGGCGGCGCTTTCACCAGATGCGGACAGAGGCGTTCCACCTCCGCCAGCACGCTGATGGCCTGTGCCATGCTCCACGGCGCGTGTTCGCTGGCCAGATGGCGGGCGATCCACTGCGCGGTGTTAGCGGCATCAAACGATGTTTGCTGCGCCAGGTAGCCTATCAGTTCAGGAATCAAGTTTTGTAAATTTTGTTGGCGTAAGGGTAAAGGCACTGCACGAATTGTCACATGTTGTGGTTCGAGCACAATTTCAATACCCATTTGCGCCAGCTGTGCTTCGGCACGCTGCAATACCCTTGTTTCATCAGGGGATATTTTCAGGCGAACCGGAATTAACAGCGGCTGCGCACAGGCGGCATTTTCGCCCGGCGTGAGCTGCACCTGTTTAAGCCAGCGTTCGGCAACCGGCAGTGCCAGAAGCATCAATTTGCCGTCACGTTCCAGCAGTGCCATATCCGGCGCGATAATCGTCAGCACCCGGCCAAAACTCTGGCTATGGCCGTCCAGAGAAGGCTGAGGTGCCGGAATGGGTTCTTTACGCTCTACGGCTGGCGTCTCCAGCAGTTTGCGGTACAACGCGCCCTGCTGCTTTTGATAGCCAGGCTGGGCATTCGGGTAGTTGGCACCCGTTGGACGCGGCGCGGCCCCTGCGGAGGAAAAGCGCGGCGCTTCCGGTTCACGCGCAACGGCGGGCTCCGCAAAATGGTTGCGGCCCGCAGCGACACGGTTTTCAGGAATTGGGCGCGGCGCAGGTTCTGCGTGTTCCAGCGGCAACGGCGTTTCACCCTGCTGCTGCAGCACGCTCAGCACGCCCTGATAGATAAAATCATGCACCAGTCGCGACTGGTGGAACCGCACTTCATGCTTGGCAGGATGGACGTTCACATCCACCTGATGCGGATCGATGTCCAGATAAAGCACGAAAGCAGGCTGCTGATCGGCCCCGAGCTTGTCTTCGCAGGCCTGGCGAATGGCGTGATTGATGAGACGGTCGCGCATCATGCGGCCGTTGACGTAGCAATACTGGATCTCCGCAAACGCAGCGCTGCTCGCGTTCGGATCGGCTACCCAGCCGCGCAGCGCCAGATCGCCGTGCTGCCACTCAATGGCCAGCGCCTGTTCCAGAAACGGGGTCCCGCAAATGGCGCCCAGGCGACGCTCTTTCTGCCCACCTTCCGCCACCGCGCGATACTGGCGCATCACCTTGCCGTTGTGGCTGAGGTTGATGGTGACATCGAAACGCGCCAGCGCGATACGGCGGATGATCTCGTCGATGTGTCCGAATTCGGTCTTCTCGGTACGCATGAACTTGCGTCGGGCGGGAGTGTTGTAGAAGAGATCTAATACTTCAAGCGTCGTGCCGACAGGGTGCGCCGCGGGTTTGACCGTCACATCCATATCGCGCCCTTCGGCGTAAGCCTGCCAGGCTTCCTGCTGTTCGGCGGTACGGGAGGTCAGCGTTAAGCGCGAAACCGAGCTGATACTGGCCAGCGCTTCACCGCGAAAGCCGAGGCTAATAATCGCTTCCAGGTCATCCAGAGAAGCAATTTTACTGGTGGCGTGACGGGCCAGCGCCAGCGCCAGCTCCTCTTTTTTAATGCCGCAGCCGTTGTCGCGAATGCGGATAAGCTTCGCGCCACCGCGCTCGATATCAATATCGATGCGGGTCGCGCCCGCATCGAGGCTGTTTTCCACCAGCTCCTTCACGACCGACGCAGGGCGTTCCACCACCTCACCGGCGGCGATTTGGTTCGCAAGCTGCGGCGGCAGAACCTGAATCGGCATGAATTCTCCTTAGTTGGTCGCGGTCATCTCACCCGGTAGCGCTGCGCTGGCCGTCTGGGCAGCGCCGCTCTGTGGCGCAGACTGCAGCGGATGGGCATCAAAGTATTTACGCAGACCGTTATAAATCGCTTCAGCAATTTGCTGCTGATAGCTGTCGCTTCCCAGCAGACGCTCTTCACCGTTGTTACTGATAAAGCCCGTCTCTACAAGGATGGACGGGATATCCGGCGAGCGCAGAACGCCGAGGCTGGCATGTTCAGGACGACGCTTATGCAGCACACCAATGCTTTGCAGCTGGTTCAATACGTTAGTGGCCACATCATACCCGACGCGCTGAGAATGACCGAACTGTAAATCCAGCACCGCCTGGCTGAGATACGGGTCTGACTGGCTGTTTGCCAGCACATCGCCCGCGCCGCCTAACAGTTCAGACTGCTTCTCATGCTCTTCCAGCCAGTTGGCCATTTCACTGTTGGCGCGACGGTTCGAGAGTACCCATACCGAGGCGCCGGTCGCGTTACGGTTTGGCGCAGCATCCGCGTGGATGGAGACCAGGAAGTTCGCATTCTGCTTGCGCGCGACGTCCGAACGCCCCATTACCGAAATGAAGTAATCCCCGTCGCGGGTCAACACGCCTTTGAACGTAGGGTCGTCGTTGAGCAGTGCACGCAGCTTACGGGCAATGGCGATGGTGACATTTTTCTCTTGCGTCCCACCCGGGCCAATCGCACCCGGGTCCTGTCCACCGTGACCTGCATCAATGGCGATAATCACTTTGTCACCGCTGGTCGCAGCACGGCGCGTACTCACCGCCGGACGGGTCACCGTATTGCTGCTGGTTGCCGCAGTGATGCGATCGTTCTGCGATTTAAACGGATTACGCGCGGGTTCAGCAGGACGCGGCGTATACACCGGTTCTTCCACGCGTTTGGCAACGACAGGCGGCGGTGGAGGCGGCGGCGGGACATCGGCATTGATGGTAAAGACCACCGTATAGTTCGCCCCGTTTTGCTGCTTCACCGCCTTCGTTTTGCCCTTTTCGGTCAGACCGACCACCAGGCGTAACGACTGGCTATCCTGCGGCGTACCCGAACGGATACTTTTCACCAGGTTGTTGCCGCTGAACTGCAGCGGTAATCCCTGGATCACGCCTGTCTGTTTGATATCCAGCGCCACGCTGTGGCTGTCTGGCTGTGAAAACGCATACTCAGGATCGCCCATAAAGCTGAACGTGATTCGAGCCTGGCTTTCGCCGTTCGAGACCTGAATATCTGAAAGATTTGCCGCCCCGGCCTGCGCGCACAGCAGCACGGTGGCAGCCAACAACCAACCTTTAACGCGATTTATCATCCCGTCATCCCTACGCTTAACCGGCCAGACGCGCCAGTAAGGAACTGCCTGATGAGGAAACAGCACTGATGCGTGCCTCACGCCCTTGAGCCTGGTAATCTAAGTGAATTTCGACATCCGGGTCAGGCAGCACACCCGCACCTTGTTGCGGCCACTCCACCAGGCAAATGGCGTCGTTGGCAAAATAATCACGGATCCCCATAAATTCCAGCTCCTCAGGATCCGCAAGGCGGTATAAATCGAAGTGGTACACCATGAGATTTTCAAGGGTGTACGGTTCTACCAGCGTGTAGGTTGGGCTTTTCACATTCCCGTTATGCCCTAACGCCTGCAAAAAACCCCGGCTGAAGGTGGTTTTACCCGCCCCTAAATCACCATACAGATAAATGACGGTTGCCCCCTGACAGGCCTGCGCCACGCGCTTGCCGAGATCTAAAGTGGCTTGTTCATCAGGTAAAGGAATCGCTCGATTAGTCATTTTCTACGTCAATCACATCCGGGTTAACTACACGCCGCAGCGTGCAAAAGAGATCGGTGGCCAGCATACCGCGCGTACCGTAACGCGCAGCCAGTTTATCTGCCGCAACGCCGTGGGCCACGCAGCCCGCACAGGCTGCATCATAAAGGGGAAGTTTCTGTCCAAGCAATGCGCCAATAATACCGGAAAGCACATCGCCCATGCCGCCGCTCGCCATGCCCGCATTTCCGGCATCAATAACGCCCTGCGTCTCGTCACTGGCAACAACGGTTCCTGCCCCTTTTAAAACGGCAACACCTCCGTAACGTTTTACCAGACGCTGAGCAGAAAGTAAGCGATCGCTTTCAATTTCTGCCACGCTGCAGTTAAGCAGCCGCGCCGCTTCGCCGGGGTGTGGCGTCAGAATGCGATTGTGACGCTTATCCGGGTTTATTGCCAGAAGGTTAAGCGCGTCGGCATCCCACAGCATCGGTTTGCGAAAATTCTCGACCTTTTGCAGAGCCTGTTTACCCCACGCCTGCTGCCCAAGCCCGGGACCGATCACCACCACGTCCGCCCATTCGAGGCTTTCCTCCAGCGTCTGGAGCGTAAGCTCATGGACCATCAGCTCCGGTCGGGCCGTGACGATCGGCGCAATATTCTCAATGCGAGTGAGCACTCGCACTAATCCGGCGCCGCTGCGCAGAGCCGCTTCACCAGTCATGCGAATCGCACCCGCCGTACCATGGTCACCGCCCACAATCACCAGCCTGCCGTGATCGCCCTTATGTGACGTTGGTCGTCGCGGCGGGAGCCACGCTGCAAGCTGCGACGCATCATAACGCGCGAGGTGCGTTTCCTGCCCGGCGAGCCAGCTCTCCAGCCCCAGCGCACTGTGGTGCAACACGCCGACGACATCCCGCGCTTTGCCGGTCAGTAAACCCGGCTTCAGGGCAATGAAGGTCACCGTATGCGCTGCCTGCATCACCGCCCCCGGCGTTGCACCCGTTTGTGCAATCAGGCCAGAGGGAATATCCAGGGCGACTACCGGCGCGGAATGTCTGTTAGCGTGTTCAATAAGCGCGGCAATGTTTTCGCGAGGCGCGCTGCGCAGCCCGGTGCCCAGCAGCCCGTCAACAATCAGATCAACATCCTCTGGCCAGACGATATCAGGCGCATGAATCACACCGCCGGCGTTCAGCCATGCCTCCCGCGCCGCGCTGGCCTCTTCCGGCAGCGGTTTATCACTTTCGAGAGCCAGCAAGGTCACGCGGATACCCGCAGCCACCGCGAGACGGGCGACGACGTAGCCGTCACCGCCGTTGTTGCCGTGCCCGCATAGAATCAGCCAGTGGGCGGCCTGCGGCCAGGCGCTACGGGCAACGTCAAACGCTGCCTCACCCGCGCGGAGCATCAGTTCATACAGGGTAATCCCGAGGCTGTCTGCAGCCTCTTTTTCGGCGCGCCGGAGGTCATCCGCATGCCAGATGGAATGTGGTATACTTGCGGGGTTTTTCTTCACCGTATGGTCCGTCATGTCACAGCCCCTCGATCTCAATGAATTAGCGCAAAAAATCAAACAGTGGGGTGCTGAGCTTGGCTTCCAGAAGGTAGGCATTACCGATACCGACCTCTCCGCCAGCGAGCCCAAACTGCAGGCCTGGCTGGACAAACAATACCACGGCGAAATGGAGTGGATGGCACGTCATGGCATGATGCGCGCCCGTCCACACGAGCTTTTGCCGGGCACATTACGCGTCATCAGCGTGCGCATGAACTACCTGCCCGCCAACGCGGCCTTTGCGCGCACGCTCAAAGACCCCTCGCTGGGTTACGTTAGCCGGTACGCCCTCGGTCGTGATTACCATAAGCTTCTGCGTAACCGTTTAAAAAAACTCGGGGAAACTATTCAGCAGCACTGTGTTTCGCTGAATTTTAGACCCTTTGTCGATTCCGCGCCTATTCTTGAGCGTCCGATCGCCGAAAAAGCCGGGCTTGGCTGGACAGGTAAGCACTCACTTATTCTTAGCCGCGACGCCGGATCGTTCTTCTTCCTCGGTGAACTGCTGATTGATTTACCGCTGCCGGTAGACGGCCCGGTAGAGGAAGGCTGTGGCCGCTGCGTGGCCTGTATGACCATCTGCCCCACCGGCGCCATCGTCGAGCCTTACACCGTTGATGCGCGCCGCTGTATCTCCTACCTCACCATTGAACTGGAAGGCGCCATTCCAGAGGAGTTCCGACCGCTTATCGGCAACCGCATCTACGGCTGCGACGATTGCCAGCTCATCTGCCCGTGGAACCGCTATTCACAGCTCACCGACGAAGAGGATTTCAGCCCGCGCAAGGCGCTCCATGCCCCGCCGCTCGCTGAACTGTTCGCCTGGACCGAGGCCTGGTTCCTGAAAGTGACGGAGGGTTCGGCCATCCGCCGTATCGGCCATCTGCGCTGGCTGCGAAATGTGGCCGTCGCGTTGGGAAATGCCCCGTGGGATGAAGCGAATATTCGGGCGCTTGAAAGCCGTAGAGGTGAGCACCCACTTCTTGATGAACACATAGAATGGGCGATTGCGCAGCAAATTGAGAAACGTAATGCCTGTGTGGTCGAGGTGCAGCTACCGAAGAAACAGCGTCTGGTGAGGGTGATTGAAAAAGGGCTTCCGCGGGATGCCTGAACTATTCACAGCCTGTGAATAAAATTACAAACTCAAGCGCCATCTGGGCTGGAGAAGAGATCAAGTGATCTCAATAACATTTTGAAATCAAATTTTATGAAGTAAATACAGTATCTTATGAAGATATTATTCACCCTGCTAAGTTTTAACCCTGTTTCGGTTAAGCGCAGTTTCTGTGGATAACTCTGTTCACAAGAGTATTTCAGAGAAAACAGAAAACGTCCCCAGCGATTCTTTTCGCTGTGGATATTTTAGAGATGAAGAAGAATTTGGAGCGGGAAACGAGACTCGAACTCGCGACCCCGACCTTGGCAAGGTCGTGCTCTACCAACTGAGCTATTCCCGCTTGGGTGGTCCGTGCTGTGGAAGCACTTTCAAATTTTGGAGCGGGAAACGAGACTCGAACTCGCGACCCCGACCTTGGCAAGGTCGTGCTCTACCAACTGAGCTATTCCCGCTTGGGCAGTCCGTGCTGTGAAAGCACTTTCAAATTTTGGAGCGGGAAACGAGACTCGAACTCGCGACCCCGACCTTGGCAAGGTCGTGCTCTACCAACTGAGCTATTCCCGCAAATCTGCACTGCTTTTGTTGCTGTCGTAACGTGTAATTCTCTGTCGTTACGGGAGGCGCATTATACGAGAAATCCTTTTAGCTGCAACCCCCCTTAAAGCGATTTTTTCGAAATTCAGTTCAAATGCTTATTTAATCGGCAAGCTGCACAATTTAACGACAAAAACCCGGCCACGCAAGGCGCCGGATCTCAAAATCACAGCTTAATAAAGTTTTCGCGGTAGTATGAAAGCTCCGCCACGGACTCTCGGATATCGTCCATCGCCTGATGCGTCCCCAGCTTTTTAAAGCCGTCGAGAATTTCAGGCTTCCAGCGACGCGCCAGCTCTTTCAGCGTGCTGACATCCAGATAGCGGTAGTGGAAGTAAGACTCGAGCTCCGGCATGTACTTAAACAGGAAACGACGATCCTGGCCGATGCTATTCCCACAAATAGGTGATTTGCCCGCCGGAACCCACTGTTTCAGGAACTCAAGCGTCGCCAGCTCCGCCTCACGGTCACCCATGGTGCTCGCCTTCACGCGCTCCACCAGGCCACTGCCGGTGTGGGTACGCACGTTCCACTCGTCCATCAACGCCAGCTGGTCATCAGACTGATGCACCGCAATCGTAGGCCCTTCCGCCAGGATATTCAGGTTGGCGTCCGTCACCAGGGTTGCAATTTCAATGATGCGATCGCGCTCGGGATCCAGCCCGGTCATTTCGAGATCGATCCAAATCAGGTTGTTTTCATCCGCGCTCATGTTATTTTCCACCCTTCTCGCATAACCGGCAGTAGCAGGTTAACTAGTATTAATTAGAGTGTATCATAGAGGTTTTGCCCCCTACGGGCGACCAGGAGCCAGTGCGATTGAGTAAAAATAAACTCTCCAAAGGGCAGCAGCGCCGCGTGAATGCCAATCACCAGCGCCGTCTTAAAACCACTGCGGAGAAGGTCGATTACGACGACAACCTGTTTGGCGACCCAACGGAAGGCGTAGTCATCAGCCGTTTCGGTATGCACGCTGACGTGGAATCCGCCGATGGTGCGATTCACCGCTGCAACATCCGCCGGACCATTCGTTCTCTGGTGACCGGCGACCGCGTCGTCTGGCGACCGGGTAAAGAGGCGGCGGAAGGCGTAACGGTAAAAGGTATTGTTGAAGCGGTCCATGAGCGCACGTCCGTATTAACCCGTCCCGATTTCTACGACGGGGTCAAACCGATTGCCGCCAACATTAACCAAATCGTTATCGTATCGGCGATTTTGCCCGAACTGTCGCTCAATATTATCGACCGATACCTCGTCGCCTGCGAAACGCTGCAGGTTGAACCGATCATCGTGCTGAACAAAATCGATCTGCTGGACGACGACGGGATGGCCTTCGTCAATGAGCAGATGGATATCTATCGCAAAATTGGCTATCGCGTCCTGATGGTCTCCAGCTACACCAAAGATGGCCTGAAACCGCTTGAAGAAGCACTGACCGACCGCATCAGCATCTTTGCGGGCCAGTCCGGCGTGGGCAAATCGAGCCTGCTGAACAACCTGCTTGGCCTTCAGCAAGAGATCCTCACCAACGATGTGTCTGACGTCTCGGGCCTCGGCCAGCACACCACCACCGCGTCACGCCTGTATCACTTCCCACATGGCGGCGACGTGATCGACTCCCCGGGCGTGCGAGAGTTCGGTTTATGGCACCTGGAGCCGGAACAAATCTTTAACGGATTTGTCGAATTCCATGATTATTTAGGCGCTTGCAAGTACCGCGACTGTAAACACGATAACGATCCAGGCTGCGCTATCCGTGAAGCGGTTGAGAAAGGCGAAATCGCGGAGACCCGCTTCGAGAATTATCACCGCATTCTTGAGAGCATGGATCAGGTAAAAACGCGTAAAAACTTTTCTGATTCTGATAACTGACAACTAAGCTAAGCATCGCTAAAATCGTCCCCTTTTTTCAGGTTCCGGTGGCTTACCGCCGGATCAGGAACGACAAAACAATGGCCTGGAGGCTACCTTGTTAAACGCATTTAAACTTTCGCTTCAATACATTCTGCCAAAACTGTGGCTCACTCGCCTGGCGGGCTGGGGCGCGAGCAAACGCGCAGGCTGGCTGACCAAACTGGTCATCGACCTTTTCGTAAAATATTACAAGGTCGACATGAAAGAGGCGCAGAAGCCGGATACCGCCAGCTACCGCACCTTCAACGATTTCTTCGTGCGCCCGCTGCGTGACGACGTGCGCCCGGTGAACACCGACCCTAACGTCCTGGTGATGCCGGCAGACGGCGTGATCAGCCAGTTGGGTAACATCGAAGACGACAAAATTCTGCAGGCGAAGGGCCATAACTACAGCCTGGAAGCGCTGCTGGCGGGGAACTACCTGATGGCGGATCTGTTCCGCAACGGTACCTTTGCCACCACCTATCTGTCACCGCGCGACTACCACCGCGTGCACATGCCGTGTAACGGCATCCTGCGTGAAATGATTTACGTCCCGGGCGATCTGTTCTCCGTGAACCACCTGACCGCGCAGAACGTGCCAAACCTGTTTGCCCGTAACGAGCGCGTCATCTGCCTGTTCGATACTGAATTTGGCCCTATGGCCCAGATTCTGGTCGGTGCGACCATCGTTGGCAGCATCGAAACCGTCTGGGCAGGCACCATCACCCCGCCGCGCGAAGGCGTGATCAAACGCTGGACCTGGCCTGCCGGTGAAGCGGAAGGTTCCGTGGCCCTGCTCAAAGGTCAGGAGATGGGCCGCTTTAAGCTGGGCTCCACCGTGATCAACCTGTTTGCGCCGGGCAAAGTGAAGCTGGCTGAACAGCTTGAAAGCCTGTCGGTGACAAAGCTGGGCCAGCCGCTGGCGGTCTCTACTGAAACCTTCGTGACGCCAGAAGCAGAACCGGCTCCGCTGTCACAGGAAGAGATCCAGGCCGAGCACGACGCCAGCCCGCTGGTTGACGACAAAAAAGACGAAGGCTAACAACAGAAGGATCGCTGACGTGCGCCCGATTATCGTTCTACTGATGGCCTGGTGCCTCAGCATGGGGGCGTACGCAGCGACAGCCCCCGACGCCAAACAGATAACCCAGGAACTGGAGCAGGCAAAAGCGGCCAAACCCGCTCAGCCAGAGACCGTCGAGTCGCTCCAGTCCGCACTGAACGCGCTTGAGGAGCGGAAAGGCTCTCTTGAGCGCGCTCAGCAGTATCAGCAGGTTATCGACAACTTCCCCAAACTCTCGCAGACGCTGCGCGCTCAGCTCAATAACTTGCGCGACGAACCGCGCGATGTGCCGGCAGGGATGACCTCCGACGCGCTGAACCAGGAGATCCTGCAGGTCAGCAGCCAGCTTCTGGAAAAGAGCCGCCTTGCTCAGCAGGAGCAGGAGCGAGCGCGCGAAATTGCCGACTCCCTCAGCCAGCTTCCGCAGCAGCAAACCGACGCCCGCCGCCAGCTTAATGAAGTTGAGCGCCGCGTGGGGACACAAAACGGCAACACGCCACAGGCGCAGGCCCAAAATCTGGGCCTGCAGGCAGAATCGGCTCGCCTGAAGGCCCTTGTCGATGAGCTCGAGCTGGCGCAGCTTTCCGCCAATAACCGCCAGGAGCTGTCGCGGATGCGCTCAGAACTCGCTCAGAAGCAGAGCGAGCAGTTGGACGCCTATCTTCAGGCCTTGCGCAACCAGCTCAATAGCCAGCGCCAGCGTGAAGCGGAGCGAGCGCTGGAAAGTACCGAGCTGCTGGCAGAAAATAGCGATAACCTGCCTGCCGGCATCGTTGAGCAGTTTAAGGTCAACCGTGAGCTTTCGGCCGCGCTGAATCAACAGGCGCAGCGTATGGATCTGGTGGCCTCGCAGCAGCGTCAGGCCACTAATCAAACCCTTCAGGTTCGCCAGGCGCTCAACACCCTGCGCGAACAGTCCCAGTGGCTCGGATCGTCAAACCTGCTGGGCGAAGCGCTACGCGCCCAGGTCGCGCGCCTGCCGGAGATGCCGAAGCCGCAGCAGCTGGATACCGAAATGGCCCAGCTACGTGTTCAGCGACTGCATTTTGAAGATCTTCTCAATAAGCAGCCGCAAATCCGCCAGATCCGTCAGGCTGACGGACAGCCTCTGACCAGCGAGCAAAGCCGCATTCTGGAAGCCCAGCTGCGTACCCAGCGTGAACTGCTGAACTCTCTGCTCCAGGGCGGGGATACGCTGATTCTTGAGCTGACCAAGCTAAAAGTGTCCAACAGCCAGCTGGAAGATGCGTTGAAAGAGGTGAACGAGGCGACGCACCGTTATCTCTTCTGGACGTCCGACGTGCGTCCGATGACCTTCTCGTGGCCAATTGAGATTGTCCAGGATCTGCGCCGTCTGATTTCGCTGGATACCTTCAGCCAGCTGGGACAGGCCAGCGTGATGATGCTCACCAGCAAAGAGACCATTTTCCCGCTGCTGGGGGCGTTAATTCTGGTGGGCTTCAGCATTTACTCGCGCAGACATTTCACCCGCTTCCTCGAGCGTTCCAGCTCCCGGGTGGGGAAGGTTACCCAGGATCACTTCTGGCTGACGTTGCGCACCGTATTCTGGTCGATTCTCGTCGCCTCCCCGCTGCCGGTGCTGTGGATGACGCTGGGCTATGGCCTGCGGGAAGCCTGGCCCTATCCGCTCGCGGTAGCGATTGGCGATGGCGTCACCGCCACGGTACCGCTGCTGTGGGTGGTAATGATTTGCGCCACCTTTGCGCGACCCAATGGCCTGTTCATCGCCCACTTTGGCTGGCCGCGTAATCGCGTGGCGCGCGCCATGCGTTACTATCTGATGAGCATCGGGCTGATTGTGCCGCTGATTATGGCGCTGATCATGTTCGATAATCTCAACGACCGGGAGTTTTCAGGCTCGCTGGGCCGCCTCTGCTTTATGCTGATATGCGGAGCGCTGGCCATCGTCACGCTCAGCCTGAAACGCGCGGGTATTCCGCTCTATCTGGATAAAACCGGCAGCGGCGACAACATGTTCAACCGGCTGCTCTGGAACCTGCTGCTCAGCGCACCGTTGATTGCGATGCTGGCAGCCGCGGTGGGTTACCTGGCGACGTCGCAGGCGCTGTTGGCACGTCTCGAAACCTCGGTGGCCATCTGGTTCCTGCTGCTGGTGGTGTATCACGTTATCCGCCGCTGGATGCTGATTCAGCGCCGCCGTCTGGCGTTTGACCGTGCCAAGCATCGCCGGGCGGAGATCCTCGCCCAGCGCGCGCGGGGTGAGGAGGAGCCAAACCACGTTAACAGTACGGAAGGTACGACGGAGGCGGATGAGGTCGAGCTGGATCTGGATGCCATCAGTACCCAGTCCCTGCGTCTGGTTCGCTCCATCCTGATGCTGATTGCCCTCCTGTCGGTCATCTTCCTGTGGTCGGAGATCCACTCGGCATTTGGCTTCCTGGAGAACATCTCGCTGTGGGACGTGACCTCTACGGTGCAGGGCGTTGAAAGCCTGGAGCCGATTACCTTAGGGGCGGTGCTGATTGCCATTCTGGTGCTGATCATCACCACCCAACTTGTGCGCAACTTCCCGGCACTGCTGGAGCTGGCGCTGCTGCAGCATCTGGATTTAACGCCGGGTACGGGCTATGCGATCACGACCATTACCAAGTATCTGATCATGCTGTTTGGCGGTCTGGTTGGCTTCTCGATGATCGGCATTGAGTGGTCGAAGCTCCAGTGGCTCGTCGCAGCGCTCGGCGTTGGGTTAGGTTTTGGTTTACAGGAGATCTTCGCCAACTTCATCTCGGGCCTGATTATTCTGTTCGAAAAACCGATCCGCATTGGCGATACCGTCACGATCCGCGATCTGACCGGCAGTATCACGAAGATCAACACCCGAGCGACGACGATCAGCGACTGGGATCGGAAAGAGATCATCGTGCCAAACAAGGCGTTTATTACCGAGCAGTTCATCAACTGGTCGCTCTCAGACTCCGTTACCCGTGTGGTGCTGACAGTACCGGCACCGTCGGACGCGAACAGCGAAGAGGTCACCCAGATCCTCTACACTGCCGCGGAGCGCTGCTCGCTGGTCATCGACAACCCGGCACCAGAAGTCTTCCTTGTGGATTTACAGCAGGGGATTCAGATTTTCGAGCTGCGTATCTACGCCGCCGAAATGGGCCACCGTATGCCGCTGCGCCATGAGATCCACCAGCTGATTCTGGCGGGCTTCCGCGAGCACGGTATTGATATGCCGTTCCCACCGTTCCAGATGCGTCTGGAAAGCCTGGACGGGCGTAAAACGGGAAGAACGCTGACGTCAGCGGCGCGTACGCGCCCGGCGGGCAGCTTATAACGCGTCTCCCCTCCCTTTCGGGAGGGGAATATTCCCGCTACGCCACTTCTGCGATGTACGCCGTCGCGCGTCGACGGTAATTCTCATAAATTCCCATCGCTAACAGCGAGAAGAAAATTGGGCCGCCCACCATCCACAGCGCGCTGCTCCAGTCGTTCGCCTCAATCACCGGCTGAATGATGGTGAAAATATTGGCAAACGCCACCACCAGCAGCACCACCGTGGTGGCCAACAGCGTTGCCGCGCGGGTTTTGAAGATCACAAACGGACGCTCAAGATCCTGCTTTGCCTTAAAGAACGGGAACGCCAGGGTCAGGAACAGGTACGGCAGGGTCATCGACACGTTCGCCATCAGGGTCAGCTTGTTATAGAACGCCGATGCGGTATCACCGCCAAATGACACCAGCAGAATAAACACGCACACCAGCAGACACTGCATCCACATGGCGTTGGCAGGCATGCCTGCGGTATTGAGCTGGGTCATGCGTCCCGGCCACAGCGCTTTTGGCGTACCCTGGATGATCGCTTTCAGCGGCGAGTAGATCAGCGTGAAGAATGCGCCGGTATAGGCAAGGAACATCGACAGGCCGGTAATGCGCGCAAACCAGATCCCCATGGTGGCCGATGCTTCCGGCGTCAGGTGCATGGCGTTACCCAGCGTCATCCCCAGGCTTTTCATCAGCACGTAGGTAATGTTCCCGAGGTTGGTGGTGTTGTTACTCAATACCTGCTGCCAGTTGGTGCTGACGCCCCAGAGGAAAATCGCCAGTGAATAGCCGATGGAAATCACGATAGCGGCAAAAATAATCCCTTTGGCAAAGTTCTTTTCCGGGTTCTCGGTCTTGTCGACCAGCCCGCCCACCGCTTCAATACCGCCGTAGGCGAAGATGGCAAACACCACGAAGGAGAGCATGGCCAGCCCGGACTGGTAACCTGGATTAGGCGAGGAAACGAAGTTCACCTCCTGCGCAAAATGACCACCGTTCAGGCACAGAATGGCAATACTCACCAGCAGCAGCACCAGGTTCAGACACATCACGGAAATACCGCCAACGGCAGTGATACGGGCAATTTTGTTGATGCCTTTTGACGCCACCAGCGTGACCACCACCATCCAGCATACCGCCAGAATCCCGACGACCTGCGTGGAGCTCAGCCCGGCTAACGACCAGACCTGCGTTTTATCGGCACCGAAAAGAAACGTGGAGAATGGCACCCAGACTTTGGCCGCCGTGCTGACCATCCAGACGACATAAGAGGAGAACCACATAAACGTGCCGATAAAGGCATAACGCGGGCCGACGCTGTTGTTCATCCATGAGTAGATCCCGCCCTCTTCTTTCCGGTAAGCCGAGCCCATCTCCGCCATCATCAGCGCAAACGGGATAAAGAAGAACAGAGCCGAAACGATATAAAACGGCGTCGCGCTGTAACCCATCAGATAGAACGCTGACGGGCTGTTGGCAAAACCAAAGACTGAGGTAAATATCATCAGGATGAGCCCGGTGAGGGTCATTTTTTTGAGTGACTGGGACATAGAACCATCCGAAAAGGAATTAAACTGCGCGGATGGTAGCAGATGACCAGACTAATATTGTGGCTATAAGGGGCAAATTAAGAAAAAGACCCGTATATTAATAATATGGCAGTTTTTAATGTGGCAGGGCCAATGACCGAGTAGGCCGGGTAAGCGACAGCGCCACCCGGCAATTCTTTAAGCGCGATCGACCGTAAAGGCAATCACATCGCCAAGCTGCTCTGCGCCCAGAGCCAGCATGACCAGACGGTCAACACCCAGCGCCACGCCGGAGCAATCTGGCAGACCTGCTTTTAATGCTTCAAGCAGATTAACATCAATAGGCTGCTGCGGCAGGCCGCGCGCGGCGCGCTTGCGGTTATCCTGCTCGAAACGCTGCGCCTGCTCGCGGGCGTCGGTCAGTTCGTGGAAGCCGTTCGCCAGCTCAATACCTTTGTAATAGACCTCAAAACGCTCTGCCACACGGTGGTCTTCGGTACTGATCTGCGCCAGTGACGCCTGGCTTGCCGGGAAGTGATAGACAAACGTCGGACGGTCTTTGCCAATCTGCGGTTCCACGCCGAAGGTGAACAGCAGCTGCAGCAGCGTGTCGCGGTCCTCTTCGGTATCTGCCACGTTGCTCAGATCCAGTTTTGCCGCCACTTCGCGCAGCAGGGTTTTGTCCGCCGACAGCGGATCGATTTCCAGATGGCGCTGGAAGGCCTGCTGATAAGAGAGCGTTTCCGCTTCTGAGCAATCCAGAACCTGCTGAAGCAGATCGTCCACCTCATTCATCAGGCGGTACATATCATAATGCGGGCGGTACCACTCCAGCATGGTGAATTCCGGATTGTGGTGACGACCCATCTCTTCGTTGCGGAAGCTACGGCACAGCTGATAGACCGGACCACATCCCGCCGCCAGCAGGCGTTTCATGTGGTATTCCGGGCTGGTCATCAGATACAAATTCATGCCCTGAGAGTGGCCGGGGCCAACAAAACGGGTTTCAAACGGGACCAGATGAATATCCGTTACCGTTGCCTGACTCATGCACGGGGTTTCCACCTCCAGGACGCCGCGGTCGGCAAAGAAACGGCGGATCTCCGTCATAATTGCAGCGCGTTTTAACAGATTAGGGATGGATGCGCTCGGCTCCCAGGTGGCCGTTTCGCTCATGAGTTGTTCTCCGATTTCAGACAAGGGCACGAAGTCTACTCGTTAGCAGGGACAGAGACAAATTTTGCGCAGTAAAAAAGCGCATTTCATTTAGGTGAACAATTGCGTGATGCAATTCATCAATCTCAATGATAAATCGCCGGACAGAACAGCAAAAAAATCGAACACGTCAAATTTCCCTGACATCTACACGGTTATACTGTTTTACCCATAAAGGAGCAGTGGAAACGCTTTCGCAATCGTCCTTTTGGACGGGTGAACTACCTTTAGTTTGTCGCGTTGCGAAATAACAAAAATCTGGAGGAATGTCGTGCAAACTTTTCAGGCCGATCTTGCCGTAATAGGCGCTGGCGGGGCTGGATTACGTGCTGCGATTGCTGCAGCGCAAGCTAATCCCAACGCTAAAATCGCATTGATTTCAAAAGTCTATCCAATGCGCAGCCACACGGTGGCCGCAGAAGGAGGATCCGCCGCCGTTGCGCAGGATCATGACAGCTTTGAATACCATTTCCACGACACGGTTGCAGGGGGCGACTGGCTTTGCGAACAGGATGTCGTTGACTACTTTGTGCACCATTGTCCAACGGAGATGACCCAGCTTGAGCAGTGGGGATGTCCGTGGAGCCGCCGCCCGGACGGCAGCGTCAACGTTCGTCGCTTCGGCGGCATGAAGATCGAACGTACCTGGTTCGCCGCCGATAAGACCGGCTTCCACATGCTGCACACCCTGTTCCAGACCTCCCTTCAGTTCCCACAAATCCAGCGCTTTGATGAGCATTTCGTCCTCGACATTCTGGTGGATGATGGACACGCGCGCGGCCTGGTGGCGATGAATATGATGGAAGGCACGCTCGTCCAGATCCGCGCCAATGCGGTGGTGATGGCGACGGGCGGTGCGGGCCGTGTTTATCGTTATAACACCAACGGCGGCATCGTCACCGGCGATGGTATGGGTATGGCGCTCAGCCACGGCGTGCCGCTGCGCGATATGGAGTTCGTGCAGTATCACCCAACCGGTCTGCCGGGCTCCGGCATTCTGATGACGGAAGGCTGCCGCGGTGAAGGCGGTATCCTGGTCAACAAAAACGGCTACCGCTACCTGCAGGATTACGGCATGGGCCCGGAAACCCCGCTCGGCGAGCCGAAGAACAAGTACATGGAGCTCGGCCCGCGCGACAAAGTCTCTCAGGCCTTCTGGCACGAGTGGCGCAAAGGCAACACCATCTCCACACCGCGTGGCGACGTGGTTCACCTCGACCTGCGTCACTTGGGCGAGAAAAAGCTGCTGGAACGTCTGCCGTTCATCTGCGAGCTGGCGAAAGCCTACGTCGGCGTCGATCCGGTGAAAGAGCCGATTCCGGTCCGCCCAACGGCGCACTACACCATGGGCGGGATCGAAACCGACCAGCAGTGCGAAACCCGTATTAAGGGTCTGTTCGCCGTCGGTGAATGTTCCTCCGTGGGCCTGCACGGTGCTAACCGCCTCGGCTCAAACTCGCTGGCCGAGCTGGTGGTCTTTGGCCGCATGGCGGGCGAGCGCGCGATGGAACGAGCGGCAACCGCAGGCGAAGCTAACGGTGCCGCGCTGGATGCGCAGGTCGCAGACGTTGAAAAACGCCTGAAAGATCTGGTGAACCAGGAAGGTAACGAGAACTGGTCTAAGATCCGCGACGAAATGGGCCTGTCGATGGAAGAAGGTTGCGGTATCTACCGTACCCCTGAGCTGATGCAAAAAACCGTCGATAAGCTGGCGGAACTGCAGGAGCGCTTCAAGCGCGTGCGCATCACCGACACCTCCAGTGTCTTCAACACCGACCTGCTCTATACCATCGAGCTGGGCCACGGCCTGAACGTGGCGGAATGTATGGCGCACTCTGCGCTGGCGCGTAAAGAGTCGCGTGGGGCGCACCAGCGTCTTGATGAAGGCTGTACCGAACGTGATGACGTCAACTTCCTGAAACACACTCTCGCCTGGCGCGATGCGGATGGCACCACACGTCTGGACTACAGCGACGTGAAAATCACCACGCTGCCACCGGCTAAACGCGTGTACGGTGCAGAAGCAGAAGCCGCCGAGAAGAAGGAGAAGGCGAATGGCTGAGATGCAAAAACTGAAAGTTGAAGTGGTGCGCTACAACCCGGAAGTGGATGCCGCACCGCACAGCGCTTTCTATGAAGTTCCTTACGACGAGCAAACCTCCCTGCTGGACGCGCTCGGGTATATCAAAGACAACCTGGCGCCAGACCTGAGCTACCGCTGGTCCTGCCGCATGGCGATCTGCGGCTCCTGTGGCATGATGGTCAACAAGGTGCCGAAGCTGGCCTGTAAGACCTTCCTGCGTGACTACACCAAAGGCATCAAGGTCGAAGCCCTGGGCAACTTCCCTATCGAGCGCGATCTGGTGGTCGATATGACCCACTTTATCGAAAGCCTGGAAGCCATTAAGCCTTACATTATTGGCAACCCGCGCACGCCGGATCAGGGGCCAAACAATCAGACTCCAGCTCAGATGGCGAAATACCATCAGTTCTCCGGCTGCATCAACTGCGGTCTTTGCTACGCCGCCTGTCCGCAGTTTGGCCTGAACCCCGAGTTCATCGGCCCGGCCGCCATTACCCTGGCGCACCGCTATAACGAAGACAGCCGCGACCACGGTAAAAAAGAACGTATGGCGCAGCTTAACAGCCAGAACGGCGTCTGGACCTGTACCTTTGTGGGTTATTGCTCCGAAGTCTGTCCGAAGCACGTCGACCCGGCCGCCGCCATTCAGCAGGGTAAAGTGGAAAGCTCGAAAGACTTTCTTATCGCTACCCTGAAACCACGCTAAGGAGTGCATGATGACGACTAAACGCAAAGCCTATGTGCGGCCTGTGCCGTCCACCTGGTGGAAAAACCTGCCGTTTTATCGCTTCTACATGCTGCGTGAAGGCACAGCGGTACCGGCGGTCTGGTTCAGCCTTGAGCTGATGTACGGCGTTTTTGCCCTCAAGCATGGCCCGGAAACCTGGGCCAGCTTTGTCGGTTTCCTGCAAAACCCGATCATTGTCATTCTGAACCTGATCGTGCTTGCGGCCGCGCTGCTGCATACCAAAACCTGGTTTGAACTGGCGCCAAAAGCGGCGAACATCATCGTAAAAGGCGAGAAAATGGGGCCAGAGCCGGTGATTAAGGGGCTCTGGGCGGTGACGATTCTGGTCACTGTGGTCATTCTGTTTGTCGCACTGTTCTGGTAAGGAGACTACTGTGATCAATCCAAATCCAAAACGTTCTGACGAGCCGGTCTTCTGGGGCCTCTTTGGCGCAGGCGGCATGTGGAGTGCCATCATTGCCCCCGTCATCATTCTGCTGGTGGGCATTATGCTGCCGCTGGGGCTGTTCCCGGGCGATGCGCTGAGCTACGAACGCGTACTGGCGTTCGCGAGCAGCTTTATCGGCCGCGTGTTCATCTTCCTGATGATCGTCCTGCCGCTGTGGTGTGGCCTGCACCGTATTCACCATGCGATGCATGACCTGAAAATCCATGTACCGAGCGGGAAATGGGTATTCTACGGTCTGGCGACCATCCTGACCGTGGTCACGTTGATTGCCGTGATCACTATCTGACGCCTCTGGCCCGCCATCCGGCGGGCCTTTTATTTCTGCATCTTCCCCACCAGCCACTGGGCAAACTCGCGCATTGCGGGCGTTTCTGCGCGTGACTGCAGCCTCGTGAGCCAGTAGCTGCCAAGGTCAATCTGCGTCGCGAAGGGTTGCACAATGCGCTCACTGTTCAGCAGATGGGTGAACATATCGACAGGTGCAATCGCGATGCCCGTACCTGCCTGCGCGGCTTCCAGCATGGTCACGGACGAATCAAATACCATTACCCGGTGCGTCGGTGAAGGCGGGTTTTCTCCCGCGGCCTGCATCCAGGCGGTCCACTCGTCGCGCCGGTAAGAACGCAGCAGGGTAAACTTCAGGATATCGGCAGGGGTGTGCAACGCGGCTGCAATGTCAGGCGTGCAAAGCGGCGCAAGCGGCGCAGAACAGAGAAACGTCGCTTCCGTGCCGTGCCACGCCCCACCACCATAGCGAATGGCGTAATCAAGCCCCTCGGCTGCCGGATCGACACGATTGTTGTGCGTCGACAGCTGAAGATCGATATGCGGATAGCAGCGACGAAAGTCAGCGAGCTGCGAGAATAACATCCCGGTAGCAAAGGTACCCACCACGCCAATTTTTAGCTTCTCCTGGGCGCGCTGGCTGGCAAAGCGATCCAGCATTCCGGCAATTCGGTCGAACGAGTCATTCAGCACCGGCAGCAAATTCTCGCCTTCCGTGGTCAGCATCAGCCCACGGGAAACGCGGACAAACAGCTGGCAATTAAGGTGCTGCTCCAGCGCCTTTACGTGCTGGCTAATCGCGGAATGGGTGACATTCAGCTCAATAGCGGCATGCGTAAAACTGAGGTGCCTTGCGGCAGCTTCGAAGGCGCGAAGCGAATTAAGCGGAAGATAGCTGCGGGTCATGGTCCCATCCGTTAGAAAAATTAACAGCTAATGCTAAATTTAACCGTTTGTCAGCCACAGTCAAATCCAACAGACTACAGCGGTCTGACGGGCCCGGACACTCCCTTGAACTGCTATTACGGAAGATAACCGATGATGACAAAATCCCTAAGCTGTGCCCTGCTGCTCAGCGTCACCAGCGCTGCATTCGCCGCACCGATGTCCGAAAAACAGCTGGCTGAGGTGGTGGAACGTACCGTTACGCCGCTGATGAACGCGCAGGCCATTCCGGGTATGGCGGTGGCGGTAATTTATCAGGGTCAGCCACACTACTTTACCTTCGGTAAAGCCGATGTTGCGGCGAACAAACCCGTCACCCCGCAAACCCTGTTTGAGCTGGGCTCTATAAGTAAAACCTTCACCGGCGTACTGGGCGGCGATGCCATTGCCCGAGGTGAAATAGCGCTGGGCGATCCGGTAGCAAAATACTGGCCTGAGCTCACGGGCAAGCAGTGGCAGGGCATTCGCATGCTGGATCTGGCAACCTATACCGCAGGCGGTCTGCCGTTACAGGTGCCGGATGAGGTCACGGATACCGCCTCTCTGCTGCGCTTTTATCAAAACTGGCAGCCGCAGTGGAAGCCGGGCACCACGCGTCTTTACGCTAACGCCAGCATCGGTCTTTTTGGTGCGTTGGCGGTTAAACCTTCCGGCATGAGCTATGAGCAGGCCATGACGACGCGGGTCTTTAAACCCCTCAAGCTGGACCATACCTGGATTAACGTCCCGAAAGCGGAAGAGGCGCATTACGCCTGGGGATACCGTGAGGGTAAAGCGGTCCACGTTTCGCCAGGGATGCTGGACGCGGAAGCCTATGGCGTAAAAACTAACGTGAAGGATATGGCGAGCTGGCTGATAGCCAACATGAAGCCGGATTCTCTTCAGGCTTCCTCACTCAAGCAAGGCATTGCTCTGGCGCAGTCTCGCTACTGGCGCGTGGGGGCCATGTATCAGGGGTTGGGCTGGGAGATGCTCAACTGGCCGGTCGATGCCAAAACCGTCGTCGGAGGCAGTGATAACAAGGTGGCGCTGGCACCATTGCCCGTGGCAGAAGTGAATCCACCCGCGCCGCCGGTTAAGGCCTCCTGGGTCCATAAAACAGGCTCGACGGGTGGGTTTGGCAGCTACGTGGCATTTATTCCTGAAAAGCAGCTCGGCATTGTGATGCTGGCGAATAAAAGCTATCCGAACCCGGCACGCGTTGAGGCGGCATACCGTATCCTTGACGCGCTGCAGTAAAACATTGCCGGGTGGCGGCTTCGCCTTACCCGGCCTACAAAACCACGATGTGCGGCGAAATTCGCCGCACAATCTTCCGCATTTTTCCTGCTGTCATCTACACTTAACAAAAAACAGTAAGGAAACTCCTATGCGCATTCTGCCTGTTATCGCCGCGGTGACAGCCGCGTTTTTAGTGGTTGCCTGCAGTTCCCCTACCCCGCCTCCTGGCGTCACCGTCGTCACGCCTTTTGATGCACAACGCTTCCTTGGAACATGGTATGAAATCGCGCGCCTCGACCATCGGTTTGAGCAGGGTTTAGAGAAGGTCACGGCGAATTACAGTCCGATGGATGATGGCGGTATTCAGGTGATCAACCGGGGCTATAATCCCGATCGGGAGATGTGGCAGCAGTCGGTGGGAAAAGCGTACTTCACTGGCGACCCGCGACGGGCCGCGCTTAAGGTCTCTTTCTTTGGTCCGTTTTATGGCGGTTATAACGTGATAGCGCTCGACAAAGCGTATCGCCATGCGCTGGTCTGTGGGCCGGATCGCGACTACCTGTGGATACTCTCCCGCACGCCAACTATTTCACCCGAAATGAAGCAGCAGATGCTGGACGTCGCGACCCGGCAAGGGTTTGATGTATCAAAACTTATCTGGGTAAAACAGCCCCATTAGTGGGTGCTGAGCTTAAGCCCAACGATCCCGGCCACAATCAGAGCGAGGCTGGCGATACGCGCCAGACTCGCTGACTCGCCAAGCAGCAGAATGCCGGTGATGGCGGCCCCCACCGCGCCAATACCCGTCCAGACGGCATAAGCCGTTCCCACAGGCAAAGAGCGCATCGCCCAGGATAGCAGAACAATACTGACGATCATGGCGGTAACGGTAATGACGCTGGGCGTCAGGCGGGTAAATCCGTGGGTGTACTTGAGACCAATCGCCCATACCACTTCGAGCAGGCCAGCAATAAAAAGAATGATCCAGGACATGTCAGGCTCCTTAACTTAATGCAAGTTGGGGCCGTCCCCGGTGAAAGAAACGCTTACGGGTCGTCCCGTAAGGCAGAGATTACGCCACCTATTGTGGTTAGCGTGCTATTTTTTTTCAATCCTTTTTTGCTGAACACGTTAAGGCAAGAAATAGCCGCAGTATGGCGCGGAGTTCCGGCTTTTAGCACTCATCCGACTTCTCTATGATGATGTGCTTTCTGATGGCAGGAAGCCAAACCACTAGCCGACTGCGAATAAAATATGTTCAAAATTCTTTTGATTGACCGTTGTCACTTCACCCGCGCGGGGTTTGAAGCATGGCTCAATCATTCCGGTTTGTTCCCGGGACACTACGTTGTGACCGGGCTGAATAATCTGTTTCTTGCCAGAGAACACATTCTGCAATGGAAACCGACGCTGGTTATCGCTGACCTGTACGGCTTCAGGCAGGATATTCACCATTTTCAGCAGCTCTCTTCCCTGCTTAACGCCAGTGAACGATTACCGTTTATTTTGCTGCAGTCGGGAGAGGATAGCGGCATGACCGACTGGCTTGGGAAGTTTCCGGTCTGGTCGTCGCTGTTGAAAAACGCCAGTCTCGAAGAGGTGGCAACGGTTATCAACGACGCGTTAATTTCGCGCGCCAGCGCTGACAGGCCAACGGCGGCAGCCCCTTTGCTGACCCGACAGGAAGAGAAGGTGCTGACATTATGGATGGACGGCGCGAGCAATCAAAAAATTGCCGCTCACCTGAGCATCAACGGAAAAACGGTTTATACCTATAAACGCAATATCCGCATGAAATTACATATGGATACGCGATTTTCTCCGTTCTTATCCCTGCAGGAATCAGAAAGCTGACGGTACGAAACCCGGCTGGTCCCGTACCGTTTATTCATTACTGCTGAGCTTTTGTTGCCGCACCAGAGATCGCGCTACCACCTTCAGAAATATCCTGACCGACGCCACGCGTGGTATTACATGCCGTTAACACTGAAGAAAGTACCAGGACTGAAAAGATCGCTGCAATTGTCTTCTTAACCATAATATCTTCCTTTTATAGCCAAAGTTGTTTTGTGTATAGCAACTTAAGAATAGACAAAATCCCGCCGGTTGACGGAAGAGGAAGCATTTTTAGGAAAATTAGACGAACTTAGCTGGCGGCGTGAGAAATGATATGACCCAGATCCTGGATATCTTGTCCCATTCCACGCGTGGTGTTACAGCCAGAAAGCAATGCACTGGAGAGCGCTAACAGAAGCAGAATTTTAACGGTACGTTTCATCATCCCTGCCTGCAAAAAATCGGGCGCAGCGGGCGCTGCGCCTTCAATCATACGTAAATTACTTCACGCGGGATACGTATTCGCCGGAGCGGGTATCCACTTTGATCACTTCGCCAGTCTGTACGAACAGTGGCACTTTCACCACTGCGCCGGTAGACAGTTTGGCTGGCTTACCGCCGGTACCTGCGGTATCACCCTTCAGACCTGGATCGGTTTCAACGATTTCCAGTTCTACGAAGTTTGGTGGGGTCACTGCGATAGGCTGGCCGTTCCACAGGGTCACGATGCACTCAGCCTGATCCAGCAGCCATTTAGCGCTGTCACCTACCGCTTTCTCATCAGCAGACAGCTGTTCGAAAGTGGAGTTGTTCATGAAATGCCAGAACTCGCCATCGTTGTACAGATAGGTCAGGTTCATATCAACAACATCAGCGCCTTCAGCAGAGTCAGTAGACTTGAAGGTTTTCTCAACACGGGTACCGGTCAGCAGACGGCGCAGCTTAACGCGTGCGAATGCCTGGCCTTTACCTGGTTTAACGAATTCGCTGGCTTCAACCGCGTACGGTTCGCCGTCCATCATGATTTTAAGACCAGCACGAAAATCGTTGCTATAGTACGTTGCCATAAGGCCCTCTAAATTTGTTAACTGGTAGCTAAGCCACAAAATGGCGCATATTGTAACCCTAAACACCCCGTCCAGAGAAGATTGGTTATCGCAACTTGCCGATGTAATCACCAGTCCTGATGAATTGCTGCGTCTTTTAGACCTCGATCAGCACCCAGAGTTGCTTGCAGGCCGCGAGGCAAAGCGCCTTTTCGCCCTGCGCGTTCCCCGTGCGTTTGTGGCGCGGATGGAGAAAGGTAACCCCGACGATCCGCTATTAAAACAAACGCTTACTTCGCAGGATGAATTCATTACTGCGCCGGGATACAGCACCGATCCGCTGGAAGAGCAGAATAGCGTGGTGCCGGGTTTACTGCACAAATATCTCAACCGCGCCCTGCTGCTGGTAAAAGGCGGGTGTGCGGTAAATTGTCGTTATTGCTTCCGTCGGCACTTCCCCTATGCCGAAAACCAGGGCAATAAACGCAACTGGCAGGTCGCGCTGGACTATATCGCCGCCCATCCGGAGCTGGATGAGATTATTTTTTCCGGCGGTGACCCGTTGATGGCGAAAGATCATGAGCTGGACTGGCTGCTGACTCAGCTTGAAGCCATCCCGCACATTAAGCGCCTGCGCATTCATAGCCGCTTACCGATTGTTATTCCGGCACGTATCACCGACGGTCTTGTGGCACGCCTGGAGCAATCTCGCCTGCAGGTGCTGCTGGTGAATCATATTAATCACGCGAACGAAATTGACGATGCGTTTCGCGCGGCGATGGCGCGACTGCGTAAAGCGGGCGTGACGCTGCTGAACCAGAGCGTGCTGCTGCGCGGCGTGAATGATAGCGCCCGCGTGCTGGCCGATCTGAGCAATGCCCTGTTTGATGCGGGCGTGATGCCGTATTACCTGCACGTGCTGGATCGCGTTCAGGGCGCGGCGCATTTCATGGTGACGGATGAAGAAGCCCGGCAGATTATGCGCGAACTGTTAACGCTGGTTTCAGGCTATATGGTGCCGAAGCTGGCACGCGAGATTGGCGGAGAGCCGAGCAAGACGCCGCTCGATTTGCAGCTGCGGCAGCACTAAAAAGGCAGGTGGCGCTACGCTTACCTGCCCTACAGGGCCGGGCGTAGCGCCATTAGCACATTACATCAGTTCGGGCACTTATAGACCTGGCCCGTCATCTGGCTGGCGGTCGGCACGAAGCTGGACAGCATACTCTGCGTTGGGCTACTTACGCCGTAAATCACGTTGCCGCCCATTGCCGCAGCCTGATTACGCAGGGCATTCGCCGCTCCGCGCATAGAACCGCCTTCCTCACCGTGCTGACCCGACATCCAGTTACTTTGTTCACCGGTTGCCGTGCCTAACAGCTGGCATTCACTGCCAGGCTTATCTTCCACAAAGCGAACGCCCTGGCCCGCTGCCGACAGCTCATTGCTGGAGCTACAACCCGCCAGCAGCAGTGCTGCCCCTACAATCCCTGCACAGACTTTTACGCGCATGTTATTCCTCGTTTTCAATAAGCTGGACAGTAATTGTCCGTGTGTAAATCTTATACCTAAAAGATGACTAAAAGAAAAACCCCCGCGCATTTCTGCGAGCCAGATTCCGCGAGGCACTCCTCCGACATCTTAAATGAATTCTGATAATAACCTTTGGGATATCGTGTTTTAGCCCCCGATCGTTTTTAGTGATGCAACGTACAACTTTTGTACGCGACTAAAAAAGGAGGTTTTATGAGTGCATCATCCTCAGGAGAGGAAAAAGTGACATGGGTGGGTTATGTGGCGTTTGTACTTACCATCGTTTTTTTCTCGGGCTTTTTCGCCAAAAGCACCGAATGGTGGCGCGTGCTGGATTTTACCGTCTTAAACGGCAGCTTTGGCCCGGTCAACGGCGCCCTGACGTTTCGCGGAACGGGCGGAACGGGGGCGAAAGACGGTTTCCTCTTTGCCCTTGAGCTGGCTCCCTCGGTCATTTTATCGCTTGGTATCATCGCCGTCACCGAAGGTCTGGGCGGGCTGCGTGCCGCACAGCAGCTTATGACCCCCATTTTACGTCCGCTGCTGGGTGTGCCGGGCGTTTGCTCCCTGGCGCTGATTGCCAACCTGCAAAACACCGATGCGGCGGCAGGGATGACCAAAGAGTTAACCGATGAAGGCGCGATTACGGACCATGAGCGCGCTATTTTCGCCACCTTTCAGACCAGCGGTAGCGCCATCATTACCAACTATTTTTCTTCCGGTGCCGCGCTCTTCACCTTCATTACCATCCCGGTGATTACACCGCTGGCCGTTATTCTGGTGTTTAAATTCGTTGGCGCGAACGTCCTGCGCCTGTGGATCGCCCACATGGAAGATCGCCGCATTCAGGAGGAAGAACATGATCGCCCAGCAGCGTAAAAATATCATGGATATGTTTATTGACGGCGCCCGCCGCGGCTTTACCATCGCCACAACCAGCCTGTTGCCGAACGTCGTCATGGCGTTTGTCATCATTCAGGCGCTCAAGGTCACCGGCCTGCTGGATATTGTCGGCAAGATATGCGAGCCAATTATGGCGCTGTGGGGCCTTCCGGGTGCGGCGGCAACGGTTCTTTTGGCCTCGGTGATGAGTATGGGCGGCGGCGTGGGCGTCTGCGCCAGCCTGGTCGCCGCCGGCACGCTCAACGGCCACGATGCCACCATCCTGCTGCCCGCCATCTATCTGATGGGCAATCCGGTGCAAAACACCGGCCGCTGCCTGGGTACCGCCGGCGTAAACCCGAAATATTATCCGCATATTATTACTCTTTGTGTCATTAATGCCCTGCTCTCAATGTGGGTGATGCAGCTACTCTTCTGAGGAGATAAAAATGGATTTTTCAGTGCTGAACCCTCACCTTTTCCGCAACGCACATCTCTACGCCCCGGAGGATAAGGGACGTTGCGATCTGCTGATCGCTGCGGGAAAAATCGTGGCGATCGAAAAAGCGAACCACGGAACAACGAGGCCAGACTGCCCGGAAAGCGATCTGGCTGGGGCGGTGGTTTGCCCGGGGTTTATCGACCAGCATGTGCATTTGATCGGTGGCGGCGGCGAGGCGGGCCCTCACACCCGCACGCCAGAGGTTCGCCTGTCTGCACTCGTTGCCGCAGGCATCACCTCGGTTGTTGGCCTGCTAGGCACCGACGGCGTGACCCGGCATCCTGAATCGCTGCTGGCAAAAACGCGGGCCCTTGAACATGAAGGGATCAGCGCATGGATGCTGACGGGGGCGTACGGGCTGCCTTCGCCGACCATCACCGGCAGTGTCGAAAAAGACGTGGCGCTGATTGATAAAATCATTGGCGTGAAATGCGCGATCTCTGACCATCGTTCTTCCGCGCCAGCCGAGGACCAGCTCGCCAGTATGGCTGCCCAGTCACGCGTAGGCGGGCTGTTGGGTGCCAAAGCGGGTATCTCCGTGTTTCACCTCGGCAACAGCCCAAAGCTGCTGGAGCCGCTATTTAGCATCCTGAATAACGCCGACGTTCCCCGCGTAAAACTGCTGCCAACCCACGTTAACCGCGCCCAGGCGCTGTTCGATGCCGCGCTGAGCTATGCCCGCGAAGGCGGCTTTATCGACATCACGACCAGCATCAGTGAACCGATTGACGCCGCCAGCGCCATCGTGATGGCCCGCGAGGCGCAGGTGCCGTTTAACCGGCTTACGCTCAGTTCGGACGGCAACGGCAGCCAGCCGAAATTTGATGAGCGCGGCAATCTGGTGGGTATGGGCGTGGCGGGGTTCGAATCCCTGCTCGAAACGCTGCAGCAGCTGGTCAGCCGACATCAGCTGCCGCTGGAAGAGGCGCTTCTTCCCTTTACGCGAAACGTGGCGGCGTTTCTCGGGCTGGAGCATAAGGGACGGATAGCGCCCGGATGCGACGCGGATTTCCTGGTACTGACGGACGATCTGAAGATTCGCGAGGTCTGGGCCAAAGGCCGCCAGATGGTGCGTGAAGGTGCCGTGTGCGTCAAAGGGACTTTCGAATAGCACGCAATAAAAAACCCCGGGCATTTCTGCCCGGGGTTCGTTCTGAGAGGTTCAGAACAACATGATTACATCATGCCGCCCATTCCACCCATGCCGCCCATGCCAGCAGCACCTAAGTCAGGCGCATCGCCTTTAGGCAGGTCGGTCACCATGCACTCGGTGGTGATCATCAGACCAGCAACAGAGGCCGCGTACTGCAGAGCAGAACGGGTCACTTTAGTTGGGTCCAGGATACCGAAGTCGATCATGTTGCCGTATTCTTCAGTTGCCGCGTTGTAACCGTAGTTACCTTCGCCCGCTTTAACCTTGTTTGCTACCACAGATGGCTCTTCACCGGCGTTAGACACGATCTGACGCAGAGGCGCTTCCATTGCGCGCAGCGCAACTTTGATACCCACGTTCTGGTCTTCGTTCTGAGCGGTCAGGCCAGCCAGTTTAGCGGCAACGCGCACCAGCGCAACGCCACCACCCGCAACCACGCCTTCTTCTACCGCAGCACGGGTCGCGTGCAGGGCATCGTCAACGCGCGCTTTTTTCTCTTTCATTTCAACTTCGGTCGCAGCACCGACTTTGATTACCGCAACGCCACCTGCCAGTTTCGCTACGCGCTCCTGCAGTTTTTCACGGTCGTAATCGGAAGTCGCTTCTTCGATCTGCTTACGGATCTGACCAACGCGGCCCTGAATAGCGGCTTCTTCACCCACGCCATCGATGATGGTGGTGGTGTCTTTGTTGATCACAACGCGTTTCGCCTGGCCCAGGTCTTCCAGGGTCGCTTTTTCCAGCTCCATACCGATCTCTTCAGAGATGACGGTACCGCCGGTCAGGGTAGCGATATCCTGCAGCATCGCTTTACGACGATCGCCGAAGCCAGGTGCTTTAACCGCAGCCACTTTCACGATGCCGCGCATGGTGTTAACCACCAGGGTCGCCAGCGCTTCGCCTTCAACATCTTCAGCGATGATAACCAGCGGTTTGCCTGCTTTCGCAACGGCTTCCAGCACTGGCAGCATTTCGCGGATGTTGGAGATTTTTTTGTCAGCCAGCAGGATGAACGGGCTTTCCAGCTCAACAGCGCCAGTCTCTGGCTTGTTGATGAAGTATGGGGACAGGTAACCGCGGTCGAACTGCATACCTTCAACCACGTCCAGTTCGTCTTCCAGACCGGTACCGTCTTCAACGGTGATTACGCCTTCTTTACCGACTTTGTCCATCGCTTCCGCGATCAGTTTACCTACGGTTTCGTCGGAGTTAGCGGAGATGGTACCAACCTGAGCAATCGCTTTAGAGTCAGAGCACGGTACGGACAGCGCTTTCAGTTCTTCCACAGCGGAGGCGACAGCTTTGTCGATACCACGTTTCAGATCCATTGGGTTCATGCCCGCCGCAACGGCTTTCAGACCTTCGGTGATGATGGCCTGCGCCAGAACGGTCGCGGTGGTGGTACCGTCGCCTGCAGCGTCGTTCGCTTTAGAGGCCACTTCTTTCACCATCTGCGCACCCATGTTTTCGAACTTGTCTTCCAGCTCGATTTCACGTGCTACGGAAACACCGTCTTTGGTGATGGTTGGCGCGCCGAAGGATTTATCCAGCACTACGTTACGGCCTTTCGGGCCCAGGGTCACTTTAACTGCATCTGCCAGTACGTTTACGCCGCGGAGCATTTTTACACGAGCGTCGTTACCGAATTTTACGTCTTTAGCTGCCATGTTCTTATTTCCTCAAATTCTCGTGCGTAAATTACGCTTCAACAATTGCCAGAATGTCGCTCTCGGACATGATCAACACTTCTTCATTGTCGATCTTCTCGGATTTCACGCCGTAGCCATCGTTGAAAATTACGATGTCACCAACTTTAACGTCCAGTGGCTGCACAGTTCCGTTTTCCAGGATGCGGCCCTTACCGACAGCGATGATTTCGCCACGCGTTGATTTGGCTGCTGCAGAACCGGTCAGAACGATGCCGCCAGCAGACTTGGTTTCAACTTCTTTACGTTTGACGATCACACGATCATGTAACGGACGAATACTCATTGATAGCTCTCCTTTGAGAAAGTCATTATCAGTTATGGATGACGCCGGCCCGCATGCGGTTTTCCGACTAGTGCCCTGAGAGATGGGGATAGCTTTTTACCCCTTCAAGGGGGAGCTGAAAAAAAATTTTGCGAAAGTGTTACCATCGCCTCTCTTTTGGAATTGGCAGGACGATGTCAATGAGTGGACTCAAGCAGGAGTTGGGGCTGGCGCAGGGCGTCGGCCTGCTCTCAACCTCCTTGTTAGGAACGGGCGTGTTCGCCGTACCTGCACTGGCGGCACTGGTAGCCGGAAATAACAGTCTGTGGGCGTGGCCCGTTCTGATTGTATTGGTTTTCCCGATTGCCATTGTGTTTGCCATCCTGGGGCGGCATTTCCCCAGCGCGGGCGGCGTGGCGCATTTTGTCGGGCTGGCATTTGGCCCGCGACTGGAGCGTGTGACCGGCTGGCTGTTTCTCTCCGTTATTCCGGTTGGGCTTCCTGCGGCGCTGCACATTGCAACCGGCTTTGGCCAGGCGCTGTTTGGCTGGCATGACGAGCAGTTGCTGTTGGCCGAACTGGGTACGCTGGCTATCGTCTGGTGGGTGGGTTCACGCGGAGCCCGCTCCAGCGCCAACCTGCAGACACTGGTTGCGGTGCTGATTGTCGCGCTCGTTGCCGCTATCTGGTGGGCGGGCGATATCACCGTAAAAGAGATTCCCTTCCCGGCCGTGACAGACGTCGACCACTCACAGCTTTTTGCCGCGCTCTCCGTCATGTTCTGGTGTTTTGTCGGTCTGGAGGCCTTTGCCCATCTGGCGTCGGAATTTAAGCAGCCTGAACGTGATTTCCCCCGCGCACTGATGATCGGCCTGCTGCTGGCAGGCACGGTGTACTGGGCGTGTACCGTGCTGGTGTTGCACTTCAAGGCTTTCGGAGCCGATCTCGCCGCCGCGGCATCGCTGCCGGGTATCGTGGTTGAACTGTTTGGTGTGAAGGCGCTGTGGATCGCCTGCGTTATCGGCTATCTGGCCTGTTTTGCCAGCCTCAACATTTATATCCAGAGCTTTGCCCGTCTGGTGTGGTCGCAGGCGCTGGATAAACCTGATAACCGCCTCGCGCGCCTGTCTAAACGCCAGCTGCCGCTGAATGCCCTGAATGCCGTACTGGGCTGCTGCGTGCTGAGTACGCTGTGCATTTACGCCCTGAAGATCAATCTGGATACGCTGCTCGTCTACGCTAACGGCATTTTTATTATGATCTACCTGCTGTGCATGCTGGCGGGATGCCGTTTGCTGAAAGGCCGTTATAAAGCACTGGCGTTTGTTGGTGGGCTGCTGTGCCTGCTGTTGCTGGCAATGGTGGGGTGGAAAAGTATGTACGCCATCGTCATGCTGGCGGTGTTGTGGCTGGCGCTTTAGTAGGCCCGGTAAACGAAGCGCCACCGGGCAACAAAATCACCGATCGTCTTTGTGATCCAGACGGTCGTGCTGTTCATCCTTACGCTGATACTCCCCTTCAAACGTGTCGCCTGGCCCGGTGCTGAACCCACCGCCCGGCATACGGCTAAAGCGCAGATGCGGCAGCAGCTTCATGGTCAGGTGCTTTTGCACCGGCGGCAGAAGCAGCAGAAGGCCGAGGAAGTCGGTGAAGAATCCGGGCAGAATCAGCAGCAGCCCCGCAATAATCAACGACACGCTTTTGATCATCTCTTCCGCCGGGCTTTCGCCTGCGGCCATCTTTTGCTGCATTATCAGGAAATTTTTGAAACCCTGATTACGCACCAGCGACATGCCGATGACGGAGGTGAAAATCACCAGAATCAGCGTCAGCAGGACGCCCAGCACATGGGCAACCTGGATGAAAATGGAAATCTCAATGTAAACATAGAGAAAGAAAGCAATAAACGGTATCCAGCGCACTGGCATCTCCTGTGTGGCAGAGGCCATCGGCCCCTGTCTGAATGTGTTCGCGACGCGCGTTTGTATGAGATGGTGACGGTTAGCGAAAATTCAATCAGTTTGCACGGATATTTTTTTTGGAAATATTAAAGCGGTGACCCATTTCACAGATTAATAATTATCATGGAATCGGCTCGATAATAAGTGATCCAGCTTACGGCAATTCGCTATCATCAGCATATGATCTCGAGCATCTGGCTGATTGAGGGAATAATCGTCGGTCAGAAAATATTCAAAACCACATAAATACTGTGTGTTTAGTACAATCCATCGGCAGCTTGAAAAGAAGGTTCACATGTTAAACAACATTCGTATCGAAGAAGACTTGTTGGGTACCAGGGAAGTTCCAGCGGATGCCTACTACGGTGTCCACACTCTGAGAGCGATTGAAAACTTCTACATCAGCAACAGCAAAATCAGCGACATCCCTGAATTTGTTCGTGGCATGGTGATGGTGAAGAAAGCCGCAGCCCTGGCCAACAAAGAGCTGCAAACCATTCCTAAAAGCGCGGCAAATGCGATTATCGCAGCCTGCGATGAAGTGCTGAACAACGGCAAATGCATGGATCAGTTCCCGGTTGACGTCTATCAGGGCGGCGCGGGCACCTCCGTCAACATGAATACCAACGAAGTACTGGCAAACATTGGCCTGGAGCTGATGGGTCACCAGAAAGGTGAATACCAGTACCTGAACCCGAACGACCACGTCAACAAATGCCAGTCCACCAACGACGCGTACCCTACCGGCTTCCGTATCGCGGTGTATGCCTCCGTGGTGAAACTGGTGGATGCGATCAACCAACTGGGTGATGGCTTCCAGCGTAAAGCGGTTGAGTTCCAGGACATTCTGAAAATGGGTCGTACCCAGCTGCAGGATGCGGTGCCGATGACCCTCGGCCAGGAATTCCACGCGTTTAACGTCCTGTTGAACGAAGAGACTAAAAATCTGCTGCGCACCTCCGAGCTGCTGCTGGAAGTGAACCTGGGCGCTACCGCCATCGGTACGCGTCTGAACACCCCGGATGGCTATCAGCAGCTGGCGGTACAGAAGCTGGCTGAAGTGTCCAACCTGCCGGTTGTGCCTGCAGAAGACCTGATTGAAGCGACCTCCGACTGCGGCGCCTACGTCATGGTACACAGCGCGCTGAAACGTCTGGCGGTGAAACTGTCCAAAATTTGTAACGACCTGCGCCTGCTCTCTTCCGGCCCGCGCGCTGGCCTGAACGAAATCAACCTGCCAGAACTGCAGGCAGGTTCGTCCATCATGCCAGCCAAGGTGAACCCGGTCGTGCCAGAAGTAGTGAATCAGGTTTGCTTCAAAGTCATCGGTAACGATACGACCGTGACCATGGCCTCTGAAGCGGGTCAGCTGCAGCTGAACGTGATGGAGCCAGTCATTGGCCAGGCGATGTTTGAATCTATCCACATTCTGACCAACGCCTGCTACAACCTGCTGGAAAAATGCATCAACGGCATCACGGCGAATAAAGAAGTCTGCGAGGGTTATGTCTATAACTCCATCGGGATCGTCACCTACCTCAACCCGTTCATCGGGCACCATAACGGCGACATCGTCGGTAAGATTTGCGCTGAAACCGGTAAGAGCGTGCGTGAAGTGGTGCTGGAGCGCGGGCTGTTGACCGAAGCCGAGCTGGACGATATTTTCTCAGCCCAGAACCTGATGCACCCGGCCTATAAAGCGAAACGATATACCGATGAAAGCGAACAGTAACCGTTCAGGCTAGGCTTCTTAAGGCACGTCACTTGTGACGTGCCTTTTTTCTTTTTAGGCGTTACCAAAATACAACAATTCAATATCAACTTGTTAATAAGCAAGGCAGGTCCTTATGTTTGGAGCAGAACTCGTCATCGTCTTGTTGGCGATTTATTTGGGAGCACGACTCGGGGGTATCGGCATCGGTTTTGCCGGCGGTCTTGGAGTGCTCGTTCTTACCCTTATCTTTCAGATTAAACCCGGCGCAATCCCGTTCGACGTTATCGAAATCATCATGGCAGTCATTGCCGCTATTGCCGCCATGCAGGTGGCAGGCGGTATGGACTACCTGGTGAGCCTGGCGGAGCGCATGTTACGCCGCCACCCGAAATACATAACCTTCCTTGCTCCGCTGGTGACCTGGTTTATGACCATTCTCGCCGGTACTGGCCACACCGCTTTCTCCACGCTGCCGGTGATTACCGAAGTGGCGAAAGAACAGGGTATCCGTCCGTCGCGTCCGCTCTCTATTGCCGTCGTCGCGTCCCAGATCGCGATTACCGCCTCGCCGATTTCCGCGGCGGTGGTCTTCTTCGCCGGTATCCTGGAGCCGATGGGCGTGAGCTACCTGACGCTGCTGGCGATCTGCATTCCGGTGACGCTGATTGCGGTGATGATTACCGCCGTGCTGTGTAACTTCCTCGGTGCTGAACTGAAAGACGATCCGGTTTATCAGGAGCGTCTGGCAAAAGGTGAAGTGAGCCTGCGCGGCAGCCAGGTCTTCGAACTGAAGCCACATGCGAAACGCTCCGTGCTGCTGTTCCTGATTGGTATTGTCGCCGTCATGTTCTATGCGACCGCCATCAGCGATACCGTGGGGCTGATCCAGAACCCGGTCCTGCCGCGTAACGAAGCGATTGTGGTGTTCATGCTGACCATCGCGACGCTGATTAGCATCACCTGTAAAATTGATACCAGCGAAGTGCTGAACGCCAGCACCTTCAAATCCGGTATGAGCGCCTGCGTGTGCGTACTGGGTGTGGCGTGGCTTGGTGATACCTTCGTGAAAGCGCACATCAGTGATATCCAGACCGTCGCTGGTGACCTACTGCACAACTATCCGTGGCTGCTGGCTGTCGTGCTGTTCTTCGCGGCGACCCTGCTTTACTCCCAGGCGGCGACCACCAAAGCGCTGATGCCTGCGGCGCTGATGCTGGGTGTGACGCCGCTGACGGCGATTGCCTCTTTTGCGGCGGTTTCTGCCCTGTTCGTATTACCAACCTACCCAACCCTGCTGGCGGCGGTGGAGATGGACGACACCGGCTCAACCCGTATCGGTAAGTACGTGTTTAACCACGCGTTCCTCATCCCGGGCGTGGTGGCGATTACGCTTTGCGTGGTCCTCGGCTTTATCATCGGCGGCATTGTGCTGTAAACGGTTAGCCGTTGTAAAAATAGTTAAAATCGGGCCGCTCAGCGGCCCGTTTCATTAATGACCAATCGTCTTGCGTGATATAGTGAAGACTTTCGTGATGAGGAGGTCGACTTGTGAACACGCCTGATGCCGTTGTCGTACTGTGCACCGCCCCTGATGAAGCTTCTGCCCAGGATCTCGCCGCCAAAGTGCTGGCCGAAAAACTGGCAGCCTGCGTCACGCTCCTCGCCGGCGCTACCTCTCTTTACTATTGGGAAGGTAAGCTGGAGCAAGAGTACGAAGTCCAGATGTTGCTTAAAACCAATCTGGCGAATCAGCAGGCACTCCTGGACTGCCTCAAATCTCATCATCCTTACCAAACCCCGGAACTGCTGGTTCTGCCAGTGGTCCACGGCGATAACGACTATCTCTCATGGCTCAACGCTTCCTTACGCTGATCCTGCTGCTTTGCAGCACATCAGTTTTTGCCGGGCTGTTTGACGCGCCCGGCCGTTCGAACTTCATTCCTGCCGATCGGGCGTTTGTTTTCGATTTCCAGCAAAACCAGCACGACCTTACGCTCAACTGGCAGGTGAAAGAGGGCTATTACCTCTATCGCAAGCAGGTGAGCATTACGCCTGCTCAGGCCAGCGTGGGCGCATTACAGATGCCCGCTGGCGAGTGGCATGAAGATGAGTTTTACGGCAAAAGCGAAATCTATCGCCAGCGCCTGAGCGTGCCCGTTACGGTGAACCAGGCGGATAAAGGCGCGACCCTGACGGTGACCTATCAGGGGTGCGCGGATGCCGGATTCTGCTATCCGCCGGAAACAAAGGTGGTTCCGCTTAGTGAGGTGAAAGCGTCGCCCACGATTTCACCTCTTCCTTCAGGCGAGAAGCATGAGGATACCGCTGACCTTCCGTTCTCCGCGCTGTGGGCCTTACTGATTGGCATTGGCATTGCCTTTACCCCCTGCGTGCTGCCGATGTATCCGCTCATCTCTGGCATCGTGCTGGGCGGCAAACAGCGCCTTTCCACCGCACGCGCGCTGCTGCTGGCCTTTATTTACGTGCAGGGTATGGCGCTGACCTACACGGCGCTCGGCCTTGTGGTCGCCGCTGCCGGGTTGCAGTTCCAGGCCGCACTTCAGCACCCGTACGTGCTGATTGGCCTGTCGGCGATATTTATCCTGCTGGCACTGTCGATGTTTGGCCTGTTCACGCTGCAGTTACCGTCAGCTCTGCAAACCCGCTTAACGCTGATGAGCAATCGTCAGCAGGGTGGTTCGGCAGGCGGCGTGTTTATGATGGGGGCCATCGCCGGACTGATTTGCTCCCCTTGCACCACTGCCCCGCTGAGCGCCATCCTGCTCTATATTGCCCAGAGCGGCAATCTGTGGCTCGGCGGCGGTACGCTGTACCTTTACGCGCTGGGCATGGGCCTGCCGCTGATTCTGGTCACGGTTTTCGGCAACCGCCTGCTGCCGAAGAGCGGCCCGTGGATGGAGACGGTGAAAACCGCATTTGGTTTTGTGATTCTGGCGCTGCCGGTGTTCCTGCTGGAACGCATTACGGGTGACGTCTGGGGCACTCGCCTGTGGGCGATGCTCGGCGTAGCGTTCTTCTCCTGGGCATTTATCGTCAGTCTGGGGGCCAAAAAAGCGTGGATGCGCCTGGTGCAAATTCTCCTGCTCGCCGCCGCGCTGGTGAGCGTGCGTCCTCTGCAGGATTGGGCGTTCGGCTCGCCGGTCGGCCAGACGCAGGCGCATTTGAACTTTATGCAGATTAAGAACGTCGATGAGCTCAACAGCGCGCTTGCGCAGGCGAAGGGCAAACCGGTGATGCTCGATCTCTATGCCGACTGGTGCGTCGCCTGCAAAGAGTTTGAAAAATACACCTTTAGCGATCCACAGGTGCAAAATGCCCTGAAAGAGACGGTTCTGCTCCAGGCGAACGTAACCGCCAATAATGCGCAGGATAAGGCTCTGCTAAAACAGCTTAACGTGCTCGGGCTGCCAACCATTCTGTTCTTCAATCAACAGGGTCAGGAGCAGCCAGAACAGCGTGTAACCGGGTTTATGGATGCAGCGGCATTTAGCGCGCATTTGCGCAATCGCCAACCGTAAACAACACTTTAAACGGAACATACCGTTGGGAATAGCGGAGGAGATAACCGTGCAACGTGAAGACGTACTGGGACAAGCCCTGCAATTACTTGAGATTTATGGGATCGCCAGCACCACGCTTGAGATGGTAGCCGACCGTATCGATTACCCCCTGGATGATCTTAAGCGCTTCTGGCCGGTTAAAGAGGCGCTCGTTTATGATGCTCTGCGCTATCTCAGCCAGCAGGTTGATATCTGGCGCAGGCAGCTGATGCTGAATGAAGAACTGACTGCGGAACAAAAGCTGCTGGCGCGCTATACCGCCCTGACGGAATGTGTCAGCAACAACCGCTATCCGGGCTGCCTGTTTATTGCGGCCTGTACGTTCTATCCCGATCCCGACCATCCTGTCCATCAGTTGGCGGATCAGCAAAAACGGGCTGCGCATGACTTCACTCACGAGCTGCTGACCCGTCTTGAAGTGGATGACCCGGCAATGGTGGCGAAACAGATGGAGCTGGTGCTGGAGGGCTGCCTGAGCCGCATGCTGGTGAACCGTAGCCAGGCCGATGTGGATACGGCGCACAGACTGGCGGAAGATATTCTGCGCTTAGCTCAGTGCCGTATGGGCGGGGCGTTGACGTAAGCGAACCGGTTAAATTTGCCCTATTCGACGCGTAAACCATCAGATTGCCGCAAAGTTAAGCAATTGAACAGCTTTTCCCGAAATAATGTTGACGATAAGGCGCGATTGCGGTTTAATGCGCTCCGTTGCCCGGATAGCTCAGTCGGTAGAGCAGGGGATTGAAAATCCCCGTGTCCTTGGTTCGATTCCGAGTCCGGGCACCACTATTTAAAGAACCCAGCCTATGGCTGGGTTTTTGCTTTTCTGCGTTTATAAATCCCTTCTTTAGTATTCTTGATTCTTTTTACCGTGGGATCGTGCGGTCTGCCATGCCCGGTGGCGCTGCGCTTACCGGGCTACAGGTTTTGTAGGCCGGATAAGGCGAAGCCGCCATCCGGCATGATTTCTGACGCACAAAGCAAAAAACCCCGCACCTTTCGGTACGGGGTTCTTCTTATTTGATGCCTGGCAGTTCCCTACTCTCACATGGGGAGACCCCACACTACCATCGGCGCTACGGCGTTTCACTTCTGAGTTCGGCATGGGGTCAGGTGGGACCACCGCGCTAAAGCCGCCAGGCAAATTCTGTTAATCTGTATCAGGCTGAAAATCGTGTCTGTCTCTTCGCCAAAACATCTTCGGCGTTGTAAGGTTAAGCCTCACGGTTCATTAGTATCGGTTAGCTCAACGCATCGCTGCGCTTACACACCCGACCTATCAACGTCGTCGTCTTCAACGTTCCTTCAGGAGACTTAAAGTCTCAGGGAGAACTCATCTCGGGGCAAGTTTCGTGCTTAGATGCTTTCAGCACTTATCTTTTCCGCATTTAGCTACCGGGCAGTGCCATTGGCATGACAACCCGAACACCAGTGATGCGTCCACTCCGGTCCTCTCGTACTAGGAGCAGCCCCCCTCAATTCTCCAGCGCCCACGGCAGATAGGGACCGAACTGTCTCACGACGTTCTAAACCCAGCTCGCGTACCACTTTAAATGGCGAACAGCCATACCCTTGGGACCTACTTCAGCCCCAGGATGTGATGAGCCGACATCGAGGTGCCAAACACCGCCGTCGATATGAACTCTTGGGCGGTATCAGCCTGTTATCCCCGGAGTACCTTTTATCCGTTGAGCGATGGCCCTTCCATTCAGAACCACCGGATCACTATGACCTGCTTTCGCACCTGCTCGAGCCGTCACTCTCGCAGTCAAGCTAGCTTATGCCATTGCACTAACCTCCTGATGTCCGACCAGGATTAGCTAACCTTCGTGCTCCTCCGTTACTCTTTGGGAGGAGACCGCCCCAGTCAAACTACCCACCAGACACTGTCCGCAACCCGGATTACGGGTCTACGTTAGAACACCAGCCATTAAAGGGTGGTATTTCAAGGACGGCTCCACGCAGACTGGCGTCCACGCTTCAAAGCCTCCCACCTATCCTACACATCAAGGACCAGTGTTCAGTGTCAAGCTATAGTAAAGGTTCACGGGGTCTTTCCGTCTTGCCGCGGGTACACTGCATCTTCACAGCGAGTTCAATTTCACTGAGTCTCGGGTGGAGACAGCCTGGCCATCATTACGCCATTCGTGCAGGTCGGAACTTACCCGACAAGGAATTTCGCTACCTTAGGACCGTTATAGTTACGGCCGCCGTTTACCGGGGCTTCGATCAAGAGCTTCGCGTTGCCGCTAACCCCATCAATTAACCTTCCGGCACCGGGCAGGCGTCACACCGTATACGTCCACTTTCGTGTTTGCACAGTGCTGTGTTTTTAATAAACAGTTGCAGCCAGCTGGTATCTTCGACTGATTTCAGCTCCACCCGCAGGGGCTTCACCTACATATCAGCGTGCCTTCTCCCGAAGTTACGGCACCATTTTGCCTAGTTCCTTCACCCGAGTTCTCTCAAGCGCCTTGGTATTCTCTACCTGACCACCTGTGTCGGTTTGGGGTACGATTTGATGTTACCTGATGCTTAGAGGCTTTTCCTGGAAGCAGGGCATTTGTTACTTCAGCACCGTAGTGCCTCGTCATCACACCTCAGCGTTAAAAGGTACCGGATTTACCTGGAACCTCCGCCTACATGCTTAAACCGGGACAACCGTCGCCCGGCTAACATAGCCTTCTCCGTCCCCCCTTCGCAGTAACACCAAGTACAGGAATATTAACCTGTTTCCCATCGACTACGCCTTTCGGCCTCGCCTTAGGGGTCGACTCACCCTGCCCCGATTAACGTTGGACAGGAACCCTTGGTCTTCCGGCGAGCGGGCTTTTCACCCGCTTTATCGTTACTTATGTCAGCATTCGCACTTCTGATACCTCCAGCATGCCTCACAGCACACCTTCAACGGCTTACAGAACGCTCCCCTACCCAACAACGCATAAGCGTCGCTGCCGCAGCTTCGGTGCATGGTTTAGCCCCGTTACATCTTCCGCGCAGGCCGACTCGACCAGTGAGCTATTACGCTTTCTTTAAATGATGGCTGCTTCTAAGCCAACATCCTGGCTGTCTGTGCCTTCCCACATCGTTTCCCACTTAACCATGACTTTGGGACCTTAGCTGGCGGTCTGGGTTGTTTCCCTCTTCACGACGGACGTTAGCACCCGCCGTGTGTCTCCCGTGATAACATTCTTCGGTATTCGTAGTTTGCATCGGGTTGGTAAGCCGGGATGGCCCCCTAGCCGAAACAGTGCTCTACCCCCGAAGATGAGTTCACGAGGCGCTACCTAAATAGCTTTCGGGGAGAACCAGCTATCTCCCGGTTTGATTGGCCTTTCACCCCCAGCCACAAGTCATCCGCTAATTTTTCAACATTAGTCGGTTCGGTCCTCCAGTTAGTGTTACCCAACCTTCAACCTGCCCATGGCTAGATCACCGGGTTTCGGGTCTATACCCTGCAACTTAACGCCCAGTTAAGACTCGGTTTCCCTTCGGCTCCCCTATACGGTTAACCTTGCTACAGAATATAAGTCGCTGACCCATTATACAAAAGGTACGCAGTCACACCACAAGGGTGCTCCCACTGCTTGTACGTACACGGTTTCAGGTTCTATTTCACTCCCCTCGCCGGGGTTCTTTTCGCCTTTCCCTCACGGTACTGGTTCACTATCGGTCAGTCAGGAGTATTTAGCCTTGGAGGATGGTCCCCCATATTCAGACAGGATACCACGTGTCCCGCCCTACTCTTCGAGTTCACAACCTGTGTGCTTTCGTGTACGGGACTGTCACCCTGTACCGTGCGACTTTCCAGACGCTTCCACTAACACACAAGCTGATTCAGACTCTGGGCTGCTCCCCGTTCGCTCGCCGCTACTGGGGGAATCTCGGTTGATTTCTTTTCCTCGGGGTACTTAGATGTTTCAGTTCCCCCGGTTCGCCTCGTTAACCTATGTATTCAGTTAACGATAGTGTGACGAATCACACTGGGTTTCCCCATTCGGACATCGCCGGGTCAAAGGTTCATATCACCTCGCCGGCGCTTTTCGCAGATTAGCACGTCCTTCATCGCCTCTGACTGCCAGGGCATCCACCGTGTACGCTTAGTCGCTTAACCTCACAACCCGAAGATGTTTCACTTCTGATTGCGAAAATTTGAGAGACTCGAACACACCATTTAAGATGTGTCGTTTCAATTTTCAGCTTGATCCAGATTTTTAAAGAGCAAATATTTCAAACGTGACTCGTAAGTCAGTTTTGAGATATGACGGCAGGTGACTTTCACTCACGAACCAGCAAGTGGCGTCCCCTAGGGGATTCGAACCCCTGTTACCGCCGTGAAAGGGCGGTGTCCTGGGCCTCTAGACGAAGGGGACACTGAAGTCTCAATCGCAAGACGCCTTGCTATTTACTTTTCATCAGACAATCTGTGTGAGCACTGCAAAGGCAGGTTCTTTAAGGTAAGGAGGTGATCCAACCGCAGGTTCCCCTACGGTTACCTTGTTACGACTTCACCCCAGTCATGAATCACAAAGTGGTAAGCGCCCTCCCGAAGGTTAAGCTACCTACTTCTTTTGCAACCCACTCCCATGGTGTGACGGGCGGTGTGTACAAGGCCCGGGAACGTATTCACCGTAGCATTCTGATCTACGATTACTAGCGATTCCGACTTCATGGAGTCGAGTTGCAGACTCCAATCCGGACTACGACGCACTTTATGAGGTCCGCTTGCTCTCGCGAGGTCGCTTCTCTTTGTATGCGCCATTGTAGCACGTGTGTAGCCCTACTCGTAAGGGCCATGATGACTTGACGTCATCCCCACCTTCCTCCAGTTTATCACTGGCAGTCTCCTTTGAGTTCCCGGCCGGACCGCTGGCAACAAAGGATAAGGGTTGCGCTCGTTGCGGGACTTAACCCAACATTTCACAACACGAGCTGACGACAGCCATGCAGCACCTGTCTCAGAGTTCCCGAAGGCACCAATCCATCTCTGGAAAGTTCTCTGGATGTCAAGAGTAGGTAAGGTTCTTCGCGTTGCATCGAATTAAACCACATGCTCCACCGCTTGTGCGGGCCCCCGTCAATTCATTTGAGTTTTAACCTTGCGGCCGTACTCCCCAGGCGGTCGACTTAACGCGTTAGCTCCGGAAGCCACGCCTCAAGGGCACAACCTCCAAGTCGACATCGTTTACGGCGTGGACTACCAGGGTATCTAATCCTGTTTGCTCCCCACGCTTTCGCACCTGAGCGTCAGTCTTTGTCCAGGGGGCCGCCTTCGCCACCGGTATTCCTCCAGATCTCTACGCATTTCACCGCTACACCTGGAATTCTACCCCCCTCTACAAGACTCTAGCCTGCCAGTTTCGAATGCAGTTCCCAGGTTGAGCCCGGGGATTTCACATCCGACTTGACAGACCGCCTGCGTGCGCTTTACGCCCAGTAATTCCGATTAACGCTTGCACCCTCCGTATTACCGCGGCTGCTGGCACGGAGTTAGCCGGTGCTTCTTCTGCGGGTAACGTCAATCGCTGAGGTTATTAACCTCAACGCCTTCCTCCCCGCTGAAAGTACTTTACAACCCGAAGGCCTTCTTCATACACGCGGCATGGCTGCATCAGGCTTGCGCCCATTGTGCAATATTCCCCACTGCTGCCTCCCGTAGGAGTCTGGACCGTGTCTCAGTTCCAGTGTGGCTGGTCATCCTCTCAGACCAGCTAGGGATCGTCGCCTAGGTGAGCCGTTACCCCACCTACTAGCTAATCCCATCTGGGCACATCTGATGGCAAGAGGCCCGAAGGTCCCCCTCTTTGGTCTTGCGACGTTATGCGGTATTAGCTACCGTTTCCAGTAGTTATCCCCCTCCATCAGGCAGTTTCCCAGACATTACTCACCCGTCCGCCGCTCGTCACCCAGGAGCAAGCTCCCTGTGTTACCGCTCGACTTGCATGTGTTAGGCCTGCCGCCAGCGTTCAATCTGAGCCATGATCAAACTCTTCAATTTAAGTTTGATGCTCGTGAATTAAACTTCGTAATGAATTACGCATGTTCACTCAGAGACTTGGTATTCATTTTCGTCTTGCGACGTTAAGAATCCATGTCACTTTGAGTGCCCACACAGATTGTCTGATAAATTGTTAAAGAGCAGTGCAACGCGGCTTTCGCTCACCGTTGCGAGGTGGCGTATATTACGCTTTCCTCTTTCAGAGTCAACCCGTTATTTCAGGATTTTTTCTCTTCAACCGACCGGGCTGTTTGTGAAGTGATTCACATCCGCCGTGTCGATGGAGGCGCATTATAGGGAGTTCGCGAACGACCGCAACCGAAAAGTTGCAAAAAAATGACTGACTGCTGCATTCCCCAGCAAAACCCCGCCTTATACCCATTTATGCACAAAGTTATCCACAATTCTGCACGGATCCCAATGCGATCCCACGAACTGAGCGGGAAGATCAACTATACTGGCGGCAAATACTCTTCTCTGTGCAGGCCGCTTCATGACCACACAACGCCTCACCCGTGACTGGCGTCTCCCTACCGCTGGGTTGATGCTGCTGGCAATTCTCTTTGCCGGTTTTACCCTGCATGCGCACTGGAACGCCTTTATCCAGTGGTGTCTTGCCACGCAAATTACCCTGCACCGCTATCTGGTGATGTACCTGCTGCAGCTGAATAACCACCAGTACAGCGGCGGAATATGGTTGTTAACGGGGGCTTTCCTTTATGGCGTACTCCACGCCATTGGCCCCGGGCACGGAAAATTCATTGTGACGACCTATCTGACTACCAATAAGGAAAGCGAGCTGGCCGCCCGGGTCGTCCCTTTCCTGGGCAGCCTGATGCAGGGCGTCAGCGCCATTCTGTTTGTCTTTATCCTGGCGGTAGGATTTAACCTCGCCTCAGGGGATATCAGTACCAGCCGCTGGTATGTGGAGAAGGTCAGCGCAGTGCTTATTGGCGCATTCGGCGCATTCATCATTTACCAGGCGCTGAAGAGCCTGCGCCCGCGCAGGATGTCTGTCTCTGCCATTAAGCCCCTTCATCAGCACGACGAACACTGTGGCTGCGGTCATCACGGCGTAGGTGCAGACCTGACGCAGGGCGACTGGAAAACCCGTCTGGGCGTGATACTGGCGATTGGCGCACGCCCGTGCAGCGGGGCGATCATGATTCTGATGTTTTCGAACGCGCTGGGCATTGTTACCTGGGGGATGGCCGCAGTCATGACCATGTCTCTGGGAACCGCGCTCTCTATTATGGGGCTTTCACTGGCTGTACGTTACGCCCGCGAACGCACGGTGGCCTGGTTCGGAGAAAGCGCCTCGTTAAAATGGCTGGTGCCGACCGTCAAAATAGCCGGAGGGATAGTCCTGATCCTGTTCGCGACGGTGCTGTTCCTGACGGTGATCCCCATCAGCGCCAATGGCGACTACATCGCCGCAGGATGCTAATAAAAGAAAACCCGCCAGCGGCGGGTTTTTTGTTACTCATTGATGCGTGGATGCTGATCCACCAGTCGGGAACGTTTTTTCTGCAGCTCTTCAATCTCGGCGTCAATATCCTCAATCTTCTGCTCTACATTATCGTAGTGCTCACGGAGGATCTCTTTCGCTTCCTGGATATCCGATGCCGCAGGCGTTGCGCCTTTCAGAGGGCGATTCGCCGTCTCCTTCATAGTAATACCGGTAATCAAACCAATCACCGCGATCACCATCAGGTAATAAGCAGGCATCATCAGGTTCTGCGTGCTCTCCACCAGCGAGGCGGCAAGCGTCGGGGTCAGACCGGCAATCAGCACCGAGATGTTGAAGGCCGCGGCCAGCGCGCTGTAGCGAATATGGGTCGGGAACATCGCGGGCAGCGTTGAGGCCATCACCCCGATAAAGCAGTTAAGGATCACCGCCAGCATCAGCAGACCGGCAAAAATCAGCCCCAGTACATTACTGTTGATCAGAATAAATGCCGGGATGGCGAGGGCAAACAGCGCAACGCTTCCCAGAATAATGAACGGTCGACGACCAAAGCGGTCACTCAACAGGCCCATAATCGGCTGCACAAACAGCATACCCACCATGATGGCGATAATGATCAGCACACCGTGATCTTCCGAGTAGTGCAGGTTATGCGACAGATAGCTCGGCATGTAGGTCAGCAGCATGTAATAGGTCACGTTGGTAGAGATCACCAGACCGATACAGACCAGCAGGCTTCGCCAGTGCTTAGTGGCAATCTCTTTGAACGATACCTTCGGACCGTCCTGCAGCCCTTCGCGGTCACCCTGCTCCAGCTTATCAACGTGCTGCTGGAACGCAGGCGTCTCTTCAAGCGCATGACGCAGGTAGAGGCCAATGATCCCCAGCGGCAGAGCCAGGAAGAACGGGATACGCCAGCCCCAGTCGAGGAAGTTTTCTTCCCCCACTACGGTTGAAATCAGGACCACCACACCCGCGCCCAGGACAAAACCGGCAATGGAGCCGAAGTCCAGCCAGCTTCCCATAAACCCGCGCTTACGGTCAGGAGAATACTCGGCAACGAAGATCGAGGCGCCAGTATATTCACCGCCCACGGAGAAGCCCTGTGCCATCTTACAGATCAGCAGCAGAATCGGCGCCCAAATGCCGATAGTGGCGTAAGACGGTATAAGACCGATACAGAATGTGCTGATCGACATAATGACGATGGTGATAGCCAGGATCTTCTGACGACCATATTTATCACCGAGCATACCGAAGAACAGACCACCCAGCGGGCGAATCAGGAAGGGAACGGAGAACGTACCCAGTGCCGCAATCATCTGCAGGCTGGGATCGGCCCCGGGGAAAAACACTTTACCTAACGCATAGGCCACAAAGCCGTAGACACCAAAATCGAACCATTCCATCGCATTACCGAGCGAGGCTGCGGTAATCGCTTTACGCAGTTTGGCGTCATCAATAATGGTGACGTCGCGAAGCGTGATGGGTTTAATCTTTTTCCTTCTCAGCATAGCTATCCTCGTTGACTCGGCCCTGTCTGTTTCACAGTCCAGCGTGCGTTCTGTGAACCATGGGATCCGCTCCATGCGAATCGCCTTATTCAAGCGTAGCAGGTTTACTTACATTGACGTTTTACGTCGATACAACCGAACCTGTTGACGCCTGCCTGGGCAGTTAATGACCTTTTTACCCTACCAGCGTTTATATTTGTGATCAACTTCACACATATTTCAGCATCAGGTCAACTCAGTCCAGTATTTGTCAATCAGTGCAAATAAGCCCTTTCTCATCCCCGCCTCATGAGCTCTCTCACGCACGTCATGAGTTCTTTCGCAACAAAAAAACAAACCACGTTTACTCACATTCAATTTACATAAATTTTCTTCATCAGGAAGCCGCCGATAGTTTTACATTGAATATGTGACAAAGATAACTAAAACGATGTTTTATTTTGATTGAATCAATATTCCAATGATCGCATGATAAATCCGCATACAGCATTTCATGTGTTTTCTAAGGAAGTTAATCGAGAGAAAACATTTATTTTCCTGGCAGGGTAATCGAGACACACCTCTCAAAAACAAATGCCAATCAATTGAATTTATTGACTAATTTTTAACACCGAACGCCCGTCCTGCGGGATCAGATGTGAGGATTGTCCATGAAGATTAAAGCCACGATAGAACGCATACCCGGCGGTATGATGCTGGTTCCGCTGGTGCTGGGCGCCATCCTGAATACCCTTGCCCCTGATACCGGGGCATATTTTGGTGGTTTCACAAAAGGCATGATAACGGGCACGGTTCCAATTCTTGCCGTCTGGTTTTTTTGTATCGGTGCATCCATTAATTTGCGGGCGACCGGTACCGTATTACGGAAATCCGGCACGCTGGTAATAACCAAAATAGCGGTAGCCTGGGCGGTGGCGATGATATGCGCGATGTTCATCCCGGAGAATGGAATTCAGACCGGGTTCTTCGCGGGGTTATCGGTGCTGGCGATTGTCTCCGCGATGGATATGACTAACGGCGGATTGTACGCCAGCCTGATGAACCAGTACGGGACGAAAGAAGAGTCCGGCGCATTTGTCTTGATGTCTCTCGAATCAGGCCCGCTGATGACGATGCTGATCCTAGGGTCCGCTGGCCTGGCCTCTTTTGAACCCCACCACTTTGTCGGCGCAATCCTGCCCTTCCTGATCGGCTTTGCCCTTGGCAACCTCGATCACGATCTGCGTGATTTCTTCAGCAAAGCCACGCCGGTGCTGATCCCGTTCTTCGGCTTTGCGCTGGGGAACACCATCAACCTGAAGGTTATCCTTGATACCGGCCTGCTGGGTATTGTGCTGGGTGTCGCCGTAATCGTCATTACCGGTATTCCGCTGATCGTTGCCGACCGCGTGATCGGGGGAGGAAACGGCACGGCGGGCGTCGCCGCCTCTTCAGCCGCAGGCGCTGCCGTCGCCAACCCGGTGATTATTGCCCAGATTAACCCGGCCTTCGAACCGGTAGCCGCTTCAGCGACGGCGCTGGTTGCCGCCAGCGTGATTGTCACTGCGCTACTGGTGCCGATCATCACGGCGCTATATGCGAAACGCTACGCCAATGCCCCCGAGCAGAATATCGAACGAAAAGCGGTCGAACTCCGCCATTAACACACTGCACCAAACCCTCCCCTCTTCCCTGCGGGGAGAGGGTGAGGGGTAAGGGATTTACCCAAAAATCTCTTCTACCATCCCGTCCACCAGCCGTTTTGCCGAACAGAGCCTCGGCATCCCCAGTGCGACGGTCTGCCAGTTTTGCGTCACTGACCAGCTCACCGGATGCTTATCCGCCTGACACCAGTCCCCCAGCCAGCCCAGCATGTCTTTATGATCGATCGATCCGGGAGAAGCAGGCGCTGTCAGCCACTGGTGATAAAAATGGCGGGTCGTGGGTGAGGCATTAATGCCCTGCGCCAGATAGTTAGCCGCCATGCTGCGCAGGTTATCCTTAAGCATGGCCGCCACATCTTCTTTCGCGAGGCGGCATGCGTCGCCAAATGCTCCCCAGCGCAGTTCTTCCAGAACGATAAAACAGCGCCCGGCCAGCGACCAGCCATCATAATGTCCGGCCCGCCAGCGGGTAAAAATTTGCTCGCTGTGCTCACCTGCCTGCACCGTTAGCCCGCGCTGGGTCAGCGCCTTTTCTTTCCAGGCTGCGCGTTGGGTAAAATGAGACACGAGATCGGCGTACTGCTGCGTCAGTCCGGGAGACTGCAGGGTGCGTGGGTGAGTCTGCTGACGCAGCGCAATCAGCTTCTCTGCCATCAGCGTCAGCGCGAGATGGCCCGGATCAAGCATCCCGGCCAGCTTTTCCGCCAGCCCCAGGCGCAGCGCCGCATTTTCATTGAGCATCCCCGCCATCGCCCAGGGGCGTAGCCGGGTATGCGTCATGATTTCCTGCGTCAAACGCTCGCGAAACTGCAGCTGCTGTGGTCCCAGGCGAGGATGACGCGCCGCGTCTCCCCCCTGCACCAGATCGACCATAAATTTTGGATTAATACACTCCAGCGTTCGCCCGGGGCCGTCCAGTAGTGGTGTTGTCATGGTTGCTCTGCCGCGAATAGAGTTTGAATATCATCGCGTAACAGTCGGGTATCTTCCTGTATCCACGTCGCAGTAGTGATGCTTTGCTTCAACAACTGGCAGAGCGCTCGGGTTGAGTGCTCATTTTGCTGACGCACTGCGAGGCTATCACGCAAGCTTTCCTGTAACCCGGTCAGGCACAACGAAAATTCTGCAAAGAACGTCGCCATTCCTGCCGTAACAGAGACATCGACCTGCGCGGACAAAGCTTTACGTATTTGTTCACAAAACTGATCAATATGTTGCTTAAATTTGTCATGTAGCTGCGCAATGTCGATAACATAGCGCGTGCGCGTTTCCACATACTCGTCCCAGCCCCAGCCAGGATTATTGAGCCAGCGAGAGACCGTTTCGCGCATGCTGCTCCCGCCGGAAGGCGGGGCGGCCTGGCTATCGTCCTGCGCAATCGCATCGTTAAACAGCGCTCGCGTATTGAAGTTAAGCTGGCTTGCCTGAAACGCCGGGAAGCTGATCCGCGCCCGAAAACCCGCATGGCTCAGATGCTCTTTAATACGCGTTTCGATGGGACGCATGGCTTCGTTAAGAGAACGCGCCAGCGTGGACTCCAGCTGATCGAAGCGTAACGCCAGCTCCCGGCCGATCTTCGTCTGGGCATCCAGCATCACCCGCTCGCAGGAGGCGCGTAATTTACTCAGCGCAATCTGCGCCTGCCCTTCATCGTCCAGCACCAGCTGCTTCACCCTCTCACCGCGAAGTTGCTGCCGTTCGGTGCCTGCCGAATCAAGAATCGGGGGCGTGCTGAACACCTGGTCAATAGCCTGGTGAAGCGCGGTTTTTTGGGATCCCATAAAGTCCGCGGTGGCGTTCAGCGCTTCCTCAACCTCGTGTTTCACCTCATCGCTCACCACGCGCTGACGCGTCTGCAAAAGCGCCATGTCCTCTTCCAGACGTGCGATATTCACCTCCAGCGCCTCAAAGGCCACCGTCAGCCCCTGATATCGGAAATCGAGATACTCGCGGGCGTTTTGCGCGTAGTTAAGAAGCTTATGCGAGGCTGAACGCAGCGCGTAGAGCGAGGCATTGGCATAGGCGGCGTAAATCAGTTTCCGTATCGGTTGCTCGAAGAGCGAATCTTCCCAGAGCAAATCGGCAGAATGTCGGATATGGTCGATATCGTCCAGGTCCGCCGTACGCCAGCGTCGCCCGAGCGCCGCTTCGGCAAAATCCTGCACCCAGGGTTGCTCCTGATGATCCGGCAGTCGTCCATGCGAACTTAGCTCATAGCGCGCGCGGTTGGCCAGATACGCCCACATGGACGACACGGGGTAAATCTGGCCGGGCGAAATATTGCCTTTCATTAAGGTGCCGGAGATCATCGCCCGAATCTGTTCTTCATCATCGCTATTGCGATCTTTCTGATCGAATTTATTGACCAGCGCATACAGCGGCACCGATTTTCCCGCCGCGGAAATCGCCTGGCGGACTTCTTCATCAGAAATGGATTTAAGCTGGGTATAATCCATCACGGCCAGCACCGCCGATGCGCGGGACAACTGCTCGCTGAGCATTTTTTGCAGATGCGGCTGTCCGGCCTCGTTCGGCCCGGGCGTATCGAGCAGCGTCAGCTGCCCGAGGTGGGCATCCAGGCCCGCAAGATGCACGAACTCCACTTCAATTACCGGGATATGTTCAATAGCCGTATATTCAGAGAACGGAAACTCCACACCCAGCGCCTGGGAAAGTCTCACCAGATCGTTGAGGCTTTTCAGACAATGAAATATCGGCTGCGCGCCCAGGTGATGCTTCTCAAACGCTTCCCCTTTTTCAATGCGCTCCAGCAGCGTATTCATGTCTTTATCAATTTCAAGACGCTGAGCCAGCTTCCCGCGGTCGTAATCACAGAGCTGTTTCTGAAGCAGTTGGATCAATTCATCAATCGGGGAGGCATGAGAGAAATGCAGCACCGGTTCCTTCTGGCCCGGCGTGTGGCGAATCAACGTCGGAAGCGCCGTCATTGGACGATTGCGGTTCGGCAACACTTCGGTACCCACAATCGCATTAATGGTGGTCGATTTCCCCGCTTTCATGGTGCCAACAATGGCCAGGACCATTTCCAGCCGGGTTATTTTGCGTAATTCATTATTCAGCATCGCCTGCTGGGCGTCGACACCGCGCGCGCTAAAATGCAAAGGTAAAACGTTGTTTGTTTCGCCAGTAATAGCAGCCTCTGTGCTCTCCAGCATCTCAGTGGGCATTGATTTCAACGTATCAAGATTTTGCAGGGCAAGCTGTAACAAACGCTCGGCTTCCTGGCTTAATTCAAAAATGGTCTGTGTGTGCATGATAAAAGCCTTTCCTTAACGCAAATTTATTACTTTTATTAAGCCACTGGTTTTAATTATGTTGTTCAGGCTTATATGATCACGTGTGGAAAACATGTTCGCCGAAATATAACTGATTGAAGATAATCAGGAATAATTCCCTATCCTTGCATGGCGTGTAGAACTCTTCTCCAGGCCTGATAGCCAAAAGAAAAAAGCGTAGCCCATTTTTAAGAAACTTCAGGATATATCACCATTATTTACCCACCTAAAAAGAGAGGTAATGCACCACTGCCATAAGATATGTATGGCAGCAAAGTCCGGAGATAAATAACAATGTGTCGCTTCACCTTATCCGAAATGGCAGAGCGTAGCAATTTGCTGCAATAAAATATTCGATATATTTATCGTCATTTCTTCCCACCGTGTTAATGGACATAAGCTTCGCGTAACTGACTGACAGAACGTGTCACTCCCGATACGCTTTTTGGCTTTTTTAATTCACAATATCACCGACAACGGTGTGGATTTGCGCTATACTTGCCGCCTTTTTCGGCACCCTGCCGTCATTTAGCTGGCACTTTCCAGCGCGTTTACACTTTTGAGGATACCGATATGTCTCTCCCACACTGCCCAAAATGCAATTCTGAATACACCTATGAAGATAATGGCATGTTCATCTGCCCGGAATGCGCTCATGAATGGAATGATGCCGAGCCGGCTCAGGATGCTGATGCGCTCATCGTAAAAGATGCGAACGGCAACCTGCTGGCGGACGGTGACAGCGTTACCGTCGTTAAGGACCTGAAGGTGAAAGGCAGTTCTTCCATGCTGAAGATCGGCACCAAAGTGAAGAATATCCGTCTGGTTGAAGGCGATCATAATATCGACTGCAAAATTGACGGCTTCGGTCCAATGAAACTGAAATCTGAGTTCGTGAAAAAGAACTGATTTTTCACCTGTACGCCCGGTAAGCGAAGCGCCACCGGGCGCTTTTGCCGGATGCGCTACGCTTATCCGGCCTACAAAAAAGAACTAAACTTAACGGGCTTTTCTTACGTGAGGTAAAGATTATGCCGTTAAGTCCCTACATCTCTTTCGCCGGCAACTGCGCTGAGGCGACCGCCTTTTACCAGCAAGCCGTCGGCGCAGAACTTCTCTATAAAATTACTTTCGGCGAAATGCCAAAAAGCGATAACAGCGAAGAAGGCTGTCCGTCCGGTATGCAGTTTCCGGATTCGGCTATCGCCCACTCCAACGTCCGCATTGCGGGCAGCGATATCATGATGAGCGACGGGATGCCGCCCGGCAGCAACGCGCAGTACGCGGGCTTTACGCTGGTTCTCGACACGCAGGATGTGTCAGAAGGCAAGCGCTGGTTCGACAACCTTGCCGATGGCGGGAATATCGACATGGCGTGGCAGGAGACCTTCTGGGCGCACGGTTTCGGTAAAGTCACCGACAAATACGGCGTGCCGTGGATGATTAACGTCGTCAAGCAACAAACGTCGTAGGCAGGACACGCGCAGCGCAGCCGGCAACAGCGACCGGTGGCGCTGCGCTGACCGGGCCTACGATGATTGTCATCAAACTCCGCTCAACTCTTCAAACTCCCGCAACCTGCACTTAACCCAAATGTCACATTGATGCGCCAGCATGAGGCCACATTTATCGTGAGGCCCAGCACATGCAAACTGTCATCCGCGTCGAGAAACTGAGCAAGACCTTCAATCATAACAAGGCTCTGCATGCCGTTGATCTGACCGTCTGGCAGGGCGACATGGTGGCGCTTCTCGGGCCTTCTGGCTCGGGTAAATCCACCCTTCTGCGCCATTTAAGCGGGCTTATCACCGGCGATAAAACGCCGGAAAGCCACGTCGAGCTGCTGGGCAATACCGTGCAGCGCGCCGGGCGTCTGGCGAGCGATATCCGCAAGAGCCGCGCCCAGACGGGCTACATCTTCCAGCAGTTCAACCTGGTAAACCGCCTGACGGTGCTGGAGAACGTGCTGATTGGCGCGCTCGGCAGCACCCCGTTCTGGCGCACCTGTCTGCGCTGGTTCACCCCTTCCCAGAAGCAGGAAGCTTTACAGGCGCTGACCCGCGTCGGCATGGCGCATTTCGCCCACCAGCGCGTCTCCACCCTGTCCGGTGGACAACAGCAGCGCGTGGCGATTGCGCGCGCGCTGATGCAAAAAGCGCAAATCATTCTTGCTGACGAACCCATCGCCTCGCTGGACCCGGAGTCCGCCCGCATCGTGATGGAGACCCTGCGCGACATTAACCAGAACGACGGCATTACCGTGGTGGTCACGCTCCATCAGGTGGATTACGCCCTGCGCTACTGCGAACGCATCGTCGCCCTGCGTCAGGGGCACGTGTTCTTTGATGGCGCGAGCCATCAGTTTGATAACGAACGTTTTGACCATCTCTACCGCAGCATTAACCGCGTCGAAGAGAACGCGCAGGCTGCTTAAATAAACCCGATCCGAGGAAAGTACATGAGCTACAAAGCCGTTGCCGCGCTGGCCTTTACCAGCATGTTCAGCCTCAGCACCCTGTTAAGCCCGGCGTATGCGGAAGAGCAGGAAAAAGCGCTGAACTTCGGCATTATTTCGACGGAATCACAGCAAAACCTGAAACCTCAGTGGGAACCGTTCCTGAAAGATATGGAAACCAAACTGGGGATCAAAGTGAACGCCTTCTTCGCCCCGGACTACGCGGGCATCATCCAGGGGATGCGCTTTAATAAAGTGGACATCGCCTGGTACGGCAACCTCTCCGCCATGGAAGCGGTGGACCGCGCGAACGGCCAGGTCTTTGCCCAGACCGTCGCGGCAGATGGCTCCCCGGGCTACTGGAGCGTGCTGATCGTCAACAAAGACAGCCCGATCAACAACCTCAACGACATGCTCGCCAAACGCAAAGAGCTGACTTTCGGCAACGGCGATCCGAACTCTACCTCCGGCTACCTTGTCCCTGGCTACTACGTCTTCGCCAAAAACAACGCCTCTGCCAGCGACTTCAAGCGCACGGTAAACGCCAGCCATGAAACCAACGCTCTGGCCGTGGCCAACAAGCAGGTGGACGTTGCCACCAACAACACCGAGAACCTCGACAAGCTGAAGACGTCCGCCCCGGACAAGCTGAAAGAGCTGAAGGTTATCTGGAAATCCCCGCTGATCCCCGGCGACCCGATCGTGTGGCGTAAAAACCTGTCCGAAAGCACCAAGGACAAGGTGTACGACTTCTTTATGACCTACGGCAAAACGCCGGAAGAGAAAGCAGTTCTGGAACGTCTGGGCTGGGCACCGTTCCGCCCGTCAAGCGACCTGCAGCTGGTGCCGATTCGCCAGCTGGCGCTGTTTAAAGAGATGCAGGGCGTGAAGGACAACAAAGGCCTGAAGGACGAGGAGAAGACCAGCAAAGTGGCCGCGATTCAGGCCCAGCTTGAAGACCTCGACCGCCTGACCGCCGCGCTCGGCGCGATGACCAGCGTGAATAAAGCGGTGCAGTAACGCTTTTCGCCCGGTGGCGCTGCGCTTACCGGGCCTACATTTTGGATCGTAGGCCGGATAAGCGTAGCGCCATCCGGCACACAAAGACCTGCGGAGTTACACATGCAAACCATCACCCTCCCGCCGCCGAAGCGCAGCTGGTTCTCGCTCATAAGCTGGGCCATCCTGCTGGCGGTGCTGGTTATCTCCTGGAAGGGCGCGGAAATGGATCCGCTGCTGCTCTTCAAAGACGCGGGCAATATGGCGACCTTCGCCGCCGACTTCTTCCCGCCGGACTTCAGCCAGTGGCAGGACTACCTCAGTGAAATGGCGGTCACCCTGCAAATCGCCGTCTGGGGCACCGCGCTGGCCGTTATTCTCTCCATTCCGTTTGGCCTGATGAGCGCTGAAAACATCGTGCCGTGGTGGGTATACCAGCCCATGCGCCGCCTGATGGACGCCTGTCGTGCGATCAACGAAATGGTCTTTGCGATGCTGTTCGTGGTCGCCGTCGGCCTCGGTCCGTTCGCGGGCGTCATGGCGCTGTTCATTCACACCACCGGCGTGCTCTCCAAGCTGCTTTCCGAGGCGGTCGAAGCCATCGAGCCCGGTCCGGTGGAAGGCATTCGCGCCACCGGCGCCAATAAAATCGAAGAGATCCTCTACGGTGTCCTGCCGCAGGTGATGCCGCTCCTGATCTCCTACTCCCTGTACCGCTTTGAGTCCAACGTCCGCTCCGCCACCGTCGTCGGCATGGTCGGCGCAGGCGGGATTGGCGTCACCCTGTGGGAAGCGATTCGCGGTTTCCAGTTCCAGCAAACCTGCGCCCTGATGGTGCTCATCATCGTCACCGTCAGCCTGCTGGATTTCCTCTCTCAACGTTTGCGTAAGCACTTCATCTGAGAAGCGAGGCTTTGTTTTCTATGCACTTATCCAGACATCCGACCAGTTTCCCCACCCGCTGGCAAGAGATCGCGGCAAAGCTCGAAGTGGAGCTGCGCACGCACTACCGCTGCGGAGACTACCTTCCTGCCGAGCAGCAGCTTGCCGACCGCTATGAGGTGAACCGACACACACTGCGCCGCGCCATTGACCAGCTGGTCGAGCGCGGCTGGGTGCAGCGCCGTCAGGGCGTGGGCGTGCTGGTGCTGATGCGCCCGTTCGACTACCCGCTTAACGCCCAGGCGCGCTTTAGCCAGAACCTGCTGGATCAGGGCAGCCACCCGACCAGCGAAAAGCTGCTCTCGGTGCTACGTCCGGCCTCCAGCCACGTGGCGGACGCGCTGGGTATTCAGGAGGGCGACAACGTCATCCACCTGCGCACGCTGCGCCGGGTCAACGGCGTGGCGGTGTGCCAGATCGATCACTACTTCGCGGATCTCACCCTCTGGCCGGTGCTGCAGAATTTCTCCAGCGGTTCGCTACATGATTTTCTCCAGAATGCGACAGGCATTGCGCTGAAACGCACCCAGACGCGCATCAGCGCCCGCCGCGCACAGGCGAAAGAGAGCAAGGTGCTGGAGATCCCCAATATGGCCCCGCTGCTCTGCGTGCGCACCCTCAACCACCGTGACGGCGAGATCGACGCGACGGAATACTCCGTCAGCCTGACCCGCGCCGACATGATCGAATTCACCATGGAGCACTGAATGCACTTCGACACCGCCACCCGACAGCGCTGGATGCGCGTGCTGGCCCACAGCCAGCCTGCTGCGCTCTCTGCCCGCATGAACGCCCTCAGCCTGGCTCCCGGGTACGACCTCCTCCGCGCGCCGGAGATCGGCCTCGTTCAGATCCAGGCGCGCATGGGCGGTACCGGCGCGCGCTTCTTCGCCGGGGATGCCACCCTCACCCGCGCCGCGATCCGCCTGCACAGCGGCACGCTGGGCTACGGCTACGTGCTGGGACGTGATAAAGCCCACGCCGAGCGCTGCGCGGTCATCGACGCGCTTTTACAGGAACCCCCGCATTTCCAGACGCTGATGGAAACCCTTATTTCCCCGCTGGAGGCCGACCGCGCCGCACGTCTTGCCGCGCGTCAGGCCGAAGTGAATACCAGCCGGGTCGACTTCTTTACGCTCGTTCGCGGAGACAACGCATGACGCTTCAACCTGCTTTTACCCTGGCCGTCCAGGATGCCCAACACAGTTTCCGTCGCCTGCTGAAGGCCATGAGCGAGCCGGGCGTGATTGTCTCGCTGCATCAGCTCTCTCAGGGCTGGCTGCCGCTGAACCTGGCGACAACCAGCGTGCTGCTCACCCTGGCCGACAACGATACCCCGGTATGGCTTTCGGGCGCGCTGTCGAACGATATCGCCAACCAGAACCTGCGTTTTCACACCGGCGCCCCGCTTGTTGAACAGCCGCAGCAGGCAATCTTTGCCGTGGCCGACGAACAAATCAGCCATGAACAGCTGAATGCCCTGAGCGAAGGCACCGCCGTCGCCCCGGAAACCAGCGCCACGCTGATTTTGCAGGTCGCCAGCCTGAGCGGCGGTCGCATGCTGCGCCTGACGGGCGCAGGCATCGCCGACGAGCGCATGGTCGCGCCGCAGCTGCCGGAGTGCATCATTCACGAGCTGACCGAGCGCCCGCACCCGTTCCCGCTGGGCATTGACCTGATCCTGACCTGCGGCGAGCGCCTGCTGGCCATCCCGCGGACCACCCACGTGGAGGTGTGCTGATGTACGTTGCCGTCAAAGGGGGCGAGAAGGCCATCGCCGCCGCCCATGCGCTGCAGGCGCACAGACGACGGGGCGATGAACAGCTCCCCGAGCTGAGCGTCGCCCAGATTGAACAGCAGCTTAATCTCGCCGTCGATCGGGTGATGACCGAGGGCGGTATCGCCGACCGCGAGCTGGCGGCGCTGGCCCTCAAGCAGGCCAGCGGCGATAACGTGGAAGCCATCTTCCTGCTGCGCGCCTACCGCACCACGCTGGCGAAGCTGGCGGTCAGCGAACCCATCAACACGGCACAGATGCGCCTGGAGCGTCGCATTTCTGCCGTTTATAAAGACATTCCCGGCGGCCAGCGGCTCGGCCCTACCTATGACTACACCCATCGCCTGCTGGATTTTACCCTGCTGGCGAACGGCGAGGCGCCACGACTCAGTACCTCTGACGCCGAACAGGAACCGTCTCCGCACGTCTTCAGCCTGCTGGCGAAACAGGGTCTGGCGAAGGCGGAAGAGGACTCCGGCGCGCAGCCGGATGACATCACCCGCACGCCGCCGGTTTACCCGTGCTCGCGCTCGTCCCGCCTGCAGCAGCTGATGCGCGGCGACGAAGGCTATCTGCTGGCGCTGGCCTACTCCACCCAGCGTGGCTACGGGCGCAACCACCCGTTTGCCGCCGAAATTCGCAGCGGCTATATCGACGTCGAAATCGTGCCGGAAGAGCTGGGTTTTGCCGTAAACGTCGGCGAACTGCTGATGACCGAGTGTGAAATGGTGAACGGTTTTGTCGCGCCCGAAAATGAAGACCCGCACTTTACCCGCGGCTACGGGCTGGTGTTTGGCCTCGGCGAACGCAAGGCGATGGCCATGGCGCTGGTCGACCGCGCCCTGCAGGCACCGGACTACGGCGAGCACGTTGCTGGCCCGGCGCAGGACGAAGAGTTTGTGCTGGCCCACGCGGATAACGTCGAGGCCGCGGGCTTCGTCTCGCACCTCAAGCTGCCGCACTACGTCGATTTCCAGGCCGAACTGGAACTGCTGAAACGCCTGCAACGGGAGCGCAAACATGGCTAACTTAAGCGGCTACAACTTTGCCTATCTGGACGAGCAAACCAAACGCATGATCCGGCGCGCCATCTTAAAAGCGGTGGCGATTCCTGGCTATCAGGTGCCGTTCGGCGGCCGAGAAATGCCGATGCCCTACGGCTGGGGGACGGGCGGCATCCAGATTACCGCCAGCGTGATCGGCGAGGCGGACGTGCTGAAGGTCATCGACCAGGGCGCGGACGACACCACCAACGCCGTATCGATCCGCACCTTCTTTCAGCGGGTAACGGGCGTCGCGACCACCGAAAAAACCGAAGACGCGACGCTGATCCAGACCCGCCACCGCATTCCGGAAACCCCGCTGGCTGAAGATCAGATTCTGATTTTCCAGGTGCCGATCCCGGAGCCGCTGCGCTTTATCGAGCCGCGCGAAACCGAAACCCGCACCATGCACGCGCTGGAAGAGTACGGCGTGATGCAGGTGAAGCTGTATGAGGATATCGCCCGCTTCGGCCATATCGCCACCACCTACGCCTACCCGGTGAAGGTCAACGGCCGCTACGTGATGGACCCGTCGCCGATCCCAAAATTCGATAACCCGAAGATGGACATGATGCCCGCCCTGCAGCTGTTCGGTGCCGGACGTGAAAAACGCATCTACGCCGTACCGCCGTACACCCGCGTGGAAAGTCTCGATTTTGACGATCACCCGTTTACGGTGCAGGAGTGGGACGAGCCGTGCGCCATCTGCGGATCCAAACACAGCTACCTGGACGAAGTGGTGCTGGACGACACGGGCAAACGGATGTTTGTCTGCTCCGACACCGATTTCTGCCGCCAACAGAGCGAGGCGAACGGCCAATGAAACCGCTGCTTTCGGTAAATCACCTGACCCACCTGTATGCGCCGGGCAAAGGCTTCAGCGACGTGTCGTTCGAGCTGTGGCCGGGCGAAGTGCTGGGGATCGTCGGCGAGTCCGGCTCCGGCAAAACCACCCTGCTGAAATCCATCTCCGCGCGCCTGACGCCGCAACACGGCGACATTTTGTATGAGGGCGCTTCGCTCTACGGCATGAGCGAGGCCGAGCGTCGCCGCCTGCTGCGCACCGAGTGGGGCGTGGTGCACCAGCATCCGATGGACGGCCTGCGCCGTCAGGTCTCTGCCGGAGGCAATATCGGCGAACGCCTGATGGCCACCGGCGCGCGTCACTACGGCAACATCCGCGCCACGGCGCAGCACTGGCTGGAAGAAGTGGAAATCCCCGCCTCGCGTATCGACGACCTGCCCACCACCTTCTCCGGCGGCATGCAGCAGCGTTTACAGATTGCCCGCAACCTGGTCACGCACCCGAAGCTGGTGTTTATGGATGAACCCACCGGTGGGCTGGACGTCTCCGTGCAGGCGCGCCTGCTCGACCTGCTGCGCGGCCTGGTGGTAGAGCTGAACCTGGCAGTGGTGATTGTCACCCACGATTTGGGCGTCGCGCGCCTGCTGGCGGACCGCCTGCTGGTGATGAAGCAGGGCCAGGTGGTGGAAAGTGGGTTAACCGACCGCGTGCTCGACGATCCGCATCATCCGTACACCCAGCTGCTGGTGTCGTCGGTGTTGCAGAACTGAGGCCGCTGTCGCCGGGTGGCGCTGCGCTTACCCGGCCTACGAATAGCGCACCTGTAGGCCGGGTAAGGCGAAGCCGCCACCCGGCAACGCGAACACCGCACCTTGTAGGCCGGGTAAGGCGAAGCCGCCACCCGGCAAAACGAATCGCGAGGCCAACATGATCCACGTACAAAACGTAAGTAAGACCTTTGTGCTCCACCAGCAAAACGGCGTGCGCCTGCCGGTGCTGCAAAATGCCTCGCTGGAGGTTAATCGCGGCGAATGCGTGGTGCTGCACGGCCACTCCGGCAGCGGAAAATCGACCCTGCTGCGCTCCCTCTACGCCAACTATCTGCCCGACGAAGGCCATATTCATATTCGCCACGGCGATGAATGGATCGACCTGGTGCAGGCCCCGGCGCGTAAGGTGCTGGAAGTACGCCGCTCGACGATCGGCTGGGTGAGCCAGTTTCTGCGGGTGATCCCGCGGATCTCCGCCCTGGACGTGGTGATGCAGCCCTTACTGGATCTTGGCATACCGCGCGAAACCTGTGCCGCCAAAGCCGCCAGCCTGCTGACGCGCCTGAACGTGCCCGAGCGCCTGTGGCACCTTGCCCCGTCGACCTTTTCCGGCGGCGAGCAGCAGCGCGTCAACATCGCCCGCGGCTTTATCGTCGACTACCCGATTTTACTTCTGGATGAACCCACCGCCTCGCTCGACGATAAAAACAGCGCGGCCGTGGTGGAGCTGATCGAACAGGCCAAAGCGCGCGGCGCGGCGATCGTCGGGATCTTCCACGACGAGAGCGTTCGCACCCGCGTCGCGGACAGGCTGCACCCAATGGGGACTCCCGCATGATTATCAATAACGTCAAGCTGGTACTGGACAATGAGGTGGTTGACGGCTCGATTGAGATCCAGGACGGAACAATCCGCGCGTTTGCTGAAACCCAGAGCCGCTCGCCCGAGGCGATGGACGGCGACGGCGGCTGGCTGCTGCCGGGGCTGATCGAACTGCATACCGATAATCTGGACAAGTTCTTCACCCCCCGCCCGAAGGTGGACTGGCCCGCGCATTCAGCGATGAGCAGCCACGACGCGCTGATGGTCGCCAGCGGCATCACCACCGTACTGGACGCGGTGGCCATCGGCGACGTGCGCGACGGCGGCGACCGTCTGGAGAACCTGGAGAAGATGATCAACGCCGTCGAGGAGACGCAAAAGCGCGGCCTCAACCGCGCCGAGCACCGCCTGCACCTGCGCTGCGAGCTGCCGCACCACACCACCCTGCCGCTGTTTGAAAAGCTGGTCGGCCGCGAGCCGGTGTCGCTGGTCTCCCTGATGGACCACTCGCCGGGGCAGCGTCAGTTCGCCAACATTGAAAAGTATCGCGAATACTACCAGGGCAAATATTCTCTCAGCGACGCGGAGATGGCCCGTTATGAAGAAGAGCAGCTGGCGCTTGCGGCACGGTGGTCGCAGCCTAACCGTGTCCGAATTGCGGCGATGTGCCGGGACCGCAATATCGCGCTGGCCAGCCATGACGATGCCACGCACGATCATGTCCTTGAATCCCACCATCTTGGCAGCGTGATCGCCGAATTCCCCACCACGTTCGAGGCGGCTGAAGCCTCCCGCAAGCACGGCATGAACGTCCTGATGGGCGCACCGAACATCGTGCGCGGCGGCTCGCACTCCGGCAACGTCGCGGCAAGCAAGCTCGCGTCCCTCGGCCTGCTGGATATTCTCTCGTCCGACTACTACCCCGCCAGCCTGCTCGACGCGGCGTTCCGGGTGGCCGACGACGAGGGCAACCGCTTTACGCTGCCCCAGGCGATTCGCCTGGTGACGAAAAACCCGGCCTCGGCGCTTAATCTGCAGGATCGCGGCGAGATAGCCGAAGGCAAGCGGGCGGATCTGGTGCTGGCCCACCGCAGGGGCGAACACGTCCATATCGACCACGTCTGGCGTCAGGGAAAGAGGGTGTTCTGATGGGAAGACTTATCTGGTTAATGGGGCCGTCCGGCTCCGGTAAGGACAGCCTGCTGTCCGCCTTACGGCAGCAGGAGCATCCGCAGCTGCTGGTGGCGCACCGCTACATTACCCGCGCGGCCAATGCGGGGAGTGAAAACCATATCGCCCTGAGCGAGCAGGAGTTTTTTACCCGTGCCGGGCAAAATCTGCTGGCGCTGAGCTGGCACGCCAACGGCTATTACTATGGGATCGGCATCGAGACCGATCTGTGGCTGCATGCGGGGTTCGACGTGTTGGTCAACGGTTCACGGGCGCATCTTCCGCAGGCGCGCGCCCGCTATGGGGCGGCCCTGCTGCCGGTCTGCCTGCAGGTTTCACCGGACGTCCTGCGCAGCCGGTTGCAGAGCCGGGGTCGTGAATCCGCCCGTGAGATCGATCAGCGGCTTGCGCGTGCGGCGCGCTACGCCCCGTCCGACTGCCATATCCTTAATAACGACGGAAGTTTGCTACAGTCAGTCGAGACCTTTTTATCGCTTATCCGTCAGAAGGAGAAACAGCATGCCTGACTGCACGCTTCGCCCCGCCACCGCCGACGATGCGCAAATCGTCTATGCGTTAATCTGCGAATTAAAGCAGGCCGAATTTGATCGCCAGGCGTTTCACGCGGGCTATCTTGCCAATCTGCAGGATCACAACATGCGCTACCAGCTTGCCGAACTGGACGGGCAGGTCATCGGCATGATCGGCCTGCACATGCAGTTTCACCTCCACCACGCACGCTGGATCGGCGAGATCCAGGAGCTGGTGGTGATGCCGCAGGTGCGCGGGTTAAAGGTGGGCAGCCAGCTGCTGGCCTGGGCGGAAGGGGTGGCACGAGAGGCCGGCGCGGAGCTGACCGAGCTCTCCACCAGCGTGAAGCGCGTGGACGCCCACCGTTTTTACGTCCGTGAAGGATATACGCAGAGCCATTTCCGATTCACCAAACCGCTGTAGAGGTGCGTTATGAGTCTGACAATCACGTTAACAGGAACCGGAAGCGCGCAACTCGTGCCGGTCTTTGGCTGCGACTGCGCGGCGTGCCGCCGGGCGCGCCTGCAGGAGACCTATCGCCGTCGCCCCTGTAGCGCGGTGGTCAAATTCAACGATGCGGTGACCCTGCTGGATGCCGGTATTCCACACCTGATGGACGACTGGGCTGCAGGCAGCTTTCAGCAGTTTTTGCTGACCCATTACCATATGGATCACGTCCAGGGGCTCTTCCCCCTGCGATGGGGCGTGGGCGCGACGATCCCCGTCTACGGTCCGCCGGATGACGTGGGCTGTGACGACCTGTTTAAACATCCGGGGATTCTGGATTTCAGCCATACGGTCGACCCCTTTGTCATGTTTGAGCTTCAGGGTATGCGGGTTACGCCCCTGCCGCTCAACCATTCGAAACTGACCTTCGGGTATTTGCTGGAGTCGGCCCACAGCCGCGTGGCCTGGCTGTCCGACACCGCCGGGCTGCCGGAAAAAACGGTGAAGTTCCTGCTCAACAATCAGCCGCAGGCGATGATTATCGACTGCAGCCACGAACCGCGCGACGAGACGCCGCGAAACCATTGCGACTTAAATACCGTGATTGCGTTAAACGAAGTGATTGGCTGCCCGCAGGTGATCCTGACGCACATCAGCCATCAGTTTGACGTGTGGATGATGGATAACCCGCTGCCTGACAGCATTGAAGCGGGGTATGACGGAATGGTGTTGGTTCTCGACTGAGTTTTGCCGGGTGGCGGCTGCGCCTTACCCGGTCTACGCGCCAGGGTTTCGTAGGCCTGCGTCAGCGAAGCGCCACCAGGCTTTAGCCTCGATCGTAATCGTCTTCTAACCTGCGCTCATCCTCTTCCAGACGGCGTCTGTCGTCATCCAGCTGGCGCTGACGCTCGTCTAAACGGCGGCGTCTGTCTTCAAGCTGCCGACGGCGATCGTCATACTGACGGCTATCCATGCGACGGTTATCGTCATAACGATCGTCATCATCGTTGCTGCGGCTGCTGCTGGGGTTATAGGCGTCGTTGATTGCCTGTTGAATGTTGCCAATAGCATCATCAACGATATCGGCATGCGCCAGTTGGCTGGTGAGTGACAGCAGACCAAATAACAGAGCGGTAGAGTAACGTTTCATAATGCCAGACTCGCAGGTGAACTGGCCTTAAGGTAATGAACAGCAGGGTGTGGGGGTAGCGGAGGAATCTCAAATTCAGTTGTGTCCTGGGACTTCCATCAGTTGATTCGCACGCTGTTTATTTTCTGCGACCAGGACGATGCCGTAGCATTTTTGATCCGGCGAATGGCTCCAGATACGATCTTCGGGGATACACCCTCCGTCATAGATAACCTTGCTACCATCATACGGCCAAAATGCGCCCTGCTCGGTATCAAGAACAAATACAGCGATTTGGTCAGACTCGCGGGCAATTTTCTGCCAGAGCATCTTCCCACCCTCATATTGTTCAAAGTCGCTGACAAGTGTCACGCCACATTGTAATACCAGGGCTTCATACAGGCGAGTTGCCAGTCCCTTGTCACGCTCGGCGGGATCAACACAGATACCTTCTACCTGAATAACATTGGCATCTTCCCAACAGCGCTCGACGGCAATGATATCTTCACCCAAATGCGTTTTACGTTGTAAATCCAGGGCAGCAACAACCCGATGCCGGGGTACCCCATCGAAGGTTTCGATATCCGCTTCAATAATCGCAGCTCTTGGCGTCTGGCTATCAAAAATAACATGTAGCACTCGCCCGGAAAGCTCAAACTCATCAACGAGTTTAAACGACCTGGCAATTGTGCTCGGGCTGTATGTTGTAGGCATCACGATCATTTGTGAGTCCCCCTTTGTGAGTACCGGCATAATTCCTTTTATATCCCAATCTGCTAAATTTTGCGCAGATTAACATCACCGGCGTCAACGTTGCTCTTGATGAAATCCTAAACAGGGGCATTTAAAAACATATTTTCCGCAGCGCCTGCGCCAGCTGCACCCGCGTAAACGGCTTGCGCAGTAGCTGAACGTCCGGCAGCTGAGGATTATGCGTGGGCCGTAAATCCTGTCCGCTGATCAGCAGCACCGGAAGCTGCGGATAGTGGCTGCGCACATGGCTAATCACCTCGGCCCCGCTCAGGCTTCCCGGCAACATCAGGTCGCTGATAAACATGCCAATATCCGGCGACGCCGCCAGCATGTTCAGCGCCTGCTCGCCGTTTTCCGCTTCGAGCGTCAGGTAGCCAAGCTGGTGCAGCTGCTCGCACAGGGTCTGACGGACATCGGCTTCATCTTCCAGCACCAGTACCAGCCGCTCGTTATCGACGGAGGCGGTGGCAGAGAGCGTTTCATCTTCAGGAACTACGGGTAGCGTCGATCGCGGAAGGTGAAGCCGGACGGTCGTCCCCTGCCCCGGTGCGCTCTCGATCTCCACGCGACCGCCGGACTGGCGCACAAAGCCGTAGACCATCGACAGGCCTAACCCGCTCCCGCTCCCGGTCTGTTTGGTGGTGAAGAACGGCTCAAAGACGCGGGATTTCACCTCCTGAGACATCCCGCAGCCGCGGTCAATGACCTCCAGCGCCACCATATCCTGCCTGCGCCCGTCGCTGCGGGTGACGCGCTGATTCCAGGTGCGGATTTTTATCACCCCGCTTTGCCCTTCCATTGCATCGCGCGCGTTCATCACCAGGTTTATGATGGCGTTTTCCAGCTGGCTAACGTCTATCCAGGCGGGCCATGCCGGGGATTGCGCTTCGATCTCCAGGGTCAGGGTGGCAGGGAGGGAGTGACGCAGCAGTTCCCGGAGGTTCTCCAGCAGCGGCTGCATCTCTACCGCATGCGGGGTCAGGGATTGCTTGCGGGAAAACGCCAGCAGGCGCTGGGTCAGCAAGGCGCCACGCTCGGCCGCCTTCAGCGCCCGGGTAATGCGCGGCGCGTCGTTTGATTCGGGGTCGGTCAGCTCAAGGCTGCCGATGATCACCGCCAGCAGGTTATTAAAATCATGCGCCAGCCCGCCCGTCAGCTGTCCGACGGCCTTCATTTTCTGGCTGTGCAGGAGCGCCTCTTCCAGCCCCTGACGCTCAATGCGGTCGATCTCCATCTGCGTGGTTTTTTCTTTCAGCAGACGCGTGGTGTGCTCAAGCGAGGCGGTGTTGCGGGCAAAAACGTTGAACGCGCGCGCCAGTTCACCCAGCTCATCACGCCGCTGCAGCGCGGGAACGGAAACATCCTGTTCGCCATGCGCAAGGCGTGACATCGCCCGGGAAATGGCCGTCAGGTTGGAGGCCAGATGGCGGTAGATATACCAGCAGGCACACCCGGTGATGATCAGCGCCAGCACGGCGAAAATGGTGATAAATACGCTGATGGATTGCAGCTCGTGATGGCTCTGGGCCGTGCGAAGCCGGGAGGCCTGCGCCACCTGCTCAACGTACTGATTAATATCGCTGTTGAGGATCGCCACCAGCGCCTTGATGTGGAACATGTACCAGCTTATCGCCAGATCGCTCTCTTCCAGCTGCTTCGACAGCGGGGCGAGCTGACCTAGCTCGGCATTAAAATCAGGCAGAACCGCCTTCACGACCGGCTGTGCGGCACTCCGGGGCAGCGTTGCGGCCACCGCGTCCAGCTGCTGAACGGTTGCGCGCGGCGAAGGGGTGTCGATGGCGGCGGCGATCAGCCGGTCCATCTCCATCAGCTGCTGCGCATCCGGAACATTGCTGCCATAGCGGCGGTTGATGTCCTGCAGATGACGCAGGTAGCTCTGGCTTTGGTACAGCGAGCTCAGCAGCGCGTTACGCTCCAGATGGCGTCGCTGTCCGCGCTCCAGCATCTCCGTCACGCTCTGCTGTAGCTCATTGCTTCGTTGAATAATACGCGCCACCAGGGCTGGCTCCTGCTGCGCCAGCGGCGCCTCCGCAAGCTGCTCCAGCGAGTGGCGCAGGGCCATTTGCGTCTGCTTCAGGCGCTCGGCTTCACCTTTGTACTCGAGCGCCCCGACCACCTGCGAGAGCCGCACCGCCGCCGTCGCCACGCTGGCGGTGTCGCGGGCCAGGTTCATGCTGCCGGTCATATCGTCCAGCGTTTGCTGCTGGACCTGCTCCTGGATTTGGCTGGCGTGGCGGAAGCCGAGCACCGCCACGCCGCTCACCATCAGCGTCACGGCGACCACCAGCAGATTGAAAATCAGCAGGCGGCCTCGGGCGCTGGCGAAGAACGGGGGGCGTGATGGCATGGGGTTGGGCTCCTGTGCGGTTTGGTGCCCTCACCCTGGCCCTCTCCCAAAGGGAGAGGGAAAAGGAAAATGTGATGGCGATTAGCTATTCATAACTATGACAAATATGAACAGCTTCTGACATTTTGCATTTACGCACCTGTGATGAAGTGCAGAAATCGGCATTCACAGGAGATCCGCCATGAGCAGAACCCCGGTATTAGAGATGCGCAGCATTGCCAAAACGTTTGGCAGTTTCCACGCGCTCAAGGGTGTGGATTTGACGGTCTTTGCCGGTGAGATCCACGCGCTGATGGGTGAAAACGGCGCAGGCAAAAGCACGCTGATGAAAATCCTTGCGGGCGCCTATACCGCCACCGGCGGCGAGATCCTGATCGACGGCCAGCCGTTTCACATTAAAGGGCCGAAGGATGCCCTGGCCGCAGGCATCACGCTGATTTACCAGGAGATGCAGCTCGCGCCCAATTTGACCGTAGCCGAAAATATCTTCCTCGGCAGCGAGCTGTCGCGCGGCGGGCTGGTCCAGCGCAAGGAGATGGCCACCCAGGCACAGGCGGTGATTGACCGCCTCGGCGCGCAGTTTAGCGCCACCGATCTGGTGATGAAGCTCACCATCGCCGAACAGCAGCAGGTGGAAATTGCCCGCGCACTGCACCGCAACAGCCGCATTCTGGTGATGGATGAACCCACCGCCGCCCTCTCCTCCCGCGAAACCCATCGCCTGTTTGAACTGATTTTGCGCCTGCGCGATGAAGGGATGGCGATCATCTATATCAGCCACCGCATGGCGGAGGTCTATGAACTCTCTGACCGCGTCAGCGTTCTGCGCGACGGGCAGTACGTCGGGAGCCTGACGCGCGACAAGCTGAACGCGTCGGAACTGGTGAAGATGATGGTGGGCCGCCCGCTAAGCGACCTGTTCAACAAGGAGCGTGATATTCCCCTCGGCAGCCCGCGTCTCAACGTCCACCACCTCACCGACGGTAAAAAAGTACAGCCGTGCAGCCTGCAGGTGCGTTCCGGCGAAATCGTCGGGCTGGCAGGGCTGGTCGGGGCCGGACGTTCCGAGCTGGCACAGCTTATCTTCGGCGTGCGTAAAGCCACGGGCGGCATGATTGAGGTCGACGGCGAGCCGGTGGTGATCCACTCCCCGCGCGCGGCCATCGAAAACGGCATCGGTTTTCTCACCGAGAACCGCAAGGAGCAGGGGCTGTTTCTGGAGCTGGCGGCGCAGGAGAACATCACTATGGCGACGCTGGAGCGCGACGCCACCTTCGGCTGGCTGAACCGCAAAAAAGCCCAGTCCATTTCCGATGACGCCATTGCCCTGCTCAATATCCGCGTGCCCCATTCGCAGGTGCGCGCAGGCGGTCTTTCCGGCGGCAACCAGCAAAAACTGCTCATCTCCCGCTGGGTCGCCATCGGCCCACGCATTCTGATTCTGGACGAACCCACGCGCGGCGTGGACGTCGGCGCAAAAAGCGAGATCTACCGCATCATGAACCAGATGGCGCGCAAAGGCGTGGCGATCCTGATGATCTCCAGCGAGCTGCCGGAAGTGGTGGGCATGAGCGACCGGGTTTACGTGATGCGGGAAGGCAGCATCGCGGGCGAGCTTCACGGGCGCGACATCTCTCAGGAAAACATTATGACGCTGGCAACCGGCGTGAACGACACTCATCATCAGGCGGTGCAATCATGACAACTCCAACCCATCCGCAGCAGGTGGCGAAATCCGCCTCCGCCAAAAAAATGCTGATGAGCGATCTGATGCAAACGGTCGGTATTTTGCCGATTTTGATCCTGATTGTGGCGGTTTTTGGCTTTATTGCGCCCAACTTCTTCACTGAGAGCAACCTGCTCAACATCACCCGTCAGGCGTCGATCAACATCGTGCTGGCGGCGGGAATGACCTTTATTATCCTCACCGGCGGGATTGACCTCTCGGTGGGGTCGATTCTCGGCACCACGGCGGTGGCGGCGATGGTGGTGTCGCTCATTCCCGAATTCGCCGGGCTGTCCATTCCGGCCGCGCTGATGCTCGGCATGGTGCTGGGCCTGTTCAACGGCGCGCTGGTGGCCTTTGCCGGGCTGCCCCCCTTCATCGTCACGCTCGGCACCTATACGGCGCTGCGCGGCGCGGCCTATCTGCTGGCCGACGGCACCACGGTCATTAACTCCAACATCAACTTCGAGTGGATCGGCAATAACTACCTCGGCCCGATTCCGTGGCTCGTAGTCATTGCCCTGGCGGTCATTGCTATCTGCTGGTTCATCCTGCGCCGCACCACGCTCGGCGTTCATATCTACGCGGTCGGCGGCAACATGCAGGCGGCGCGCTTAACCGGCATCAAGGTCTGGCTGGTACTGCTGTTTGTCTACGGCATGAGCGGTCTGCTCTCCGGCCTCGGCGGGGTGATGAGCGCCTCGCGCCTCTACAGCGCCAACGGCAACCTCGGCACGGGTTACGAGCTGGATGCAATTGCGGCGGTGATCCTCGGCGGCACCAGCTTCGTCGGCGGGATCGGCACGATCACCGGCACGCTGGTCGGTGCCTTGATCATCGCCACCCTCAACAACGGCATGACGCTGATGGGCGTCTCCTACTTCTGGCAGCTGGTGATCAAAGGGGCGGTGATCATCATTGCGGTGCTGATCGACAAATACCGTACCCGACACCATCAAAGTGCATAACAACAATACCCTACGAGTGAGGAAGACAAGATGCGTTTGAAACCCTTAGTGACCGCGCTCTGTGCTGGCGCGCTGCTTGCCGCAACGCCGTTTGCGCAGGCGAAAGATCTGAAGTCCATCGGCGTGACGGTGGGCGACCTGGCTAACCCGTTCTTCGTGCAGATCACCAAAGGTGCCGAGCTGGAAGCGCGCAAGCTGGCGGGCGATAACGTCAAGGTGACGCTGGTCTCCAGCGGTTACGACCTGGGCCAGCAGGTTTCGCAGATCGACAACTTCATTGCCGCGAAAGTGGACATGATCATCCTCAACGCCGCGGACTCCAAAGGGATCGGCCCGGCGGTGAAGCGCGCGAAGGACGCCGGGATCGTGGTCGTGGCGGTTGACGTGGCGGCGGAAGGGGCTGATGCCACCATCACCTCCGATAACACCCAGGCGGGTGAGATGGCCTGTAAGTACATTACCGACCGCCTGAAAGGGAAAGGCAACGTGGTGATCATCAACGGACCGCCGGTCTCTGCGGTACAAAACCGCGTAGAAGGTTGCCAGACGGAGTTCAAAAAACATCCTGATATCAAGGTGCTCTCGGATAACCAGAACGCCAAGGGCAGTCGTGAAGGCGGTCTGGAAGTCATGACCTCCCTGCTGGCGGCCAATCCGAAGATCGACGGCGTGTTTGCGATTAACGATCCGACCGCGATCGGCGCCGATCTGGCCGCGAAACAGGCTCAGCGCAATGAGTTCTTTATCGTTGGCGTGGATGGATCGCCGGACGGTGAGGAAGCGCTGAAGCGTGAAAACTCGCTGTTTGTTGCTACCCCGGCGCAGGATCCGCAGGTCATGGCGGCAAAAGCGGTGGAGATCGGCTATGACATTCTTCAGGGCAAACCCGCGCCGAAAGCGCCCGTGCTGATCCCGGTGACGATGATCGATAAAAAGAACGTCGGCACGTATAAGGGGTGGACGGTTAAATGATCCTTTTCCCTCTCCCGCAGGGAGAGGGTACTGTTTTCAAGGAGTCCCCATGAAACGCTCCGACATCAATGAAATCCTCGGCCACACGCGGCAGTTTTTCTCCATACACGACGTTCATCTCCCGCCTTTTGCCAGCTTTCCGCCAACGAAATGGCAGCAGCTTGACCAGGCCGCATGGCAGGAAGTGTTCGACCTCAAGCTCGGCTGGGACGTGACGGCGTTCGGCGGCAACAACTTTGCCGCTGAGGGCCTGACGCTGTTTACCCTGCGCAACGGCTCGCCCAACGGCGTGCCTTATGAAAAAAGCTATGCCGAAAAAATCATGCACGTGCGCGACGGCCAGGTGACGCCGATGCATTTTCACTGGCGCAAGCGCGAAGACATCATCAACCGGGGCGGCGGGAATCTGATCATTGAGTTATGGAATGCCGGAGCGCATGAAGAGACGGAAAACACCGACGTGACCGTCACCGTCGACGGCTGCCGCCAGACCCACGCCCCCGGCAGCCAGCTGCGCCTCACGCCAGGGGAAAGCATCTGCCTGACGCCCACTCTTTACCATAGCTTCTGGGGCGAACGCGGCTTCGGCGACGTGCTGGTGGGCGAAGTTTCCTCGGTTAATGACGATGAACACGACAACCACTTTTTGCAGCCGGTTGCCCGCTATAACAACATCGAAGAAGACGAACCGGCGCTGCTGGTGCTGTGCAACGAGTACAACCTGTTCCGGATATAAGGGGTGAATGATGCCATTGATTTCTCTTGCCGACGGTCTTGCGCACGCCAGACAACACCGCTATGCGCTGGGCGCGTTTAACGTGCTCGACTCCCACTTCCTGCGCGCGCTATTCGCCGCCGCAAAGCAGGAACGCTCGCCGTTTATCATCAACATCGCGGAAGTGCATTTTAAGTACGTGTCGCTGGATTCCCTTGTCGAAGCGGTGAAGTTCGAGGCCGCTCGCCACGCTATTCCCGTGGTGCTCAACCTCGATCACGGCCTGCATTATGACGCCGTCGTGCGCGCCCTGCGCTTAGGGTTCAGCTCCGTGATGTTCGATGGCTCTACGCTGAGCTATGAGGAAAATGTTCGCCAGACGCGAGAAGTGGTGAAGATGTGCCATGCGGTGGGCGTCTCCGTGGAGGCAGAGCTGGGCGCGGTCGGGGGGGATGAAGGGGGCGCGCTTTACGGACATGCGGATGAAGCCTTCTTCACCGATCCGCAGCTGGCGCGCGAATTTGTTGATTCAACCGGCATCGACGCGCTGGCCGTCGCCATCGGCAACGCACACGGCAAGTATAAAGGCGAGCCGAAGCTCGATTTCCCGCGTCTGGACGCCATTCGTCAGCAGACGGGGCTGCCGCTGGTTTTACACGGCGGCTCCGGGATTAGCGATGCCGACTTCCGCCGCGCCATCGAGCTGGGCATTCATAAAATCAATTTCTATACCGGGATGTCGCAGGCCGCGCTCGCCGCCGTGGAGCAGCGCATGGCGAACCGCCAGCCGCTGTACGACGAGTTTGCCGAACTGCTGCTCGGCATTGAAGAAGCGATTACCGATACGGTCGCCGAACAGATGCGCATCTTCGGCAGCGCGGGGCAGGCATGATGGAACGCAAAGGCATCATCGCCGCAGGCAATATGCTGGTGGACCACGTCCACCAGATCGTGCAGTGGCCGGAGCGCGGCTGGCTGGCGGAAATCACCCACAGCGAACGCTCAACCGGCGGCGCGCCGCTCAACGTCCTGCTGACGCTGGCAAAAATGCACGTTGGCCTGCCGCTGCAGGCGGTGGGGCTGATTGGCGAAGACGGCGACGGGGACTACATTCTGGCGATGCTCGACCAGTACCACGTCAACCGCCAGCGCGTACAGCGCACCACCTTTGCGCCAACCTCCATGTCGCAGGTGATGACCGACCCCAGCGGACAGCGCACCTTTTTCCACTCGCCGGGGGCCAACCGCCTGCTGGATCTTCCCGCCTTCGATCGCTTAGACGGATCGATGAAGATCTTCCATCTCGGCTATCTCCTGCTGCTCGACAGCCTGGATATGCCCGATGACGAGTTCGGCACCCGCAGCGCGCGGCTGCTGGCGCAGATGCGCGACCAGGGGTATGAAACCTCGCTCGATCTGGTTTCCCGCAAGGGCGACCCGCGCTATCAGCCGCTGGTGCTCCCTGCCCTTCGCCATCTCGACTATCTGGTGATTAACGAGCTGGAGGCCGGTGAGTTTAGCGGCCTGACAATGCGTGACGAAAACGACGCCCCGCACATTGCCCATATCGCGGACGCCGCAGCGCAGCTGCTGGCGGCCGGGGTACGCCAGCGGGTGGTGATCCACTGTCCGGAAGGCGCATGGGGAGAAGCGCGCGGTGAAGCGGGTCGCTGGATCCCGTCATGGATGCTGGAGCAGGAAGAGATTATTGGCAGCGTCGGCGCGGGCGATGCCTTTTGCGCGGGCTTTTTATACGGCTGCCATGAATCGCTCCCGCTGACAGAAAGTATTTATCTGGCGCACGCCTGCGCGCGGGCAAGCCTGCTGGCCGCCAATGCGATTGACGGCGCAAAAACGCTGGCCGAGCTGCAGGCGTTTATTCGCGAGAGCATTTAATTTAACAATAATTGCGATTTTTCATTACAGTTCTATGAATTTTATATTCCCGAACTACACTCTCTCCATCTGGCATATTCGGCGTGGGCAGCACTCTGTCCGCACGCTTTTCCGAAATGAGATAGAAAGAGGACAAGGGAAAAATGTTCGCAGTCATCATCATCGGTATTTTCATTATCAGCGTTATTTATGCGCATTCCCGCGGCAAAGAAAAACAGACGCTTTCCCGTCAGCTCTTCGACCATTCGACGTTTATGGCGCCCATCAATATGTTTATGACGGCGTTTTCTTCCCTGCCCGCCAGGCAGCCTTTCTTTGAAACAGAGCGCTTCCCGGAATTAAATAAGCTGACGGAAAACTGGCTGGTTATTCGCGAAGAGGCGCTGCGTTTGCAGCATCATATTAAGGCAGCGGAAAATAATAACGACGCTGGCTTTAACACCTTTTTTAAACGCGGCTGGAAACGTTTTTATCTGAAGTGGTATGCCGATGCCCATCCCTCCGCGCAGTCTTTATGCCCGGTGACGACCCGGCTGGTGAGTGAAATCCCTTCGGTGAAGGCGGCCATGTTTGCCGAGCTGCCGGCGGGTGCAAAGCTTGGCAAGCACCGGGATCCGTATGCGGGCTCGGTTCGTTACCATCTGGGCTTATTCACCCCGAATGACGATCGCTGCTTTATTGAAGTCGACGGGCAGCGCCACAGCTGGCGGGATGGTGAAGCCGTTATTTTTGATGAGACCTACGTCCACTGGGCAGAAAATAAATCGGATCAAACGCGCATTATTCTCTTCTGCGATATCGAGCGTCCGATGAAATGGCGCTGGGCGCAGGCGGTTAACCATTGGGTGGGAACCACGCTGATGTCTGCGGCCAGCTCACCGAATGACGAGAATGACAGCACCGGCGGCATTAACCGCATTTTTAAATACGTTCATGCGGGCCGCGAACGGGGGCAGCGCCTGAAAAAAAGGAACCGTAAGGCCTATTACGCCCTCAAGTATTTGTGCATCATTGCGATTTTTGCCGCCATCATTGTTCCGGCGATAACGTAAGCCTTATGCCGCCTGTTCGGGCCGGCTCACGTCAGTGGCAAACACGTAACCCAACCCGCGGATGGTTTTGATGAGCGCAGGCTGATGCGGGTTAGCCTCTATTTTCCGGCGCAGGCGCATGATCAGCACGTCAATCGTGCGGTCGAACACGTCGGCGCTTTCGCTGTGGGTCAGCTCAAGCAGCCGATCGCGGCTCAGCACCCGGCGGGCATTTTGCGTGAGCGCCAGCAGCAGGCCGTACTCGCCCTGGGTTAAGGGCACGGTATTACGCTGCGGATCAATCAGCTCACAGCGGGTGGTATCAAGCGTCCATCCATTAAACGCAATGCCCGCGACGGGCGCTGCGGGGGCTTCTGCCGCCAGCGCGCCCGTTCGGCGCAACACCGCTTTCACCCGGGCGACCACCACGCGCGGGTTGAACGGTTTGCCAATATAATCGTCGGCCCCCATCTCCAGCCCCACCACCACGTCTGACTCACTGCCCAGGCCGGTTAACATCACAACCGGTAGCGCCGGACGCTGCTTTTGCAGCTGCAGCAGAACCTGCAGGCCGTTGATATCCGGCAGCATCATATCCAGCAGCACAAGCGCGATATTCGGCTCCTGCTGCACCTGGCGCAGCGCATCCTGGCCGTTATGGCAGACAAGCACGCTAAAGACGTGCTCGCTCAGCACGTCCTGAAGCAGTTCGCAGACTGCCGTATCGTCATCAACCACCAGAATCGCCGGTTTCATCGTATGCTTCCGTCAGGGGATTATGTTAAGTCTGAACTATTCTGCCGTCGGCTCCAGTCAAAAGGTTTTTTCAGTGACGGAAATTCAACCCATGTCACATCCGCCGCCCTGTCGACACGTCAATTTTGACGATTGACTGCTTTTTGTCAGGGTTTTCACCCCGGATGGGCCGTAAAGTCAGGGGATACCCATACAAAAAACATGGCATAGAAGCTGCATAGTGGGTGCGAACGATTCGATTAACTGGAGCAGACTGATGAAAAAAGTCGTCACGGTTTGCCCTTATTGTGCCTCAGGTTGCAAGATCCACCTGGTGGTCGATAACGGCAAAATCGTCCGGGCGGAGGCCGCACAGGGGAAAACCAACCAGGGCACGCTGTGCCTGAAAGGTTACTACGGCTGGGATTTTATTAACGATACCCAAATTCTTACCCCGCGCCTGAAAACCCCTATGATCCGCCGCGAGCGCGGCGGCAAGCTGGAAGCCGTCTCCTGGAACGAGGCGCTGGATTATGTCGCCACGCGCCTGAGTGCCATTAAGGCCAAGTATGGCCCGGATGCGATTCAGACCACCGGCTCTTCCCGCGGGACGGGAAATGAAACCAACTATGTGATGCAAAAATTCGCGCGCGCCGTTATTGGTACCAATAACGTCGACTGCTGCGCTCGCGTCTGACACGGCCCATCGGTTGCAGGTCTGCACCAGTCGGTCGGTAACGGCGCAATGAGTAATGCCATCAACGAGATAGATAATACCGATCTCGTCTTCATCTTTGGTTATAACCCGGCGGATTCTCACCCTATCGTCGCGAACCACGTTATTCGCGCTAAACAGAATGGGGCGAAAATCATCGTCTGCGATCCGCGCAAAATTGAAACCGCGCGCATTGCGGATATGCACATTGCATTGAAAAACGGCTCAAACATCGCGCTGTTGAACGCAATGGGGCACGTCATTATTGAGGAGAACCTGTACGACCAGGCGTTTGTCGCGACCCGTACAGAAGGCTTTGAAGAGTATAAGAAAATAGTCGAGGGCTATACGCCTGAATCCGTCGAAGCGATAACCGGCGTCAGCGCACAGGAGATTCGTCAAGCGGCCAGAATGTATGCCGGGGCAAAAACCGCCGCCATTCTCTGGGGCATGGGCGTGACCCAGTTCTACCAGGGCGTGGAAACCGTGCGCTCGCTCACCAGCCTCGCGATGCTGACCGGTAATCTGGGTAAAGCGCACGTTGGCGTGAACCCGGTGCGTGGTCAGAATAACGTGCAGGGCGCCTGCGATATGGGCGCGCTGCCGGATACTTATCCGGGCTACCAGTACGTGAAGTTCCCGGAAAACCGCGCCAAGTTCGCGAAGGCGTGGGGCGTGGAAAGCCTGCCGGAACACACCGGGTATCGCATCAGCGAGCTGCCGCACCGCGCGGCGCATGGCGAAGTGCGTGCGGCCTATATCATGGGTGAAGATCCGCTTCAGACCGACGCCGAGCTTTCTGCAGTGCGTAAAGGGTTTGAGGATCTGGAGCTGGTGATTGTCCAGGATATCTTCATGACCAAAACCGCGGCGGCGGCGGATGTCATTTTACCGTCGACCTCCTGGGGCGAGCATGAAGGCGTCTACACGGCGGCCGACCGCGGATTCCAGCGCTTCTTCAAGGCGGTCGAGCCGAAGTGGGATCTGAAAACGGACTGGCAGATCATCAGTGAAATCGCCACCCGCATGGGCTACCCGATGCACTACAACAACACCCAGGAGATCTGGGATGAGTTGCGCAGCCTGTGTCCGGACTTCTACGGCGCCACCTATGAAAAAATGGGCGAGCTGGGATACATCCAGTGGCCGTGTCGGGATGAGTCAGAGGCCGATCAGGGGACGTCCTATCTCTTTAAGGAGAAATTCGACACCCCGAACGGGCTGGCGCAGTTCTTCACCTGCGACTGGGTCGCGCCGATCGATAAACTCACCGATGAGTATCCGATGGTGCTCTCCACCGTACGCGAAGTGGGCCACTACTCCTGTCGTTCGATGACCGGCAACTGCGCCGCGCTGGCCGCGCTGGCGGACGAGCCCGGCTACGCGCAAATCAACACCGCCGATGCGCAGCGCCTTGGTATTGAGGACGAGGCGCTGGTGTGGGTGAACTCGCGCAAAGGGCGGATCATCACCCGTGCGCAGGTCAGCGATCGTCCAAACAAAGGGGCGGTCTATATGACCTACCAGTGGTGGATTGGTGCCTGCAACGAGCTGGTAACGGAGAACTTAAGCCCGATAACCAAAACGCCGGAGTATAAATACTGCGCCGTAAACGTTGAGCCGATTGCGGATCAGCACGCGGCGGAACAGTACGTGATCGACGAATATAACAAGCTAAAAGCCCGACTGCGCGAAAGCGCAATGGGTTGAAGCCGTTAATTTATCGTTGAATAAAGGGAGTGATATATTCACTCCCTTTTTATTTCCGATTAATTCATAAGAAATAGAAATTATCATTCTGGAAAGCGGCTCGCAGAAATAATGTAATTTTCGCGAAAAGGAATTACATCTTTGCATTTTAATTCAGAGGGATAAGATGTGCGGCGGGTGCTTAAGACTTTCTGTCTTGAGCATTGTTGAGGGACAGAAAGTGGAAAGCCCCGGGAAATTTGCATTCACCTGCACTGCACCCATTTAGTTGGACTCTCAAATTGGAGAGTCCCATGTCCAGACGTAAGTACACCTTTGAACAGCGCCTCGCAGTGGTTATGCATTATTTCACTACTAATGAAGGTTATCGCTTAACATCAGCTCGCTTCAACGTCCCACGAACCCAGGTAAGATTATGGGTTGCAGCCTATGATTCTTATGGAGAAGAAGGTCTGAAGCCCAGAGATAAAGGCGTATCAATCGACCCCGATATCAGAGTTGAAGCCGTGAGGGCTGTGCTTACGGGGAAAATTTCCCAGACGCAGGCTGCGGCTAAATTTAAAGTCGCTGGTGCGGCTTCTATCGGGAAGTGGATGAAAGTATTCAGCGAGCATGGAGAGGAAGGACTTCGTTCTCTGCGTGTTGGCAAAAAAAGGTCACCTCATATGATTGATGATCCCGCTGTACTTGAAGAAGCACTGGAGCGTTCGAAGGATAAACGCATTCAGGAACTGGAAAGAAGAGTTAGGTTCCTTGAGTTACGGGTACTTTATCTAAAAAAGCTGAAAGCCTTAGTTCGGTAAGAGATAAAGTCAAAGTTATCGACGAATTAAGGCAAAACTATCCATTCGACCAGCTTTTGCAGATTGCTCAGATACCCAGAAGTACATTTTATTATCATTTAAAAGCGCTAAAATCCACAGACAAATATAGCGAAATTAAAAGTAGAATCAAAGAGATATATAATGAGAATTGTGGTCGCTACGGCTATCGTAGAGTCACGCTGGCACTCCGGCAAGAGATAGGGATAATCAACCATAAGGTTGTTCAACGGCTGATGAACCTGCTTTCCCTGAAAGCAGCTATCAAAGTTAAGCGATACAGTTCGTGGCGGGGAGAGTTGGGTGAAATTGCTGATAACGTTTTAAAGCGGAATTTCAAGGCAACCCGACCCAATGAGAAATGGGTCACTGATGTCACCGAATTTGCCGTCAATGGACGAAAACTCTATCTTTCTCCCATTATCGATCTCTTTAATAACGAAGTGATTTCCTACAGTATCTCAGAGCGCCCGATCATGGCGATGATTGATGAGATGCTGGACAAAGCGTTTGCAAAATTGGATGCGAAGAGTTCACCAGTGCTCCATTCTGACCAAGGTTGGCAATACCGTCACCGCTGGTATCAGTATCAACTTAAAGCAAGTGGTGTTGTACAAAGCATGTCACGAAAGGGGAACTGCCTCGATAACGCCTGCGCAGAATGCTTTTTCGGTACACTAAAGTCTGAATGCTTCTATCTCAACAAATTCAATGACATTGAAGAGCTAAAAGTAGCAATTTCGGATTATATTCACTATTACAACAACAGGCGAATCAGCCTAAGACTAAAAGGTCTTAGCCCGGTAGAATACCGTCTGAAAGCCTGTTCCCACCCACTCAGAATTTAGATAGGAGAGAGCCCGAACTTTCTGTATGCTTTCGGTCACCCGGGCCGGCTTTAGGTGTTCGTTTAGCACAGAATTCGTTTACTCAGCCTATACTTAATTGCTACACTCTCACGTATATGCGGGTCAATTTCAGGCACATAAAACAGGATTACTTACGTGGCTAGCGCAGAGCAACTTAAGGCACTTATCAAATCGCACATTAGTCGCGATGATAGTCACTTTTATTCAGTGGCTATGCAGGTTGCTGCGCATGAGGCAAAACAAGGTCATGGTCGATTAGCTGAGGAGCTTTTAACACTTCTTGACAAAGCAAAAGCAAAACTGGCCAATGACAAAAATGGTAAGTTGGTCCCCCTGTCCAGTGCTGCAAAAAATCGTACTGATCTTGGTAACTTATTAAGTGTTAGCCAACCAGAATATCGATTGGCTGATGTTGTTCTGGAGCATTCAGCACATACTCAACTCCAGCGACTAATACGTGAACAGCGTATGATGTCTCGAATTAAAGAACATGGGCTTTCCCCAAGACGAAAAGTTTTATTAGTTGGTCCTCCTGGAACGGGAAAAACTTTGACGGCATCGGCATTGGCTGGTGAGCTTGGTATTCCTTTGTTTCAAGTTCGCTTTGATGCATTGATTACAAAGTTTATGGGAGAGACAGCAGCCAAGCTACGGCAAGTATTTGATGCTATTGCTGATATTCGTGGTGTTTATTTTTTCGATGAATTTGATGCTATAGGCTCCCAGCGTAGCCTCGCAAATGATGTAGGTGAAATTCGCCGCGTTCTCAATAGCTTTTTGCAGATGATTGAGCAAGACAATTCAAATAGCATCATTATTGCAGCTACCAATCATCCGGAAATTCTGGACTATGCGTTGTTTAGACGTTTTGATGATGTTATTGAGTACCATTTACCAACGTTAGAACAAGCACTCGATTTAATAAAGTCTCGACTAGGGGTATTTGCGCCTAAACCTTTTCGTAAAAATGGACTAGAAAAACAGGTTGCCGGCTTAAGCTATGCTGAAATTTGCCGAGCTGTCGATGAATCAATCAAAGATGCCATCATGAGCGATCGCATACAGGTCGATGTTGCTCTTTTAAAGCTTGCCTTAGAAGAGCGTCGTTTGATCGGTAGTAAGTTATCACTTAACGAAAAAAATAAGTTAAAACATGACGGAACAAACCAACGATAAAAGGCTTCATCTCTCCCTTCCAAAAACGTCTACAGCACAGCCCTATACAGCACACTCTCTTGGTGGGAGAGGTTCCACCACGCTACCTGAGCGAGACCGACAAGCCCATGGTTCTGCCTTAAGAGAGCAATTGCAGCAGGTTAAAGGGATGGCGCCCCAAATTCGAGAAGGACAAGAAAATCTCGAATTAATTAGCGGCCTTGGCATGCAACTTGAATTTATTGGACAACCAGATGTTCCATTGGCATTTGAAAGCTTGGGTAATGAGAGGGGGCGGAACAAAGCTCAATATATAGAAGTTTTAAGTATTCATAAAGATGGAGATATAACGTCCGCGAATGTATTCGTTCCTGATGGAAAGATATCTCATTTTGAAAATTATATTCAGGACTATTTAACTGAAAAACGTCGTGCGGACGGAGCTTCCGCTGACCATAAATCGCTTATCAATACGCTGTCAGGAATACGTCTTGCAGACATTCATTCCCTTTGGACAGACGATTTGGATTTATTACCATCTGATCCAGATGAGGCATTCTGGTGGGAAGTTTGGCTACCGGTGAGAGATAATAGAAATGCGGTTGTTGCTGATTTTCATCGAATCAGCCATGCAACCGGATGCCGTGTCAGCGAGCATAAAGTTGATTTTCCTGAGAGAACCATAACTTGGATGTATGGTTCCCAGAGCCAATTTTCTCAAGCCAGACTAGTTTTAAACTGTGTAGCAGAATTGCGGCGTGCTAAAGACACCGCTGAGTTTTTCGAAGGATTACCGGCCGCAGAACAGCAGCTTTGGGTTGATGATGCGCTTCAACGCCTTCAGGTTCCCTCTCCCGAAGACAATGTCCCTTACATTTGTTTGCTAGATTCAGGCATTAACCGTGGACACGCCATGCTTGCACCTGTTTTGCAACAGCAGGATATGCATACAGTCAACGATGCGTGGGGAGCTAATGACACTGCTAACCATGGTACGGGGCTGGCTGGAGTTGCAATCTATGGCGATATGTTTGACGTCTTGGCTTCAACTGGTGCAATAGAAATAGGGCATCGGCTGGAGTCAGTCAAACTTACTCCAAATCATGGGGCCAATGCTGGCGATGCACAACAGCATGCATATCTATTTAGCTCTGCAGTTACACGCCCTGAAATCCTCAATGGCCAACGCAAACGTATTTTTAGTTCCGCAGTGACAGCAACGACCTACCGTGATTTTGGCCGCCCTTCGGCCTGGTCTTCGATGGTCGATTCATTAGCAGTAGATGCATTAGCCGACGTTCCTTTTCCCCGTCTATTTGTTCTTTCCGCTGGAAACATAGTTAATCGCGATCATTGGAGAAACTATCCCGCTAGTCTCTCGGCTAATCAAATTCATGACCCGGGTCAATCATGGAACGCAATCACTGTGGGCGCATTTACTGACAAGGTTGAGTTAAATGAGCCTGAATTTACTCCAGTCGCGGCTCAAGGTGAATTAAGTCCTTTCACCACCACCTCAGTAGGATGGGAGCCTATCTGGCCGTTTAAACCTGATGTTGTTTTTGAGGGCGGTAACGCAGCTGCTAATACAGAATTTGTCGATAACTTTGCTAGTTTAGAGTTACTTACAACAAGTGCTTCAGCGCACCGCCAATTCTGGACAACTAATGCAACTAGTGCAGCCTCTGCTCTGTGTGCCAGAATGGCTGCACAGCTAATGGCTCAGTATCCTGAGTATCGTCCAGAAACAATTCGAGCCTTGATCACTCATTCTGCACAATGGACCCCGGCCATGTTGCAAATGTATCCGGCTCGTAATAAAAGTGGTTTCGCACAACTTATACGCCATTGTGGCTGGGGGTCACCAGATGTTGAGCGTGCACTCTGGAGTGTAAAAAATAGCCTAACTCTGGTAGCTGAAGACAGCTTGTATCCCTATCGTAAGACGCGAGACGGTATTAAGACCCGCGACTTAAATTTACATGTATTACCGTGGCCACTGGAACAGCTCCAAGAGTTACAGAATACGCAGGTAGAGCTCAGGGTTACATTGTCTTATTTCATTGAACCGAACCCTTCAGCTCGGGGGAGTTCATCAAGATATCACTATCCCTCTCACCGCCTTCGTTTTGCGATGAAAAGACAAACAGAGTCTTTAGACGAATTTGAAGCACGCATTAATGCCGCTGCTGAGTCTGAAGAGAGTGAGCATGGTTTTATTGGTAATGATGATAACTGGTCATTAGGTGCAACACAGCGACATAAGGGGTCGTTACATCAGGATATATGGAAGGGCTCTGCAGCCGAGTTGGCTAGTTGTGGCTATTTGGCTGTATATCCTGCACAAGGTTGGTGGAGAACCAGAAGTGCTTTGCAACGATATGATTCCGAAGCCAAATACAGTCTGGTTGTATCGATTCATGCACCAGAAACTGATGTAGACCTTTATGCCGCAGTGAAAACCTTGGTTGAAAATATGGTAGAGAACTCTATTGAAACAATGAGTTAAGTGACCATACACATCAATAAGATACGGCCGTAGAACATAACGATATTTTCGTTATGTTCTTGTCTAAAATAATTAATATGGGTCATGTATCAGCGTCCACTCCAGGCCTTTTAATCGATTACTCAAGGGATTGAGAACAAACTCTACATAGAAACTGAAATGATCGGAGTACTGCTAATTAGTGATATGGATATTTCGATTGTTTAAAAGTTAATTTATACGTATCCAGAAACAAAAAAGAGCCCACATTTCTGTGAACTCTTTTCGTCAAACCTCGTTTATTCTGTCCAACTTTTTGGGGTCAGTACAACCCGAGGCTACCCCTCAACACCCAACAGGTTGAGAGTAGCCTCTTATTCTTTTTTACACAAGGAGTAAAAGGCATGACGCCATTAAAAACTGCGTTAGGCATCGTCTTTATTATTTGCCTGACGATAGTGATCTTTACCTTTATTACTCGCGGCAGGCTCTGCGAGTTTTCAATAAAGAGTGAGCATCAGGAGGTGGCGGCTAAATTAGCCTGCAACCCAGGCTAACCTCTACGGGCGGAACAACGGTTCCGCCCGGCTTGTAGGATGCTGAGGTCTTAATGCACCCATTTTTTTCTTTTGCGCCCGCGATTATACTGCGCGGCGTGTACCCAGATGATAAGAATCCATGAAAGCCATTTTTCTTTTGTTAGTGTTTTTAACGTCCTTCGCCCGCGCCGATGAGATAGGCAGCCAGTATCGGAAACAGGCGGAAGCCGGTGATGCGCGTGCCCAGTATTATCTTGCCGATACGTACTTCAGCTCCGGCGACAGCAAGCAGGCCGCGCTGTGGGCCGAGAAAGCCGCGAAAGGCGGCGATGTCGACGCCATGGGGTTGCTCTCGCAAATCCTCTTTACGCAGGGCGATTACACACAGGCCAAAGCCCTGGCACAGCAGGCAAACATTGCTGGCAGCAAACGCGGCGCGATCATGCTGGCGCGCATTCTGGTGAATACTCAGGCGGGGAAAACGGACTATCCCCAGGCCATCAGACTGCTGCATACGGCAACCGAAGATATCGACAGCGACTCTGCGGTCGATGCACAGCTGCTGCTGGGGCTGATTTATGCCAACGGCGTCGAGGTAGCGCAGGATGACGTGCAGGCCGCCTCGTGGTTCAAGCGGAGTTCAGCCCTTTCGCGCACCGGCTACGCCGAGTACTGGGCTGGGATGTTGTTCAGGCAGGGTGAGAAAGGCTTTATCACGCCTAATAAACAGAAAGCGCTGTACTGGTTAAACCTGAGCTGTACGGAAGGGTTTGATACGGGGTGCGAAGAGTTTGATGCGTTGAGCGGGGAGTAAACCATTGCCCGGTGGCGCTGCGCTTACCGGGCCTACGGCTTGTGTAGGCCGGGTAAGGCGAAGCCGCCACCCGGCTTTTTACATCACTGGTCAGCCGTCTTATCAAAACGACCCAGCACCTCGCGTTCATACGCCAGCGCCTTTTTACGGTCGAATTTGTGTTCCCACTTGGCGATAACCAGCACCGCCAGCGCATTCCCCACCACGTTCAGCGCCGTACGCGCCATGTCGAGGATACGGTCCACACCCGCGATAAAGGCCAGGCCTTCCAGCGGAATGCCTACGCTGCCCAGCGTCGCCAGCAGTACCACGAACGAAACGCCCGGTACGCCTGCGATACCTTTAGACGTCACCATCAGGGTCAGCACCAGGACGATCTCCTGCCACAGCGACAGGTCAATGCCATACAGCTGCGCAATAAAGATAGCGGCGATACTCTGATACAGCGTGGAACCATCCAGGTTAAAGGAGTAACCGGTCGGCACCACGAAGCTGGTGATCGACGCTGGCGCGCCGTAGGCTTCCATCTTCTCAATAATACGCGGCAGCACGCTCTCAGAGCTTGCCGTGGAGTAGGCCAGAATCAGCTCATCTTTCAGGATACGAATCAGGATCCAGATGCTCAGCCCACACAGACGCGCCACAATTCCCAGCACCACCAGCGCAAAGAACAGGATGGCAAAGTGCACCAGGAGCACCAGCTTCGCCAGCGGCCAGAGGGAGGCAAAACCGAAGTTCGCCACGGTGACGGCGATAAGCGCAAACACCCCTACCGGCGCGTAACGCATCACCATGTGGGTCACTTTAAACATGGTTTCGGAGATCGAGCGGAACACGGTCACCAGCGGTTCGCGGTGCGTCGCGGGCAGTGAAGAGAGCCCCAGACCAAACAGGACCGAGAAGAAGATAATAGGCAGCATCTCGCCCTTCGCCATCGACGCCACGATGTTGGTCGGCACCAGAGAAAGGATCGTGCCCATCAGGCCGTGTGCATGGCTTTGCACGTCAGCGGTCGTACTTTGGTATTTCGAAATATCCACCGTCGCCAGCTGCGACATATCAATCCCGGAACCCGGCTGGAAAACGTTCGCCAGGGTGATACCGAGAATGATCGCAACCGTAGTGATCACTTCGAAATAGATAATGGTTTTCGCACCAATACGGCCTAACTGCTTCGCATCGCCGACGCCTGCAATACCCACTACCAGCGTCGAGATCACAATCGGTACCACGATCATCTTGATCAGGTGAATAAAGATATCCCCTGCCGGTGAAAGCAGGTTCGCAATCAGCCAGTCGCGGCTGTCGCTGTGATAGTGGAGGTAACTGCCCAGCAGGATGCCCAGCACAAGGGCGATTAAGATCTGCCAGGCCAGGCTGACTTTAACGTTTTTCATAGAAACTGACTTCCTCAATGAAGCGCCTTATTCACTCAAACTGCATGAATATGGGGACATACTGAAAGGGTATGAATTGTGTTGCGTCGATTTATGGGATTTTTTAACGCGGCGTATGAGTATCATTTGCGCGGCCTGTTGCGCAAGCCTTAAAGAACGACGCATTTCACTCGTAAAAGCGTCTGTGATGGGAGTTTCTCCTGATTCTAATAAATAACCTTTTGTTATAAAAAACCTTTTTTAAACATAAATATGAATAATCGTCAGCATAAATTATTTTCCTTCAAAGTTTCATTCGCTCATTTTTCAACCTGTTCAAACAATGCGTGATCTGTCGCCCAAATAATAAACAAAGCTTGTAAAGCCCCTACTATTAACGTTTTTGCGACATATTATTAACATCTTACAAGGAGAAAAAAAGCCATGAGCCAAATACACAAACATGACATTCCCGCAAACATTGCGGACCGTTGCCTGATCAACCCGGAGCAGTACCACGAGAAATATCAGCAATCTATTACCGCCCCGGACACCTTCTGGGGTGAGCAGGGCCATATCCTTGACTGGATCAAACCTTATCAGAAGGTAAAGAACACCTCCTTTGCGCCCGGTAACGTCTCCATTAAATGGTATGAAGATGGCACGCTGAACCTGGCGGCAAACTGTCTGGACCGTCACCTTGCCGCGCGCGGGAACGAGACGGCGATTATCTGGGAAGGCGATGATGCCTCGCAGAGCAAACACATTACCTATAAAGAACTGCACCGCGACGTGTGCCGCTTTGCCAACGTCCTGCTGGATAAAGGCATTAAAAAAGGCGACGTGGTCGCTATCTATATGCCGATGGTGCCGGAAGCGGCGGTGGCCATGCTGGCCTGTGCGCGTATCGGCGCGATTCATTCCGTTATTTTCGGTGGGTTCTCGCCAGAGGCGGTTGCGGGTCGTATTGTCGATTCAAGCTCAAAACTGGTGATCACCGCCGATGAAGGCGTGCGAGCAGGACGCAGTATCCCCCTGAAGAAAAACGTCGACGAAGCGCTGAAAAACCCGAACGTCAATACGGTCAGCAACGTCATCGTCCTTAAGCGTACCGGCGGCAAAATCGACTGGCACGAGGGGCGCGACCTGTGGTGGAGCGACCTGATTGAAAAGGCGAGCGACCAGCATCAGCCGGAAGAGATGAACGCGGAAGATCCGCTCTTCATTCTTTATACCTCTGGCTCAACCGGCAAACCGAAAGGCGTGCTGCACACCACCGGCGGTTATCTGGTCTACGCGGCCACTACCTTCAAATACGTCTTCGACTACCACCCGGGCGACATTTACTGGTGTACCGCCGACGTCGGCTGGGTCACCGGGCACAGCTACCTGCTGTACGGCCCGCTGGCCTGCGGCGCAACGACGCTGATGTTTGAAGGCGTACCGAACTGGCCGACCCCGGCGCGTATGTGCCAGGTGGTCGATAAACACCAGGTCAACATTCTCTACACCGCGCCTACGGCGATCCGCGCGTTAATGGCGGAAGGCGACAAAGCCATCGAAGGCACCGACCGCTCTTCATTGCGCATCCTCGGTTCCGTGGGTGAGCCCATTAACCCGGAAGCCTGGGAGTGGTACTGGAAGAAAATCGGCAACGAGAAATGCCCGGTCATGGACACCTGGTGGCAGACCGAAACCGGCGGCTTTATGATCACCCCGATGCCGGGCGCCACGCAGCTGAAAGCGGGCTCGGCAACGCGTCCGTTCTTCGGCGTACAGCCTGCGCTGGTGGATAACGAAGGCAACCCGCTGGAAGGGGCCACCGAAGGCAACCTGGTGATCACGGACTCGTGGCCAGGTCAGGCGCGTACCCTGTTCGGCGATCACGATCGCTTCGAGCAGACCTACTTCTCGACCTTTAAAAACATGTACTTCAGCGGCGACGGCGCGCGTCGTGATGAAGATGGCTATTACTGGATCACCGGACGCGTGGACGACGTGCTGAACGTCTCCGGCCACCGTCTGGGCACCGCGGAGATTGAATCGGCGCTGGTGTCGCATCCGAAGATTGCCGAAGCCGCCGTTGTCGGCATTCCGCACAACATCAAGGGCCAGGCAATTTACGCTTACGTCACCCTGAACCACGGGGAAGAGCCGTCGCCAGAACTCTATGCTGAGGTGCGCAACTGGGTGCGTAAAGAGATTGGCCCGCTGGCGACGCCGGACGTGCTGCACTGGACCGACTCGCTGCCGAAAACCCGCTCCGGCAAAATCATGCGCCGTATCTTGCGCAAAATCGCGGCAGGGGACACCAGCAACCTCGGTGATACCTCAACGCTCGCGGATCCTGGCGTGGTGGAAAAACTGCTCGAAGAGAAGCAGGCCATCGCAATGCCTTCCTAGTGTTTTCTCCCTCTCCCCTCACCCTCTCCCCATAGGGGAGAGGGGATAAAAACAAACCAACCTTACCTTTGGAGACTCTGTGATGAATGACCATATTTGTCAGCAGATAGAGAATAGTGCGCACTACAGGGAGCTCGTCGATAAGCGGCAACGGTTTGCCTTCACCCTTTCCATCATCATGCTGATTATCTATGTCGGCTTTATTCTGCTGATCGCCTTTGCGCCGCACTGGCTGGGCACCCCGCTGCACGAGGGCACCAGCGTGACGCGCGGTATTCCGATTGGCATTGGCGTCATCGTGATTTCATTTGTGCTGACCGGCGTTTACGTCTGGCGCGCGAACGGTGAATTCGATCGCCTTAATAAAGCGGTACTGCAAGAGGTAAAAGCATCATGAAGAGAATTCTGACGGCGCTCGCCGCCACGCTTCCCTTTGCCGCCCACGCGGCAGATGCGATTACCGGCGAGGTACAGCGCCAGCCAACCAACTGGCAGGCGATTGTGATGTTCCTGATTTTCGTGGTGCTGACGCTGTACATCACTTACTGGGCGTCGAAACGCGTGCGCTCCCGTAACGATTACTACACCGCAGGCGGCAACATTACCGGCTTCCAGAACGGGCTGGCGATTGCGGGTGACTTTATGTCCGCCGCCTCGTTCCTCGGGATCTCCGCGCTGGTCTACACCTCCGGCTATGACGGCCTGATTTACTCCCTCGGCTTCCTCGTCGGCTGGCCGATCATTCTGTTCCTGATTGCCGAGCGCCTGCGCAATCTGGGCCGCTACACCTTCGCCGACGTGGCCTCGTATCGCCTGAAGCAGGGACCGATTCGCACCCTCTCCGCCTGCGGTTCGCTGGTGGTGGTGGCGCTGTATCTGATTGCGCAGATGGTGGGCGCGGGTAAACTGATTGAACTGCTGTTCGGCCTGAACTACCACATCGCGGTGGTGCTTGTGGGCGTGCTGATGGTGATGTACGTGCTGTTCGGCGGCATGCTGGCGACGACCTGGGTGCAGATCATCAAAGCCGTGCTGCTGCTGTTCGGCGCCAGCTTTATGGCCTTTATGGTGATGAAGCACGTCGGGTTCAGCTTCAATAACCTGTTCACTGAAGCCATGGCGGTCCACCCGAAAGGGGAAGCCATCATGAGCCCGGGCGGGCTGGTGAAAGACCCGATATCGGCCCTGTCGCTCGGTCTGGGCCTGATGTTTGGTACCGCAGGCTTACCGCATATCCTGATGCGCTTCTTCACCGTGAGCGACGCGCGTGAAGCGCGCAAGAGCGTCTTCTACGCGACCGGCTTCATGGGCTACTTCTATATCCTGACCTTTATTATCGGCTTTGGCGCGATCATGCTGGTGGGGGCGAACCCGGCGTTTAAAGATGCGGCAGGCGCGCTGATTGGCGGCAATAACATGGCGGCGGTGCATCTGGCCGACGCGGTGGGCGGCAACCTGTTCCTCGGCTTTATCTCCGCCGTGGCCTTCGCCACCATTCTTGCGGTGGTTGCGGGTTTAACGCTGGCCGGGGCGTCGGCGGTTTCGCATGACCTCTACGCCAACGTCTTCCGCAAAGGCGCGAGCGAGCGCGATGAGCTGAAGGTTTCTAAAATCACCGTGCTGGTGCTGGGCGTCGTGGCGATCCTGCTGGGCATTCTGTTCGAGAAGCAAAACATCGCCTTTATGGTGGGGCTGGCCTTCTCCATCGCGGCAAGCTGTAACTTCCCGATCATCCTGCTCTCCATGTACTGGTCGAAACTGACCACCCGTGGCGCGATGATTGGCGGCTGGCTGGGGCTGCTGACGGCGGTGATCCTGATGATTCTGGGCCCAACCATCTGGGTGCAGATCCTCGGTCACGCCAGCGCCATCTTCCCGTATGAATATCCGGCGCTGTTCTCGATTGCCGTGGCGTTTATCGGTATCTGGGTCTTCTCGGCTACCGACAATTCGCCGGAGGGTAACCTGGAGCGCGAGAAATTCCGCGCCCAGTTTATTCGTTCACAAACCGGTCTTGGCGTTGAGCAGGGCCGCGCGCACTAAACCTTTCTCCCCGGCCGCTCTGGCCGGGGAGTTCAAAACATCACCCACGCCACCAGCGGCGCAATCAGCACCATCGTCACGCCCGAGAGCATCATCACCAGGCTTGCGACAACCCCCTCCTGCTGACCGAGTTCATACGAACGCGCCGTCCCCGCGCCGTGCGACGCCGCGCCAAACCCCGCGCCTTTGGCCATCCCTTCCCGGATGGAAAGCCGCAGAAAGAGCATATCGCCCACCGCCATCCCAAAGACGCCCGTCACCACCACAAACAGCGCCACCAGGTCCGGCTGTCCGCCGAGGGGTTTCGCCGCCGCGAGCGCAAACGGCGTGGTCACCGAGCGCACGGCCAGGCTGCGCTGAATTTCGTCGGGCAGCGTAAACAGTCTCGCCAGCCAGACGGAGCTACAGACCGCGACCACCGTGGCGGTGATGACGCCTGCGCTGAGCGACATCCAGTGGCGCCTGATAATCGCCAGGTTGTCGTAAACGGGCACGGCAAAGGCGATGGTCGCCGGGCCGAGCAGCCACAGCAGCCAGTGGGATTCACCAATATAGTTCTGCCAGGAGATGTGGCCGAAGACCAGCATCAGCACCAGCAGGATCGGCGTGAAGACCAGCGGCATCAGCGGCAGCGCATGAAACCGGCGATACAGCCGCTTGTTGGCAAAGTAGATCGCCAGCGTCGCGATCAGGCACAAGACGCTGATCTGAAAGTTAGTCATGTTTGTGCCTGCTGATTTCAAAGCGATACACTTTATCCACCACCCAGGCGGTCGCTCCCAGCACCATCAGCGTACTCAGCGCGATCACCGCGAAGATGCGCCAGCCGTCCACCATCAACAGCTGCGCATAGTTCACCACCGCCACCACGGCAGGCACAAAGAACAGCAGCATCTCCGCCAGCAGCCAGCGCGCCCCGGCGCGCACCCAGTTAAGGGGGATCACGCGACAGAGGATGAGCGTCAACATCAGCAGCATCCCCACCAGGTTGGCAGGCAGCGGCAGGTGGAGCCAGCCGACAAGATATTCGGCGAAAACAAACAGTCCCGCGTAAAGCAGTACCTGAACCGGGACCTGGAGTCGTTGCACAACGGCAGGCGTAACACGGCTTAACGCCACGGCCATGGGGGTTTTCCTCAAAAATGAGACGAGGCGCCAGTATAGTGAGCGCACGGTATGGACTGAAATGAATTAAAATCATCACAGGTATAGTTTCGAGGAATAATCATGGACATAAGAACGCTGCGCTATTTTGTCGAAGTGGTTCGCCAGCAAAGTTTTACCCGCGCAGCGGAGAAGTTGTTTGTTACCCAGCCCACCATCAGCAAGATGCTGAAAAACCTCGAAGATGAACTTAACTGTACCCTGCTGATCCGCGACGGGCGCAAGCTGCTGCTGACCGACACCGGACGCGTGGTGTTCGAACGCGGGCTGGCCATTCTGGCGGAGTTCCGCCAGCTGGAAGCGGAGCTGGACGATATTAATCATCTGACCAAAGGGGTGCTTCGCCTCGGCATTCCCCCGATGGTCGGCATGATGATGGCCGGGCCGATCGGCCTGTTTCGCCAGCGCTATCCTGGCGTAGAGCTGAAGATTTCGGAGTTTGGTGGCTTAACCGTCCAGCAGGCCGTCACTAACGGCGAGCTCGACGTGGCCATGACCGCCCTCCCCGTTGAGGAAGAGAGCGGCCTGGCGACGCTTCCGCTCTTTAGCCACCCGCTGTGCGTGCTGGTTCCCCGCTCCGGCGACTGGCTGAAAAGGGACGCGGTGAAGCCTGAGCTGCTCGGCGAACACCCTCTGCTGATCTACAACGAAGACTTCGCCTTAAGCCGCCAGCTGATGACGCTGTTTAACCACCATAACGTGAAGCCGCGCATCGCGGTGCGCAGCGGTCAGTGGGATTTCCTGGCCGCGATGGTGCAGGCAGGCGTGGGGATTGCCATTCTGCCGCAGCCGATTTGCGAGCGTCTGGATAAAAACACGCTGCGCTGGATCCCGCTGGAGAGCGATCTGCACTGGCAGTTAGGGATGATCTGGCGTGAAGGGGTCTATTTGTCGCAGAGCGCGCAGGCGTGGCTGCAGTGTTGTAAGGGGTTTTGGGTGCGGTCTGAATAGTGCCCGGTGGCGCTGCGCTTACCGGGCCTACGTTCGAACCGTAGGCCCGGTAAGGCGAAGCCGCCACCCGGCAAAACAGCGCTACTGATTCTCTATCAACAGCGCTTCCAGCAGGTCCAGATCGTGCAGCAGCTTTTGCAGCGTCTCGTTGCTGATCTGGCGCGTGGCGCGCAGGTGATACAGTTCGGCACGCTCTGAGCGCAGCGCGGCCAGACGGAACCGGCGTTCCAGGTTCTCCTCCTGCAGCGAGCTTTCTACATCGTTACGCCCGTCCGCGCGGCGACGCAGGTTACCAATTACGCGGGAACTCACCTCCGTCAGCAGCTGATTGTCGATGTTCTCTTCCGCATCCGCGGCCAGGCGCTCTTCCATTTTCTGGATGGCGACAATCGCCACTTCGGCGGTCGCAGCACGCGCAATACGCTCTTCCTTGTGCTGCTGGGTCGAATCGCCAACATCAATATGCTGGAGCAAAATCGGCAGCATAATCACGCCGACGAACAGGGAGAACAGAATCACCCCCGCCGCCAGGAACACCAGCTCGTAACGCGCCGGGAAGACATCGCCCGTCGGCAGCAGCAGCGGAATGGAGAGCACACCGGCGAGGGTTATCGCCCCGCGTACGCCCGCAAAAGAGGCGATCAGCAGTTCACGCGTTGTCCACGAGCCGAACTCCATCGGTTTTTTCTTCAGGAAGCGGACGCTGAAGTTTTTCATCGTCCACAGCCAGCCGAAACGCACCAGCATCAGCGCCAGGTAGATCAGCACGATGTCGGTAAACAGCATCCAGACCTCAACGTTCGGATCGGCCTCCGCCGCCACCAGCGAGGATTCCATAATGCCCGGCAGCTGCAGGCCCAACAGCAGGAACACCATGCCGTTAAAGACAAACTCCAGCATCGCCCAGGTGCTGTTGGCACGCAGGCGCATCGCCAGCGGCGCGCGGCGCATCACGCCGGAGCGGGTGATGGTCATCCCTGCCGCGACCGCGGCCAGAATGCCCGACACGCCGATGTGTTCGGCAATCAGATAAGAGGCGAACGGCAGCAGGAACAGCAGCACGATCTGCGTCGCGGGTTCATCGCCGCCCCAGCGGCTGAGGAAGCGCAATGAGCGGCCGTACAGCCAGCTCACCACGAAGCCCGCCAGGATACCGCCGATGGCTACCTTAAAGAACTCCAGCGTCGCGCCGCCGACGGTAAAGACCATCGTGCCCATCGCAACGGCCACGGCAAACTTCAGAGCAACCAGGCCGGAGGCGTCATTCATCAGCGCCTCACCCTGTAAAATCCCCATGATTTTCTTCGGAATGCGGCCTTCGCCCACAATGCCGGACAGCGCCACGGCATCGGTTGGCGACAGCACGGCGGCCAGCGCAAAGGCAGGAATTAACGGGATACCCGGTACCGTCCAGTAGATCAGAAAACCAATCCCGACGACGGTGACCACCACCAGCGCAAGCGCCAGGCCGAAGATCTCTCGCCCGTGCTCAAGGAACTCGCGCGTGGGCGTTTTCCAGCCATCGGCAAACAGCAGTGGCGGGATGAACAGCACGAGGAACAGTTCGGGGTCAAATTCCACGTGCAGGCCAAACGTTGGCCACGCCAGCAGCGCGCCGATGGCAATTTGCATTAATGGCAGGGGGACCTGAAAGGGCAGTACGCGTGTAACCACCCCGGATAGCGAGACCACAAGGGTCATGATGAGTATTGTGAAGAAGATTTCCATGCGTTCCCTGTTTGCTGTGTTGCTTATGTACTCCGGAAGGCGTCGTGCCTTTTATTCTATCTTCCCCAGAGTAACGCAAAAGGCAACAGGATGAGTCCTGAAAATAAAAACGGGCGGCCTGAGCCACCCGTTTTCGCATCAAAGGACAACTCAGATTGCCCAGCCGCCCGCGTAAAACGCCACCAGCGCAACGGCAATCACAACGGTGCCAACGTTCAGCTTGCGCCATTCACCGGAGACCAGACGACCAATCACCAGCGACGCGAAGCCGATCATAATGCCGGTCACGATGTTACAGGTCAGTACGATGAAGACCGCGGTAATCAGGCCAGACATCGCGTCAACGAAATCCGCAAAGTCGATTTTCGCCACGTTGCTCAGCATCAGCAGGCCAACGTACATCAGCGCTGGCGCGGTCGCGTACGCCGGAACCAGATAGGAGAGCGGGGAGAGGAACAGGATCAGCATGAACAGCACGCCCACGGTGATCGCCGTCAGGCCGGTTTTACCGCCCGCCGCCGTACCCGCTGCGGACTCGATGTACACCGCCGCAGGCGCTGCGCCCACCAGGCCCGAGAAGACGCTGCTCAGGGAGTCCGTAGTCAGCGCTTTGCCGCCGTCAATAATCTGACCGTCTTTATCCAGCAGGTTCGCCTGACCGGCCACCGCACGAATGGTACCGGTCGCGTCAAACACGGCGGTCATCACCAGCGCCAGCACGCTTGGCAGGATCACCGGGTTGAGCGCGCCAACGATATCCAGGCTGCCAATCAGAGAGTTGCCTTTGTCATCGCTCAGCGACGGCATGGCGAAAATGCCGGAGAAGTGGACGTTCGGATCGAAAATCAGGCCCACAATGGACACGCCGATAATAGTCAGCAGAATGCCGCCCGGGACTTTCAGTTTTTCCAGACCGATAATCACCGCCAGGCCGATCAGCGACATGATCACCGGGAAGCTGGCGAAGTGGCCCAGCGCAACCGGCAGGCCGTCCAGCGGGTTCTTGATAACCAGACCGACGCCATTGGCGGCGATCAGCAGCAGGAACAGGCCGATGCCGATGCCGGTACCGTGCGCCACGCCCTGCGGCAGGTTGCGCAAGATCCAGCTACGGATGCCGGTCGCTGAAATAACGGTAAACAGCACACCCATCAGGAACACGGCGCCAAGCGCAACCGGTACGCTGATGTGCTGGCCCAGCACCAGGCTGAACGCGGTAAACGCGGTCAGGGAGATGGCGCAACCAATCGCCAGCGGCAGGTTCGCCCACAGGCCCATCACGATAGAGCCCACGCCGGCCACAAGGCAGGTCGCCACAAAGACAGCCGCTGGCGGGAAGCCCGCTTTGCCCAGCATACCCGGCACAACGATGACGGAATAAACCATCGCCAGAAACGTTGTCAAACCGGCAACGATTTCCTGGCGCACGGTGCTGCCGCGGGCCGAAATTTTAAACATGGCGTCAAGTGAACCGCCAGTACGCGCAGATGGCGTAGACATAGAAAACATCCCCTGAGAGTTTTTTAGGAAGTCCGTAAGCGAGGTGGAGACGCCACTGCCAGCTAAACGTCAAATCCTTGTGTTGCGTTTGCGACGAAAGGGCGTCACAGAAAAAGCAAACGTTTAGCTCCGCGCTTACAAACGGGTGGTCAAATTAAGGCAAACGATTATCTAGCCTAATCCCCGCCCTTTTCAACTGAACTTTATCGTTTTTCGCTAAAATTCCCTTATGACGCTGAAGAAATAAACAGAGGATGCGCAAACGTTATCGTCCATGCGCAATTTGTTTACATTTCAATCCTCACCCGGAATGGATAACGGTCCCCCTTGTGCCAGGGTTCGTTGCCAGCCGGGGCTGTTTTCAACTTTCGTTTTCCATGCCTGACTATGCGGCAGGTTGTCGATACCGCCGCGCGCCAGCAGGGCAAAGATCGGGAAGCTCATTTGAATGTCGGCCATGCTGAGCGAATCCCCGGCAAACCAGCTGTTTTTAGCAAGGTGCGACTCAATAAAGCGCGCATGGGTTTCCAGTTGGCGGTTAAGGTACGCTTTCTGCACCCCCTGCCCAAGCGCTTTGCCCAGGGTTCGGATACCAAACGGCACCGGCGGCTTGCCGAGACTGCTGAAGACCAGCTTCATTAGCAGCAGCGGCATCAGCGATCCTTCCGCGTAGTGCAGCCAGAAGCGATACTGCACCTTATGCGCCGGATCTAAAGGCTTAAGCCGCGACTCGGCATCGTATGTTTCCTGCAGATACTCCAGAATGGCGCCAGACTCCGCGAGGATCAGCCCGTTATCTTCGATGACCGGCGATTTGCCCAACGGATGCACCTTTTTGAGAGCCTCCGGCGCAAGCATGTTCTTTTCGCGCTGATAGTGAACGATCTCATAAGGCAGACCGAGTTCTTCCAGCGCCCAGATCACGCGGTGCGAGCGCGACTGGTTAAGGTGGTGTACCGTGAGCATGGTTTTCTCCTGTTATTCATACTTTTTAACTATAGAAAATCGAACAACACCGCGAAAAAAATTCGGCTAAAAACCGGTCAGCGACGCTGGCGAAAAAACGGGTCTTGCATAGAATTAAAGTGTCAGCACAATCCGGAACCTCCCCAACCAGCTCGACATGAGGGGTGCTGACGTCGGGGGAAACCCTCCCGTGAACCAGCGGGATAGAGAGAAAGACAAAGACCGGGAAAAACTAAAGCGCCCTTTGTGGCGCTTTAGTTCTTTATGTATGTGGGGTTTTGCCGGGTGGCGGCTGCGCCTTACCCGGCCTACATTTGACGGTTTGGTAGGCCGGGTAAGCGAAGCGCCACCCGGCGAATGGGCTACACGCACGCTCAATCCTCTTCCAGCAACCGCGCTCCCGTCCCCTGCTCGCCCAGTTTGTCGCCGGGGTTACGCAACGGGCAGTCGCTGCGCGACAGGCAGCCGCAGCCGATACAACCGTCCAGCTCATCACGCAGCGCGACCAGCGTATGGATACGCCTGTCCAGCTCTTCTCGCCACTGGGATGAAAGCTCTTTCCACTCTTTCGGGCTCAGCGTATGCCCTTCCGGCAGCACGCCAAATGCCTCGCCAATGGTAGCCAGGGGAATGCCGATTCGTTGCGCAATTTTGATAATCGCCACGTAGCGGAGCACGTCGCGGGTATAGCGACGCTGGTTGCCGCCGTTGCGGATGCTTTTAATTAACCCTTTGCTTTCATAGAAGTGGAGCGCCGATACCGCAACGCCGCTTCGCTTTGCCACTTCGCCGGGGGTTAACAGCGCTTTAATGCGCGGCAATCTCTTTTCCATAAAACCTCTTTACCTCAAGTTAACTTGAGGAATTATACTCACCCGCAGAGAAAACGACGAATCAACCGAGAAAGTTGTATCTACAGAGGGGCAACCTTATGTCGCATCAGCAGATTATTCAGACGCTTATTGAATGGATTGACGATCATATCGACCAACCGTTGAACATTGATGTGGTCGCGAAAAAGTCGGGCTATTCGAAATGGTATTTACAGAGAATGTTCCGCACGGTCATGCACCAGACGCTGGGTGAGTACATTCGTCAGCGCAGGCTGCTGCTGGCGGCGCAGGCGCTACGCTCAACGCAGCGGCCGATTTTTGATATCGCGATGGATCTTGGCTATGTGTCGCAACAAACCTTTTCCCGCGTGTTTCGCCGCGAGTTTGACCGCACGCCGAGCGACTATCGCCACCAGTTGAATTAATTACTCTCAGTGCAAAGGTTGCTGCTGCCAGGTCATAAATTCCTGGGGCGGCATCGCTTTCGCGAAGTGCCATCCCTGACAAAACTGGACGCCGCGCTTCAACAGCCAGCTCACCTGCTCTGCCGTCTCGACCCCTTCCGCAATGGTTTTCAGCCGCAGGCTTTGCGCCATCTCGATAATATGCTCGGCGATCAGGTGGCTGGTGCTGTTGGTCGTTAAGGTATCGATAAACGATTTATCGATTTTCAGAATATCGACGTTCAGCGAGTAGAGGTTGTGCAGGTTCGAATAGCCGGTACCGAAATCATCGATCGCCACTTCATACCCCGCCTGACGGAAAGCCTGAATCACCGGCGTGGTTTTAGGCACATCGATAAAACCGCGTTCCGTCACTTCAATTTTGATTTGCTGCGCGCGGACGGCGTAGTGGCGAGCCTTCTCAGAAATCATGGCGATCAGCCGCGAGGAGTGGAAATCCGTGGCCGACAGGTTAATCGAAATATAGAGATGCGGATGCTCGGCCAGGAAATGGCCCAAATCGCTGAACACTTCCTCAACGACGTAATCCGTAATCCGCTCGCTCATCCCCTCATTTTCAGCCAGCGGAATAAACTCAGCCGGGCTCATCACCTGACCGTTAAAACCCGGCCAGCGTAACAACGCCTCCGCGCCGACACACCGGTTGTTCTTAATATCAATAATCGGTTGATAGTGCACGCAAAGCTGGCGTTTGTTCAGCGCCCGGTGCAGTAAACGCCCCGGCGAATTAAGCTCACGATGAGTACGGGACCAGACCAGCAAAATAATAATGCTGCAGATCATGCCCAGCGGCAGCGTTAATGTCGCCTGATGATAAAGCGTTTCATAAAAGCGTTTATTCGATGTCGACACGATGGCCGCAATCGGTCTTTTAGGGGATGTGACGATCGTATAAAAGCGGTTATCTTTTTGAAATACCGATTCCTTATCCCGAATCAGCGAATTTAATAACGAAACGTTGGCTTTCTGACTGACGGAAAAGAAAGCATTGGTTACCGTGTCGTATACCCCCCACGAGAGAGAATGATCCGCGGACATGACTTCGCTGTATGAAAGTGGATTAACGACCACTACATAATTTCCGCGCTGCATATATGTCATTTTATAGCCAGTATAAAATGGGGTGTCGCGATAATAATAGATAGCGACGTCAGGTTTTCGCGTGTAATTAGCGACGGGTATGGCGTAGGGTTGATCCGGTGTAAAAACGGTCGAACAAAGAAAATTCTGACCTTCAGCATAAATTAAATCGGCAACAAACAGGCGACCACGAACAACGTTCAACATATATTGACGGTGTCCCGGGGTACAGAGCTCGCCCCGATATTTTTCTGCCTCGTCCCGGGCCAGATCAACCTGTTGTATAACCAGCTCAGTTTTGTCTAAAGCCAGTTCAGCAAATGTCCGTAGCTGGGCGCTTGTTTCAGACACGGCTCTTAGCTGGGCAAACCATAGCGCAAGCATCACCGGCAGCATAACTACCATGATGATCCCTACCACCCTGAGCATCTTGCGCCGCGCGCTACGATTCATTTCCCGCCCTATATCCCTGCATGTTGTACGCCTGTAGTAATGAAGGCCGGATGCTGTGTTAAACAGGTGATTACGTTGCATGAATCATGCGAAGTTAGCAACTGACTTTTCGTATTAAAAATCTTAAATTTCGTTATGACGATAATATTTTCCCGTAAGTGAAACTGTAAGTATTCGTTCCGTTTCAATTAAGGAAAATAATTATCCAGCCCTCGAGGACGGAGGGAAGATAACACAACAGACGATCGTTGATTAAGCCAAACTTCTGGCAGCATGAAAAAAGCGCACCTTTATCATGACGTTTTATGCTATTTACTGTGGGGCATTGTGTGCGTTGATTTATAAATAATCAGTCTTCGCCGCACTATTTTATGATTCGACTGAGCCCCTCTTATAAAAACCGAATTTGAGGTATCACCACTAGCCCGATGGACGTTTCCGGCACGCTGGAGGGCGCCTCCTCGCGCGCCGAAGGCAGGGCCAGCCTGCACACACTCTTTACCTGAGGAATAAAAACCGTTTTTTGATCGCACAGACACTGGCGAATAAATCAACAAATGTGATATAGTTCACACATATTCTGTAACGAGAAACACCGTTTCATTCAGGTCGTCTGTTTTGTAGAGGATGGGTTTATGGCAACCATTACTACCAGCATGGTTCTCCTGCGCTGGCCTTTGTTGAGTGCGGTACTGATGTTTTTGGCCAGCACGCTGAACATTCAGTTTCGTAAATCTGACTACGCGGGTCTCGCTGTCATCAGCACGCTGTTGGGGCTGGGTGCAGCATGTTGGTTTGCAACGGGGCTGCTTGGCATTACCCTGCTGGATATCGCCGCCGTCTGGGAAAATATCAAAGTGGTGATGGTTGAAGCGATGAGTCACACGCCACCAGACTGGCCAATGGTGATTACCTGATCCCTTTATGGAATAAAAAAACCCAGACGATGTCTGGGTTTTTTGTTTGAAGGACGCACAAATCAGAACGGAATGTCGTCGTCGAAATCCATTGGCGGTTCGTTAGACGGCGCCGGAGCAGACTGCTGCTGCGGACGAGACTGCGCGCCGCCGCTGAACTGGTTGCCGCCCTGTGGCTGCTGAGGCTGACCCCAACCGCCCTGCTGCTGGCCGCCACCTGCTGGTGCGCCACCGCCCTGACGGCCACCCAGCATCTGCATGGTGCCGCCGACGTTAACCACGACTTCAGTGGTGTACTTCTCAGCACCGGACTGATCGGTCCATTTGCGGGTACGCAGCTGGCCTTCGATATAGACCTGAGAACCTTTACGCAGATACTCACCGGCCACTTCTGCCAGTTTGCCAAACAGCACAACGCGGTGCCATTCGGTCTGCTCTTTCATCTCACCGGTCGCTTTATCACGCCAGGATTCGGAAGTAGCCAGCGTAATGTTGGCAACTGCGCCACCACTCGGCATGTAGCGTACTTCCGGGTCCTGGCCCAGATTACCGACGAGAATCACCTTGTTTACGCCTCTGCTGGCCATGTTCGTGTCTCCTGAATACGTTTCTTAATAGTGTAAACGCGCGAGTGTACCATTTCCACGCTGCATTTTGATAGCTGCGAGATGGATTCCAGAGTTCTCGTGCGAACATAACATTGTTACACAGTCCGTCAGAAAATGCATTCCAATACTGTATATTCAAACAGGTCAAATTGTGTCATAATTAGCCGTTTCTGACAGCCGTTTGTCCTTCAAACAAACCAGGCAATCCGTGTTCCAACCGGGAAAGGTGAATGGATAAGATCGAAGTTCGGGGCGCCCGCACCCACAATCTCAAGAATATCAACCTCATAATCCCTCGCGACAAACTCATTGTCGTGACCGGGCTTTCGGGGTCTGGCAAATCCTCACTGGCTTTCGACACTCTGTATGCCGAAGGACAGCGCCGTTACGTTGAATCGCTCTCGGCGTACGCGCGTCAGTTCCTGTCGCTGATGGAAAAACCGGATGTCGACCACATTGAAGGGTTGTCTCCTGCTATCTCTATCGAGCAGAAGTCCACGTCGCATAACCCGCGCTCCACGGTCGGTACCATTACTGAAATTCATGACTACCTGCGTCTGCTGTATGCCCGCGTGGGTGAGCCGCGCTGCCCGGACCACGACGTCCCGCTGGCGGCACAGACCGTGAGCCAGATGGTGGATAACGTGCTGTCTCAGCCGGAAGGCAAACGCCTGATGCTGCTGGCGCCAATCATTAAAGAGCGTAAGGGCGAACACACCAAAACGCTGGAGAACCTGGCAAGCCAGGGCTATATCCGCGCCCGTATTGACGGCGAGGTGTGTGACCTGTCCGACCCACCCAAGCTGGAACTGCAGAAGAAGCACACCATCGAGGTGGTGATTGACCGCTTTAAGGTGCGTGACGATCTCGCCACGCGTCTCGCAGAATCGTTTGAAACGGCGCTGGAGCTCTCCGGCGGCACGGCCGTGGTTTCCGACATGGACGACCCGCAGGCGGAAGAGCTGCTCTTCTCCGCCAACTTTGCCTGCCCGATTTGCGGCTACAGCATGCGCGAGCTGGAACCGCGCCTGTTCTCGTTTAACAACCCGGCGGGCGCCTGCCCGACGTGTGACGGTCTGGGCGTCCAGCAGTATTTCGACCCGGACCGCGTGATCCAGAATCCGGAGCTGTCGCTGGCGGGTGGCGCCATTCGCGGCTGGGACAAGCGTAACTTCTATTACTTCCAGATGCTGAAGTCGCTGGCGGAGCACTACAAGTTCGACGTGGAAGCGCCGTGGGCGAGCCTGAGCCCGAACGTACACAAAGTGATCCTGTTCGGTTCTGGCAAAGAGAACATCGAGTTCAAGTATATGAACGATCGCGGCGATACCTCCGTGCGTCGCCACCCGTTCGAAGGGGTGCTGCACAATATGGAGCGCCGCTACAAAGAGACCGAATCCAGCGCGGTGCGCGAGGAGCTGGCGAAGTTCATCAGCAACCGCTCCTGCGCCACCTGCGAGGGCACGCGCCTGCGTCGCGAAGCGCGCCACGTGTTTGTGGAAAATACGGCGCTGCCGACCATCTCAGACATGAGCATCGGCCACGCGATGGACTTCTTCAATAACCTGAAGCTGTCCGGCCAGCGCGCCAAAATTGCCGAAAAAGTCTTGAAAGAGATTGGCGATCGCCTGAAGTTCCTGGTGAACGTCGGCCTGAACTACCTGACGCTTTCACGCTCGGCAGAAACGCTCTCCGGCGGTGAAGCCCAGCGTATTCGTCTGGCGAGCCAGATTGGTGCGGGCCTGGTGGGCGTGATGTACGTGCTCGATGAGCCGTCCATCGGCCTGCACCAGCGCGATAACGAACGTCTGCTCGGCACCCTGGTCCACCTGCGTAACCTCGGCAACACGGTGATTGTGGTCGAGCACGACGAAGACGCGATCCGCGCCGCAGACCACGTGATCGACATCGGCCCGGGCGCTGGCGTGCACGGCGGCCAGGTGGTGGCGGAAGGCACGCTGAAGGACATTATGGCGGTGCCCGAGTCGCTGACCGGCCAGTACATGAGCGGCAAGCGCAAGATTGAAGTACCAAAACAGCGCGTGGCGGCGAACCCGGGAAAAGTGCTGAAGCTGACCGGCGCGCGCGGCAACAACCTGAAAGACGTTACCCTGACGCTGCCGGTGGGCCTGTTTACCTGTATCACCGGCGTGTCCGGTTCCGGTAAATCGACGCTGATCAACGATACGCTGTTCCCGATTGCGCAGACGGCGCTGAACGGCGCGACGCTGGCCGAACCTGCACCGTACCGTGACATTCAGGGGCTGGAACATTTCGATAAGGTTATCGATATCGACCAGAGCCCGATTGGCCGTACGCCACGCTCTAACCCGGCAACCTATACCGGTGTTTTCACGCCCGTACGTGAACTGTTTGCCGGTGTGCCGGAAGCGCGTTCACGTGGCTACACGCCGGGACGTTTCAGCTTTAACGTGCGCGGCGGCCGCTGTGAAGCCTGCCAGGGCGACGGCGTGATCAAGGTTGAGATGCACTTCCTGCCGGATATCTACGTGCCGTGCGACCAGTGCAAAGGCAAGCGCTATAACCGCGAAACGCTGGAGATTAAGTACAAAGGCAAGACCATTCACGAAGTGCTGGATATGACCATCGAAGAGGCGCGCGAGTTCTTTGACGCCGTTCCCGCGCTGGCGCGTAAGCTGCAGACGCTGATGGACGTCGGCCTGACCTACATTCGTCTGGGGCAGTCCGCCACGACGCTGTCCGGCGGTGAAGCGCAGCGCGTGAAGCTGGCGCGCGAGCTGTCAAAACGCGGTACCGGCCAGACGCTGTATATCCTGGATGAGCCGACCACCGGTCTGCACTTTGCCGACATCCAGCAGCTGCTGGACGTGCTGCATCAGCTGCGCGATCAGGGCAACACCATCGTGGTCATCGAGCATAACCTGGACGTGATTAAAACCGCGGACTGGATTGTCGATCTTGGCCCGGAAGGCGGCAGCGGCGGCGGTGAAATCCTCGTCTCCGGTACGCCAGAGACCGTTGCAGAGTGCGAAGCCTCGCACACCGCGCGCTTCCTTAAACCGTTGCTGTAATTGTCACACGGAGAGTTGCTGTCGGGTCGTTTCCGGCAGCAGCTCAACCGCCTGCTGATAGGACGCGTCCACCAGGTAGTAAATTTGCGAGCCTGGAATCGATCCATCCAGATAGACGGTGCTCCAGTGCGCCTTATTGAGGTGCTGGCTCGGCCTCACGTCATCATGCTGCTGACGCAGTAAATCCGCCAGTTCAGGGCTGGTTTTCAGCGACGCCGCCGGACGGCCCTCCACCTCTTTCACCATCGCAAACAGCACATCCCCCACCTTAACCTGCGTGGCTTTCCAGTCGCTATGGACGCTCTGCTCCGCGCCGGGCTTGCTCATGCAGTACTGAAGTATCTCCGAAATTGTCATCTTTATTCCCCTTGTAGCGTGGCGATAATTTTACGCGAACCACCGTGAATGCGATGCTCTCCCAGCCAGATCCCCTGCCACGTGCCCAACAGCAGCCGTCCGTTGTGGACCGGCAGCATCAGCGATACGCCCAGCAGGGAAGATTTGATATGCGAAGGCATATCGTCCGCCCCCTCATAGTCATGCTCGTAGGGCGCGTTGTCCGGGACGCTCTTCAGAAAATGACGCTCCATGTCAGACCGGACGGTGGGATCGCAATTTTCATTCAGCGTGAGAGAGGCTGACGTGTGCTGAAGCAGCAGATGCAGCAAACCCGTTTTGACCCGCGACAGGTCGCGGAGCTGCCCGATGACTTCATCCGTCACCAGGTGAAAACCGCGTGGTTTAGCGCTTAAGGTCAGGGTCTGTTGGTACCACATCTGCTGCTCCGTAATGAAAAATGAATCTTTCTAAGTGTGCAGCAAGAAGGCGAAAGGTAAAACCCGCAGCAGCGAGATTTGATTAAAAAAGAGTCAAACTCGCTGCCAGAGGCTTAATACTCCGAGTTGACGATCACCTCTTCACCAAACTTTCCGGCCATCGGCAGCGGTCGATAGGTCGAGTTAGACGCGCGTAACACCCTGATCCCTCTGGCACCTGCATCCTGCGCGGCGGTAATGTCGTTATCCGAATCGCCATAAAACACTTTGATGTTTTTCTTTTCCAGCCACTGGATTTTGGTGTTTTGCCCCTCTTTGTCACCCGCAAAAATGACCGGATTCATATTGGCAGCCGGGATCTGGAAATCGTCCTGCAGTGTTCTGGAGACGGTTTCCGTTTTGGTCTGGCTACGGCCGGTAACGAAGTAAATGCTGTCACCGCGCTTAACGTGCATAGCAATAAGCGCCCGGGCGACCTCTTTCGGGATGCTGTAATCGTCCCAGCCGTTATTCATTTTTTCCCAGAACTCCGGATTCTTCAGATACGCTTCGCTGTCCGGTGAATACATTTTTTTGCCGCGCCAGAAGCCAGGGCTTGAGAACAGCACGGTATCGTCAATGTCGAAGCCCACGGCCATTGGCGCGCGTCCCATCAGGCTGTTTTCGATTTGGGCCACGGAGACCCAGTGAATGGGCGCCTGTTCGGCAAGCATGGCGGCGGTGGTGCCGGTGTAAAGCGGCGTCGGCGCCGAGGCACGTGCGACGACGGCGCTATTAAGTGAGAACAATAAGCAGGCGGCGCTGAGCGCCAGTGTGATCTTGCGCATATTTTCCCCTGAATATTCAGCTTGTTATCGTTTTATTTTGAGTGAATGGTCAAAAAACTATCCGACCTTAACCCCAGCGGAAGGTGAAGGGAAGGAGTTTTTGCTTATGAAGCGGAATAAAAAGAAGACGATCACAAAGTGTGGATGAGTGATGTAGGCCCGGTAAGGCGCAGGCGCAGCCGCCACCGGGCAAGATTTTCTGCGGCCTGATGCCCTCTCCCACAGGGAGAGGGCGATAATAAGTAGTGAGTACTTACATCACAGCTGCAAACGCCTGCGCCACGCGTTGAAAGTTGCTGGCATTCAGGCCCGCCACGCACATACGGCCGCTGGCGATCAGGTAGACACCGAACTCTTCGCGCAGGCGATCGACCTGTGCCGCGCTCAGTCCGGTATAGCTGAACATCCCGCACTGCTTGAGCAGATAATCAAAGTTATGCCCTGGCACAGCCTCTTTCAGGACGTTAACCAGCGCCTGACGCATCGAAAGGATGCGCTTACGCATCGCTTCCACTTCGGCAAGCCAGGACGCTTTCAGCGTTTCGTCACCGAGAACCGTCGCCACCACCTGAGCACCAAAGTTTGGCGGGCTGGAGTAGATACGGCGCACCGTCGCTTTCAGCTGGCCCAGCACGCGGCCCGCCGCTTCGGCGTCTTCACACACCACGGACAGGCCACCAACGCGTTCACCGTACAGGGAGAAGATTTTAGAGAAGGAGTTACTCACCAGAACAGGCAGCCCCGCGCTGGCAGCGGCGCGGATGGCATAGGCGTCTTCTTCCATACCTGCGCCAAAGCCCTGATAGGCAATGTCGAGGAACGGGATTAGGTCGCGGGTCTTCAGCACCTCGATCACCGCATCCCACTGGGCATGGGTGAGATCCGCCCCGGTTGGGTTATGGCAGCATGGGTGCAGCAGCACAATACTGCGCGCTGGCAGCGTGTTCAGCTTTTCCAGCAGCGCGTCAACGCGCACGCCGTTCGTTTCGCTGTCGAACCACGGATAGGTCGCCACCTTAAAGCCCGCGCCCTCGAAGATCGCAACGTGGTTTTCCCACGTCGGGTCGCTGACCCATACGCCTGAATCCGGGAAGTATTTTTTCAGGAAGTCTGCACCCACTTTCAGCGCACCCGAGCCGCCCAGCGTCTGGATAGTCGCCACGCGTTTTTGCGCGAGCACAGCGTGATCGGCGCCGAACAGCAGCGGTGCAATGGTGTTGCGATAAGCGTTTAGCCCTTCCATCGGCAGATACAGAGACGCGCCGTGTGGAACCGCGTTCAGACGCGCTTCGGCTTCGGCAACGGCTTTTAATTGAGGAATAATGCCCTCCTCGTTGTAATACAGACCGATGCTGAGGTTCACTTTGTCGCTGCGAGGATCTTCTTTGAAACGCTCCATTAAGGAGAGGATAGGGTCGCCGGCATAGGCGTCAACTTTCTGAAACACGCGATGGTTCTCCGGAATTCGATGAGGCAGGGATTTCAACAATAAACCGGAAGCAGATGAAGGTCGAGAGCGATATCAGATCGGTCCCTGGATATATCGGCAAATGTGATCGATTCGCTCAGGCAGTGAGCCCCGCACGCGCAGAAAAGGAATATTTCGTGCCGACAGCTCTGCTTCATACCATACTTGCTGTCGGTGGCGAAACGCCTCGCCCTGCCGGGTGCCATCCTGCACAAACGGAAATTCATCTCCGCAAAGTACGACCAGTGCATAGTCTCGTTCAGCTAACTCCTTTAACGCCTGCGGCGCGCTGCCAAACTGATCGAGTGCGTAAAACAGGGTCGTTAAAGGTGAGGTATCACAGACCAGATAAGGCGCCGTGCAGGCTAATGCTTCCCGACGTACTTGCTCGCGGGCAATATGCAGCAAATCCTCCCGATCCAGGATACCGTTCTTCGCTTCCCAGTGTTCACGGCCATACTCTGCAACGTACGGAACGTTTAGCGTCTGCGCCAGAGCCTTTGCTAACGTGCTTTTGCCCGTCGATTCTCCACCTAATAAGCAGATACGAAAAACAAAGCTGCGGTACACCTCTGGGGACATCATCTTACGATAACGATGAACATCAGAACGGATGAGCGTTCCCGAAGGGGCCTCTGGTCCCCGTTGACGCTGGAGACGCACGTGCGCAACCGGTCGTCCGAAACGCTGGCTCAGGACAGCAGCAAACCCGTCTCCATAGTCTTCGGCAGTAAATACCGCCTCTGGCTGACAGTGCAAAATGTCCTCACACAGCGTTGCAACATAATGCCGGTGAAGATCGTCATCAGCGTCATTCGGTGGCGGTGGCGCAAGGCTATATGCAGCCAACACATGCGGCGAAAGCACGAGGTGGCGACATTGCGGAAAGCGCGTTGTTAACCAGTTAAGCCGCTTTTCAGGTTCGTAACCGCGTATTTCCGGCGACGAATAGCTGATGATACAGACCGTCTCGCACTGCTCAAGTGCCGTATTGATAAGCGCTTCATGGCCTGCATGTAATGGTGCGAATTTGCCTACCACCAGGCCGTTGGCATACAGCGTCATTGCGCACGGATCTCCTTGCGCCACTGATACAGTCCGTGCCACGCATTAAACCAAAACACCAGATATAAACCGGCGGTCAGGTACAGTTCTCTCGTCGCGTACAGCGGTACTGCCAGCGTGTTAACGGCAAGCCAGATGTACCAGTTTTCCAGACGCCGTCCCATCAACATAAACTGAGCAAGAATGCTGAATGTCAAAATGATGGAGTCCAGCCAGGGGGCCCATGCATTGGTATAGAGATGCAATATCCACCCGTACGCCGCTGCTACGCTTACGGCGCAGGCTAAAAGCATAAAAAAATGACCCGGTCTGGTACGACGAACAGGCAAGACCTCTCCATGATTGCCTTTAAGCCAATGCAGCCAGCCGGTTATGCTCGTTATGATGAAAAAGAACTGAAGGGTAACGTCAGCATAAAGCTGCACAGAATAGAAGACCCAGGCATAAAGCCCGCTACCGATGATGCCTATCCACCACGTATGGATATTGTTTCTGGCGGCCAGCCAGACGGAGAGAGCATAGGCCAGACATGCAGCGATTTCTGAAGGGGACATTATCCTTCCCTGGAATGAAATGTTAGTCGAGGTACTTCATCGCCACCCGCGACGTCAGGCGGGTGATAAGTTCGTAAGCACTCACTTTAGTGATTTCAGCAATACGTTCAACGGGTAAACCTTCCCCCCACATCACCACATCGTCGCCGGGTTTATCCTGCGCTTCTGGCCCCAGATCGACGCAAATCATGTCCATCGCCACGCGGCCAACGATCTTCACCTCGCGACCGTTAACCAGCACCGGCGTACCCGTTGGTGCAGCGCGCGGATAGCCGTCGCCGTAGCCCATCGCCACCACGCCGAGACGCGTGTCGCGCTCGCTGGTCCAGGTGCCACCATAGCCCACCGGTTCACCGGCTTTGTGTTCACGCACGGCAATCAGAGTAGACACCAGAGACATGACTGGCTGGAAACCCATGTCCGGTCCCCAGGGTTTATTCTCCAGCGGCGACACGCCGTAAAGAATGATGCCCGGTCGCGCCCAGTCGAAATGCGACTGCGGCCACAGCAGAATACCGCCGGATGCGGCGATCGAGCGCATCCCCGGCTTGCCTTCGCAGAAGGTATTAAAGATATCCAGCTGTCGCTCGGTCGCACCGCACTCGGGCTCATCGGCACGGGCGAAGTGGCTGACAATATTCACCGGCTGGCGCACGTTTTTGCACCGGCATAAACGCTGATAAAACGCTTCGGCGCTTTCCGGACGTACGCCCAGACGGTGCATGCCCGTATCAAGCTTCATCCACACGGTCACCGGCTCGCTCAGCTCAGCGGTTTCCAGCGCGGCCAGCTGTTCTTCGTTGTGTACCGCCGTGTGCAGATGCTGATCCGCGATAGTTGGCAGATCGGCGGCTTCGAAAAAGCCTTCGAGGAGCAGAATCGGCTGGGTAATCCCCCCGCGCGCAGGCGGAGGGCTTCTTCAAGACGGGCGACGCCAAAGGCGTCGGCATCGGGGAGCGTTCGCGCGGTCTCAAGAAGACCGTGTCCGTAAGCGTTCGCTTTCACGACTGCAACGAGCTTGCTGGCGGGTGCCAGTTCACGCAGACGTTGCAGGTTGTGTCGCAGAGCGCGGCGGTTAATGACAACAGTTGCCGCTTGCATTTGAATTCCTTAGAAATTACTCATCATCATATTGAGGACCGGCATAGTTGTCGAAACGCGACCACTGGCCGTTAAAGGTCAGACGCACCGTCCCGATCGGGCCGTTACGTTGTTTACCAATAATAATTTCGGCGATCCCTTTCAGGTCGCTGTTCTCGTGATAAACCTCATCACGGTAGATAAACATGATTAAGTCGGCATCCTGCTCGATCGAGCCGGATTCACGCAGGTCGGAGTTGACCGGACGTTTGTCGGCACGTTGTTCCAGAGAGCGGTTAAGCTGCGACAGCGCCACCACCGGCACGTGCAGCTCTTTGGCTAACGCCTTGAGCGAGCGGGAAATTTCGGCGATCTCCAGCGTACGGTTGTCGGAGAGCGACGGGACGCGCATCAGCTGAAGGTAGTCGATCATGATAAGGCCGATACCGCCGTGTTCGCGGGCGATACGACGCGCGCGGGAACGGACTTCCGTCGGCGTCAGGCCGGAGGAGTCATCAATATAGATGTTACGTTTTTCCAGCAGAATGCCCATGGTGCCGGAGATGCGCGCCCAGTCCTCATCGTCGAGCTGACCGGTACGGATGCGGGTCTGGTCCACGCGCGACAGCGATGCCAGAGAACGCATCATGATCTGCTCTGAGGGCATCTCAAGGCTGAAAATCAGTACCGGCTTATCCTGCAACATCGCCGCATTTTCGACGAGGTTCATCGCAAATGTCGTTTTACCCATCGACGGACGCGCGGCGACGATAATCAAATCCGACGGCTGCAGACCGGCGGTTTTCTTGTTGAGATCGTCATAGCCGGTGTTCACCCCGGTCACACCGTCGTGCGGCTGCTGGAACAGCTGTTCGATACGGGCAACGGTGGCGTCGAGGACGTCGGCGATATTTTTGGGGCCTTCGTCTTTGTTGGCGCGGCTTTCGGCGATTTTGAAGACGCGAGACTCGGCAAGGTCGAGCAGGTCTTCACTGGTGCGACCCTGCGGATCAAAACCCGCTTCGGCGATCTCATTCGCCACCGAGATCATCTCGCGGACAACGGCGCGTTCACGCACGATGTCAGCATAAGCGCTGATGTTCGCCGCACTTGGCGTGTTTTTTGACAGTTCTGCCAGATAGGCAAACCCGCCGACGCTGTCCAGCTGTCCCTGACGCTCCAGCGATTCCGCGAGCGTGATCAGGTCAATCGGGCTACCCGACTCCTGCAGGCGCGCCATTTCGGTAAAGATATGACGGTGCGGACGGGTGTAGAAATCCTCAGACACCACGCGCTCGGCGACGTCGTCCCAGCGCTCGTTATCCAGCATTAAACCGCCCAACACCGACTGTTCCGCTTCAATCGAGTGCGGCGGGACTTTTAACCCTGCGACCTGGAAATCACGCTCGCGAGGTTCAGTCTGTTTGTTGAAGGGTTTGTTTCCTGCCATAGTGAATGGAGTTACCGAGATAAAGAGTGGGTCGAAAGATTACCACATTCTGGAGGAAGCATGGCAACACGTATTGAATTTCACAAGCATGGTGGCCCTGACGTACTCAACGCGGTGGAGTTCACCCCCACCGCGCCTGGCGAAAACGAAGTGCAGGTTGAAAACAAAGCCATCGGCATAAACTACATCGACACCTATATTCGCGGCGGGCTCTACCCGCCTCCGTCGATGCCGAGTGGACTGGGCACCGAGGCGGCCGGCGTCGTCGTCAAAGTGGGCAGCGCGGTTAAGCATATTAAAGAAGGCGACCGCGTGGTGTACGCGCAATCTCCGCTGGGCGCTTACAGCTCCGTCCACAACGTCCCGGCGGATAAAGCCGCCCTGCTGCCCAACGCCATCTCCTTTGAGCAGGCGGCGGCCTCCTTTCTGAAAGGTTTAACCGTTTACTACCTGCTGCGCAAAACCTATGAAATTAAACCCGACGAGCAGTTCCTGTTTCATGCCGCGGCGGGTGGCGTCGGACTCATCGCCTGTCAGTGGGCAAAAGCGCTGGGCGCAAAACTGATCGGCACCGTGGGCAATGCCCAAAAAGCCCAGCGCGCGCTGCAGGCGGGCGCCTGGCAGGTGATTAACTACCGTGAAGAGAGCATTGTCGAACGGCTGAAGGAGATCACCAGCGGCAAAAAGGTGCGCGTGGTGTATGACTCGGTAGGGAAAGATACCTGGGAAGCGTCGCTGGACTGCCTGCAGCGTCGTGGGCTGATGGTGAGCTTCGGGAATGCGTCAGGTGCTGTCACCGGCGTGAATCTGGGCATCCTTAACCAGAAAGGCTCGCTGTACGTCACGCGCCCTTCCCTGCAAGGCTACATCACCAACCGGGAAGAACTTGAGGAAGCCAGCAACGAGCTGTTCTCGCTGATCGCCAGCGGCGTCATTAAGGTGGATGTGGCAGAAGCGCAGAAATACCCGCTAGCCGACGCGCAGCGCGCGCATGAGGTGCTGGAGAGCCGGGCAACGCAGGGATCGAGCTTGTTGATTCCCTGAGCCCCAAAAAGAAATTGGGCTTCCCGTGGGAAGCCCTTTCTTTTTTTAGTTCGGCTGTATGTAGGGTACAGCGCGATGAATTCTTTAACGGCAGTCATAGTGACAGATTCGATAAGTAAATCCTATTCTGTTCTAAGCCAGGCTGCCGGAAAAGTTACAACTCTGTGACGAACCCCTCAATACCTTAGTAACGGAAGCGGTTATTGCGCTGATAACTGGGCACTTTTGGCGATTTAATCGCCCGTATCACCCATACCACCGCCACGGCCAGCAGTAACCACGGCAGCAGTTTGATCGTCAGGGCAAACAATCCGCCAATAAACATGACGACCGTCGCCACCACGATAGCCGCCAGAATGCCGAGCAGCGAAATGCCCGTTGCTAACAGCATGACAAAAAAGCCAATCACAAAAAGTAGTTCCAGCATGGTGCTCTCCCACGAGTTCCCGAATGATGCAGCAAACATTACAAGAATCATGCCAGACATAACGTGTTGTTCTTAAAGCAAAACGCCCCGCGAGAATTCGCAGGGCGTGGTGAATTTGACGAACTTTTAGCGAAAGTTATCGCTTGTCCGCCACCAGGCGCAACGCATGTTCCAGCACCTCAATATCGGCCCCGGCTTTATGGGCGTTTTCGCTCAGGTAGCGACGCCACTGACGCGCGCCCGGAATGCCCTGGAACAGCCCAAGCATATGGCGAGTGATATGGCCGAGATACGTACCGTTGCTCAGCTCGCGTTCAATGTAAGGATACATCGCACGCACGACGCCAACCGGATCGGTGTCTGCACCTTCGATGCCAAAGATTTCGCGATCGACCGTCGCCAGAATGCCCGGGTTCTGATACGCCTCGCGCCCGACCATCACCCCATCCATATGTTCAAGATGCGCTTTGGCCTCTTCCAGCGACTTGATGCCGCCGTTAATGGACATGGTCAGGTGAGGGAAGTCACGCTTCAGCTGATACACGCGCGGGTAGTCCAGCGGCGGGATTTCACGGTTCTCTTTCGGGCTCAGGCCGGAGAGCCAGGCTTTTCGCGCATGGATGATGAACATCTCGCATTCGCCCTTGCCGGAGACCGTATTGATGAAATCGCACAGGAATTCGTAGCTGTCCTGGTCGTCAATGCCGATGCGGGTTTTGACCGTCACCGGAATGGAAACGACGTCGCGCATCGCCTTGATACAGTCCGCCACCAGCTGCGCGTTCCCCATCAGGCAGGCGCCGAACATGCCGTTTTGCACGCGATCGGACGGGCAGCCAACGTTGAGGTTGATCTCGTCGTAGCCGCGCGCTTCAGCCAGCTTCGCGCACTGCGCCAGGGCGGCCGGATCGCTGCCGCCCAGCTGCAGGGCAACCGGATGCTCTTCTTCGCTATAGGCCAGATAGTCGCCCTTGCCGTGAATGATTGCGCCTGTGGTCACCATTTCGGTGTACAGCAGCGTATGGCGGGAGAGCTGGCGCAGGAAATAGCGGCAGTGTCTGTCCGTCCAGTCGAGCATCGGCGCAATGGAAAAACGGTGTGCAGGGAAAGCGGTCTGTAATTCTGACGACATGGCGAAGTTTTAAGCATCTGGTGGAAAAGGGGCGCTACTATAGCACAAAGAAAAGCCGGAGGCGCAGCGCCTCCGGTGGACTTTAGAACGTCATGCTCAGCTGAGCCCCTGCGCCCCAGGTTTCGTCTTCACCGTACAGGCCCATCAGGTCAACATGCACGGTGCTAAACGGCGCGAAACCGACACCGCCGGTAAAGACATTGCTGTCGTTACCCTTCACGTCGGCACGATAACCCGCACGCACCGCCAGCCAGCTCAGCGGCGTCACCTCGGCACCGACACCCACGTATTGCGACGTATCTTCGCTCTTGAAGCCTTTGGTTTCGGTCAGATCGCCATCGGCGGTCAGCGTCACCAGGTCGTTGTGCCAGGCAGCACCGGCGGTCACCAGCGGACGGATCTGGTAGGTGTCTTTATAGCTCACCACTTCTCCCGTACGGCCGTTGCGAATACGGATGTCTTTGGTGTCGATATCACGCGACATCAGGTTTTGTCCGCTCACGCCCACGGTCCAGTGTTCGCCGAAATCGGCCGCAATACCGGCATCCACGTTGAAGCCCGTATCGTCAGTGCGGTAGCGGCTGTCGTTCCACTTGTTACTGTCGTAATCGTAGATTGACGTGGTGTAGTTATAGACCCAGGTTTTTTGCAGTTTTGGCGTAACCCCCACGGAAACCGGGACGCCACCCAGATCGAACTGACGGGCAACAGCAACACCGTAATCGGAGACTATCGCCGCCCGGCCGGATGCCGTTGAGTTGAGGTTTTTGGTGATCTGATCCGTACCATTCAGCGCAGCGTCCAGCGCGACACCGGCAGCCACGACATTGCTTCGTTGAATACGGCGAAGGTAATCAATATCTTGCTGATCGATAGACGAGCTCACCCGGCCATGGGCATAGCCTTTCGCCATGAAGGCTACCGAAAGGACATCGTTAGGGATACTCACCGCAAGCCCTGCCCCTGCCGTTGCGCGTGCGGTTTTGCCTTTGAGATAGTCCAACTCATCGGCCAGATCTTTGGCCGCGCCCTGGAATTGATTAATGGAACCTAATGGATTGGTGATAATTTCTCGTGGCGTGAGATTATCAACCACATCCTTGTAGTGATTAATTTTGTCGTTGATGTTATCAATCTCGTCCTGAAGATTGTCTTCATCCGTGATTTGCGCGCCAACCGAAGGCAATATGACCGTCACATCATCGTCCGGCTTTGCCTTTGCCAGCAGCGCGGGGTTGATTAACGCCCCACTACCATAGCTCCCCGAAGCCACGCCGGTGCCACCCATTGCGTCGCTGCGTGATTCTGTCCAGGTATTGGCTGCTCCCGCCTGATTTGCCATAAACAAGGAGACAGCAATGCTAACCACCGAAAATTTAAAATTTTTTTTCACAGTATGCCCGTTATAGTCTGTTATGAAATAACCCCTGTCTGTTATCACCCAAACAGGAACGAACTATTGCTGTGAATAAGTAGTAAAAGACCCGCTATTTCTTTCCCTAAGTAAAACTCCCTTACGGCCTGTTATATTTTGTGACGGCCCTCAATATTTATAGAAGAGGAAATTATTTTTTCCCAGGTTTTCCATCATGCGGCCCAAAAAACTGCGGGGGATGATCTACCCAGCGATCTTCCCGCGTGGCGGCATACACGGGGTTGAGCGGGTAGTAGATACGGTTGTGCTTCTTGTTGGCCTCGCCAACGACCAGGAGCTGAACCTCATCGTCCGTGTTGTTGATAAAGGTATGACAGATGCCGGTTCCGGCGGGAAAACCTACGCTGTCGCCAGGCTCCAGCTTCCACAAGTAGCCGTTAATCCAGGCTTCAGGGTAGCCTTCGAGCACGTAAACAAACTCTTCTTCGTCGCTCTCCGCATGCGGATAGGACGTTCTGCGCCCAGGCGGCAGGCGCTCATGATGGATGCCAATACGCCCGAGCCCAAGCTTGCGAGCCAGCGGAGCACCAATGGAAAACAGCTCATCGCTGTCGGGGTAGGTCGAGTCATCCGCGCCTTCCACGTCGCGCCAGTGTCGAATGCAGTCAGGTCTTTTCATTCTGGTTCTCCCGGTTTTCGATGGGTCAGGTATAGCACAGACTGGCGGATCTCGGTGTTTTTAGCAGAACATGATAAAGTGAAGGTTTTCCGTCCTATAACATCCGGGGTGCTACATGGATAAGTCCACAAAAGAGCTGTTAGCGCAGGCCGAAAAGCTGTGTGCGCAACGCAATGTGCGCCTGACTCCGCAGCGCCTTGAAGTATTACGTCTGATGAGCCTGCAGCAGGGTGCCATCAGCGCCTACGATCTGCTGGATCTACTCCGCGAAAGCGAGCCGCAGGCAAAGCCGCCGACGGTCTATCGCGCGCTGGATTTCCTGCTTGAACAAGGGTTCGTGCACAAGGTGGAATCCACCAACAGCTATGTGCTATGCCATCTGTTCGATCAGCCCACCCACACATCGGCGATGTTTATCTGTGACCGCTGCGGCGTGGTGAAAGAAGAGGCTGCGGAAGGCGTGGAAGATATTATGCATACGCTGGCAGCGAAAATGGGCTTTGCCCTGCGTCATAACGTGATTGAAGCGCACGGGCTCTGTTCCGCGTGCGTGGAGGTGGAAGCCTGTCGCCATCAGGACGCGTGTCAGCACGACCACTCTATCCTGGTGAAGAAAAAGCCGCGTTAGCGGCAAAAGAAAAGGCGGCTCATGGCCGCCCTCAGGGTGTACTTCCTTATACTTTCGGGTGTAGCCCGGTTACCAGCGGTAGTCGTTGCGTTTTTCCCAGTCGCCCACTTCTTTTTCCGCCTGGTCTTTTGCGTAGCCGTAACGCTCCTGGATTTTACCGACAAGCTGATCGCGTTTACCTTCGATGACGGTCATGTCGTCATCCGTCAGCTTACCCCACTGTTCTTTCGCTTTACCTTTGAACTGCTTCCAGTTGCCGCCGATTTCGTCTTTATTCATCATCGTGTCCTCTTCGTTAAGCGTCGGGTCGTAACGTCCGTTACGTTCTTTTCTGCTGGACGTGATAATTATTGTAGTTAAGGATTCCGTGGTTAATTTCATATTCGGAATCTTTAACCGTCACGATATATCGGAGCGCGAGGGAAACCAGGTATTGTTTTGCCAGTGCCGGTGCCAGATAAACGCCAGCGATAACCCGCGCAGCGAGAGGAAGACGGCCAGGGCCAGCCACAGGCCATGATTACCCAGCCAGGGGAGCGTCAGCAGCGTCAGGCCAAATCCGGCCGCCGCGACAGCCATACTGTTGCGCATTTCGGCTCCGCGCGTCGCCCCAATAAACATGCCGTCCAGCAGATAACACCAGACGCCAACCACCGGTAAGACGACTTGCCAGATGAGATAGTGGCTCGCCAGCTCGCGCAGCGCAGGGAGAGAGGTAAGCAATGCAACGATTTGCTCACCGAAGCAGGCGTAAACCAGACCAAAGGCCAGCGCCACCAGCCCCGACTGACGGCAGGCAGCCCGCCACACCTCCCGAAGCTGCCCGCTTTCGCGCGCGCCGTACGCCTGCCCGGAATGCGCTTCGACCGCGTAGGCAAATCCGTCCAGCGCATAGGCGGTAAAGGTCAGAAGCGTCAACAATACCGCATTCACCGCAACGATTTCCGGCCCCAGTCGAGCCCCGAAAACCGTCAGCGCACCGAAGCAGAGCTGAAGAAGAAGCGAGCGCAACATGATGTCACGGTTGAGCGCCAGCAGCTTACGGATATTGCCGCGCCATGCGGTTTTGAGCAGCGCCAGGGAGATCCCGCGCATGGCCAGCACACGCCGGACCATCCACAAGCCAATGATAAAGGTCCCGTATTCGGCAATCGCCGTCGCCAGCGCCGCGCCCTGCACGTTCATATGCAGACCCATGACCAGCCAGACGTCCAGAACAATGTTGAGCAGGTTACCCACCACCAGCAAAATCACGGGCGCGCGGGCGTACTGCACGCCCAGTAGCCACCCCAGCAGAACCAGGTTTGCCAGCGAGGCGGGTGCGCTGAGCCAGCGGATTTCCAGGAACCGTCGCGCCTGCGCCAGTACCGCTTCGCTGCCACCGACGATATGAAGCGCAAGATCGATCAGGGGGGCCCGCAATACAACGATTAACGCACCCGCGCCAAGCGCGAGGATCAGCGGCTGCACCAGTGCGCGCGCCAGACGCAGCGGATCTTTCGCGCCATAAGCCTGTGCGGTAAGACCGGTGGTACTCATGCGCAAAAAGAGCAGCAGCATAAACAGGAAGCTGGTTGCCGTCGCGCCAATCGCCACGCCGCCAAGATAAACCGGTGAATCAAGATGGCCTATAACGGCAGTATCAACCAGCCCCAGCAAGGGCACGGTAATATTGGAGAAAATCATCGGCAGAGCAAGACGCCACAATGCCTTATCGGATGCCGTCAGCAGTGACATGAAAGATACCGGGAGTGGGGAATGAATCAGGCTACAGCGGTGCCATAGCCTGTCAGGAAGAGATTACAGCCATTCACCGTTGCGAATCACGCCTACCGCCAGACCTTCAATAGAGAAGCTCTGTTCGCGGAGGTCGACCACAATCGGGGTGAACTCGCTGTTTTCGGGCAGCAACTGAACAGTGTTACCCTGCTTTTTCAGACGCTTAACGGTCACTTCGTCATCAATGCGTGCGACCACGACCTGGCCGTTTCGCACGTCCTGGGTTTTATGCACCGCAAGCAGATCGCCATCAAGAATGCCGATGTCTTTCATCGACATGCCGCTGACGCGCAGCAGGAAATCAGCGCTCGGTTTGAACATGCCGGGATCGACCTGGTAGTGACCTTCAATATGCTGTTGTGCCAGCAGCGGCTCACCTGCAGCAACACGCCCTATCAGCGGAATGCCCGTCTCTTCTTCCACCAGCAGGCGGATACCACGCGACGCGCCTGACACAATCTCAATCACACCCTTACGCGCCAGCGCTTTCAGGTGTTCCTCGGCAGCATTCGGAGAACGGAAGCCCAGACGCTGCGCGATTTCCGCACGCGTGGGTGGCATACCCGTCTGGCCGATATGATCCCGAATGAGATCAAACACCTCTTGCTGCCTGGTCGTTAACGCTTTCATTCCGCCCCCTGGGTGTATATACAGTTATGCTGTGAGTATATACAGTCAAAGGCGATTTTGGAACCAAAAACTGCACAAAAAACCAGGGACTTAATTATTCCTCGAGGCTCATAGGAAATGTGACCAAAGCAGGGTGACCCAGGTGATAACGGCAGTGATAATCGCCAGCAACACGGCAGCAGAGCCCATGTCTTTTGCACGGCCAGAAAGCTCATGGAAATCGGAACCAATGCGATCAACAACGGCCTCAATAGCGCTATTAAGAATTTCCACTATCATCACCAGAAGTACGGAACCGATAAGCAGTACGCGGGTAATCGCATCAACATCAAGGAAACAGGCGACGATCACCGCGATGATTGCGGCGACGCCCTCCTGGCGAAAAGCGGCTTCGTTGACCCATGCGGCACGGAAACCTTTCCATGAATAGCCGGCGGCTTTGATGATACGCGTTAACCCAGTGGTATTATTGGCCATTAAAAGAACCTTTTTTAAAAAAGAGCGTCATTAACATGAGGCGGAGCGCGTTTCGCTACAGCCTGAAGTATGACGGGTAACAACAGAAATTTTGCGCGCTTTCTGTTATCCTTGCGCCGCAATTGCATTATTAACCAGAGGCTTTACATCGTTTATGTCCGGCTGGCCACGAATTTACTACAAATTACTTAATTTACCATTAAGCATCCTGGTAAAAAGCAAGTCTATCCCAGCAGAACCCGCGCTGGAACTGGGGCTCGATACGTCGCGCCCTATTATGTACGTTTTGCCTTATAACTCGAAGGCAGACTTACTGACGCTTCGCGCCCAGTGTCTGGCGCATGACTTACCTGACCCGCTTGAACCGCTGGAAGTTGACGGTACGCTGCTGCCGCGCTACGTCTTCATCCACGGCGGGCCGCGCGTATTTACCTATTACACGCCGAAAGAAGAGTCCATCAAGCTGTTCCATGACTATCTCGACCTGCACCGCAGCAACCCCGAGCTGGATGTGCAGATGGTGCCGGTATCGGTGATGTTTGGTCGTCGTCCGGGTCGTGAAAAAGGCGAAGAGAATCCGCCGCTGCGCATGCTTAACGGCATCCAGAAGTTCTTCGCGGTCTCCTGGCTGGGACGCGACAGCTTTGTGCGTTTCTCCCCTTCCGTTTCGCTGCGTCGCATGGCGGACGAGCACGGCACCGACAAGATCATCGCGCAAAAACTGGCGCGCGTGGCGCGTATGCACTTCGCTCGTCAGCGCCTGGCGGCCGTAGGGCCACGCCTCCCGGCGCGTCAGGATCTGTTCAACAAGCTGTTGGCTTCAAAAGCGATCGCCCGCGCCGTTGAAGACGAAGCGCGCAGCAAGAAAATTTCGCATGAGAAAGCTCAGCAGAACGCCATTGCGCTGATGGAAGAGATCGCAGCGAACTTCTCTTACGAGATGATTCGCCTGTCCGATCGTATTCTCGGCTTTACCTGGAACCGCCTGTATCAGGGCATCAACGTCCATAACGCCGAGCGCGTGCGTCAGCTGGCGCACGATGGCCATGAGATTGTCTATGTCCCCTGCCACCGCAGCCACATGGACTACCTGCTCCTTTCCTACGTGCTCTATCACCAGGGGCTGGTGCCACCGCACATCGCAGCCGGTATCAACCTGAACTTCTGGCCCGCGGGCCCGATTTTCCGTCGCCTGGGCGCGTTCTTTATTCGTCGTACCTTCAAGGGCAACAAGCTCTACTCCACCGTGTTCCGCGAGTATCTGGGCGAGCTGTTCAGCCGCGGCTATTCCGTGGAATACTTCGTGGAGGGCGGTCGTTCCCGTACAGGTCGTCTGCTCGATCCGAAGACCGGCACGCTGTCGATGACCATCCAGGCCATGCTGCGCGGAGGTACCCGTCCGATCACGCTGGTGCCTATCTACATCGGCTACGAGCACGTGATGGAAGTGGGCACGTACGCGAAAGAGCTGCGTGGCGCGACCAAAGAGAAAGAGAGCCTGCCGCAGATGCTGCGCGGCTTGAGCAAGCTGCGCAATCTCGGTCAGGGCTACGTGAACTTCGGCGAGCCGATGCCGCTGATGACCTACCTGAACCATCACGTGCCGGAGTGGCGCGAGTCCATCGATCCTATCGAAGCGGTGCGTCCGGCCTGGCTAACGCCAACGGTTAACGGCATCGCGTCCGAGCTGATGGTGCGCATTAACAACGCCGGTGCGGCTAACGCCATGAACCTGTGCTGTACGGCGCTGCTGGCTTCACGTCAGCGCTCGCTGACCCGTGAACAGCTCACGGAGCAGCTGGATTGCTATCTGGACATGATGCGTAACGTGCCGTATTCGGTTGACTCGACCGTGCCTTCTGCAACCGCCAGTGAACTTATCGATCACGCGTTGCAGATGAACAAGTTTGAAGTGGAGAAGGACACGATCGGCGACATCATCATTCTGCCGCGCGAGCAGGCGGTGCTGATGACCTACTACCGCAACAACATCACGCATATGCTGATGCTGCCGTCGCTCATGGCCGCCATTATTACCCAGCATCGTCATATCTCCCGTCAGGAGCTATTGCGCCATCTTGAGACCATCTATCCAATGCTGAAAGCGGAGCTGTTCCTGCGCTGGAGTAAGGATGAGCTGGCGACAGAACTGGATAAGATGACGGAAGAGATGCGTCGCCAGGGGCTGATTACCCTGAACAACGACGAGCTGCACATCAATCCGTCACGCTCCCGCACCCTGCAGCTGCTGGCGGCCGGTGCGCGCGAAACGCTGCAGCGCTACGCCATCACGTTCTGGCTGCTGAGCGCGAACCCGTCCATCAACCGCGGTACGCTGGAGAAAGAGAGCCGGACGCTGGCCCAGCGCCTGTCCGTTCTGCACGGTATTAACGCCCCTGAATTCTTCGACAAAGCGGTCTTCAGTTCTCTGGTGCTGACGCTGCGCGATGAAGGCTTCATCAGCGATACGGGTGATGCCGAGCCGGAAGAGACGTTGAAGGTGTACCAGATGCTGGCAGAGCTGATTACCTCGGACGTGCGCTTAACGATTGAGAGCGCCACGCAGGGCGAGTAACACAATGCCGGGTTATGGCCCGGCCTGACGCCCTGGATAATAAAAAGGCCCGGTAAGCGCTGACGCTACCGGGCCTTTTTTTTCCTTGTTAAATCATTGCATTTAGCTGAGCAGCGTAAAGGCAATCATCCCGACAATTGCACCCGTCGTGCCGAGGATAGTTTCCATCAGCGTCCAGGTTTTCAGGGTTTGCGCTTCGGTGGCACCGGTAAACTTACCGAACAGCCAGAAGCCGGCGTCGTTAACGTGAGAGACCACAATCGAACCGCCCGCGATACAGATAGAGAGCGCGGCCATCTGGGCACCGGAGTAGTTCAGCTGTTCAATCACCGGCATCACCAGACCCACGGCGGTTAAACACGCCACGGTGGCGGAACCCTGGATGATACGCACCGCCGCAGCCAGCACAAAGCAGGTGACCGCAATCGGCAAGCCCATCCCGGTCAGCGCTTCGCCCAGAGCCGGGCCCACGCCGGAATCCACCAGCACCTGCTTGAACACGCCGCCTGCACCGATAACCAGCAGGATAATCCCCGCAGGCTGCAGCGCCGCACCGCAGATCTCCATCACCCGGTCT